>JAHFFX010000176.1 GCA_023247755.1 Candidatus Omnitrophota bacterium | reverse complement strand
TTTTTGCCTCTTGCAGGACCCAAAGGGTGAAGAAGAAGAACGCCGGACCGATGATCGTGGAGGAGGTGTCCCAGATGGCCTGGCGATGCGCGTTCGGCTGGGGGTTGGCGGTCCGGACGGAGCGCAGGATTTCGCAGAGGCGGTTCTTAAGATCCGCGTCGAGCGTTTTCAGGCCCAGGATCGCCTGCTCGTAGCGGTTGAACGCAACATTATTCATAGGAGTTGATGTTCTCGGTCCTCTCTGGGGTGATGGCCGCGTTTCGGAACTCGGTTCGACGGATTTTGGGGATATTCTAACACATGGATTCTTCTTTCGTCCGGCGATCGGAAGGTTTTTATTCCGTATCCTTGGTGATCGCATCCCGCCGTTGCCGGGGAACTGTGATCCACCCGAGGTCGATGTTCCCTTCCCGGCAAGCATAGGGAGCCTGCAAGGATGGGCAGTTCACCCGGTAAGGGGCTTGATCGATGAACTCGACGAAATGGACCTGCAGTTCATACGGGCCGGGGGCCAGGTCTCGCGTATAAAGATAATAGGTCTCTTTGACATATTCTCCGGAATGCCAGACGATCGTGGGGATCAAGGCATATCCGATGATCCGGTCGTTGTCCAGCACGGCCTGGCCGTTTCGGTTCAATCGCAGGTGCATGCCGAACACGGTAGACAGCTTTGACTCGGCTTTCCAGTAGAAATCGAGCCGCAATACGTTCTGGCGTCCGGGGGATGGGATGTTTTCCGACGTGTACTTCAGGAACCGCAGCCGATCGGCGATGAGCACGGTGTCGGCCGGATCTTGCGGCAAGAACGGTTGCTCGGAGCGCTCGATTAGGCGAAAATCGGCGTTGGCGCTTTTATCCAGCAAGAGCAGGTCGCCAGCGATATCCCTGATCTTCCATCCTTGGGACAGGAAGGTCTGCATTCTCAGAATACTTTCCAGGTCCTGTTCGTACGCGATCTTGTCGATGATCCAGGGATCGGAAAGGTCGATGAGCGCGTTGGATATCTTCGCGGGGGGGAGAGGCGTTCTTGCGGAGAGCGCGTGATGGCCGTTGGCGACGGTAAGAAAGGAGTAGAGTTCTTCCTTGTGCGCCATAGCGCTTAGAAAACTTAAAGTGGCGATGGTGCTGCCTTCCGGCGGGATCTGGCGGAGCATGTCCCATTGGACGTCCTTGTTGGGGTTTTCGATGCGGGCGATCCTTCTCTGGATGCTTCCCCGGTAGATGCCGATGTTGATGATCGCGCACAGCATGATGGTGATGAACGTTACGTAGAAGATGGGGGGTCTCATTCTTCTCGCCCTTTTGAGGGTTTCCAGGGCCGCCAGAAAAAAGAAGGGGGCGAGGGTCGCGGCATAATGGTAGAAGACGGTTTGGGTCTGAAAGGCGGAACTCAGCAAATGCTGCAAGAGAATGGGTGCTCCCAACCACAGGATGTGCGGGCTCAACAGCGGCATGAGGCCCAGCGGCCGTATGAATTCGCTCAGGTATTTCAAACGGGTCGGCTCGGCGAGTATCCCGAGGATTTTTTCCGGATGGAAGACCGCGGTTTTGGCCATTTCGATCGGCGTGTCGCCGAGATTCTTGTAAAGGAACAGGTAAACATTGGGATCGCTGAAACCCTGTTGCGTCCGCAGCGCCGGGGTGATGACGAACATGGCCAGGGAAAAGACGCCTGCCCCGAAAAGGATCGGCGCCACACCCCAGCGGAGTTTGTCCTTCTTGGCGAAAAGCGCGTAAATACCGTAGGCGATGACGACGAGCGGCATGTTCTCCTTGATGAGGGCGATGAGGAAGGCCGTGATGTAAAAGGGGACCAATCGTTCGCGGGAGAAAAAATAATAGAGAAGAAAAAGAAACACCATGTTGAGGCTCTCGATATGGAATTCGTACAGCAGGGCGTACAGGTTGGCCGGAAATGCGAGGTACAGGAACGCGAAGATCAAGGACAGCAAGGGCGGCAGAACCGGCTTGGCGATCAGATACAGGACGAAACCGGCGGCGGCGTAGGAGCCGACCTTTAGGAAGATAAGGGTCAAGGGATGCTGAAAAACGGCGTAGAGCGGAATGAGCAGAAAGCTGATGTACTCGGCATGGTTGGCCAGGAAATTCATGTCGAACAGCGATGAATAGAGCCTTCCGTGGCAGAGGTCCCACATGGCCTGCGCGTAAAGCGCCAGGTCCCAGTCGTAATATTTCAGGTTGAAGTATTTGAGGCTCAGGATGAAGGTCCAGAAGGCAAAGAAGGCCCCGGCCAGGGCGAGGGCCGTTTTATCGAAGACGTCGAGCCGGCGCCAGGCCGCGAAGAATCTGAGCTTGATGGGTTGCTGGCTCATAGGGGTTGCTCGATGAATATTCTATGCCTGATGATGGTCTCGCTGAAGGATTTCGGTCCGTCCTGCATCTGCGGGGAGGTTGCCGTAACCGGCAAGGCCGCCCCGCTGTCGATGTCAGCGAACGACAGATCCAGCGAGCGTTCGCCGCCCTTAAGATCATTAACGGGTAACCAGTAATCTTCCACAATGTATTCGTCCTTTTTCCAGGTCTTGGTCGGGTTCAGCATGTAACCGATGCGTCTTGCCTGGGAGACCTCGCGTCCGTGATCGTTCCGGTAACGCAATCTCATCCCGAAGGTCCGCTGTTGATCGCGCAGGGATCTCCACCAGAAGCGGAGCCGCACGCGGTCCGGCCATAGTTCCGGAAGCTGTTCGATCCTAAGAAGCTGGACGCTGTAGCCGATGGTGAACGTCACGGAGGGAGCTTGCGAGAGCATGGGGGTGAAGCTCCGGCGCACGAGGTCGGAAAGGGGGAACCCTGCGGCGGAGGATCGTTCCAGAAGAAAATGGTCACCTAGGGCGGCACGGATGTCCCAGGGATATGCGCTAAAGAAGTTCCGGATTCGATCCCGGAAGCCTTCCCCTCCCTGGAATATCTTGGTCTTTATCCAACCGTCCTCCATATCCAAAAGGCAGTAGCGAACTTCCGGGGGAAGGACCCAGGGTCTTCCTGATAGCCCGGCGGTCCCTTGGACCACATTCAGAATGGAATATAATTGGCCGCGGTTGGAGAGCGGGTCGTCGTAGCCAAAGGTCGTCAGGATTCCGCCATCCGGCGGCACTTGGCGGATCATTGCCCAGCGTTTATAAATGTCCGTTCGGTCATAACTCCTGGTCTGGGCAACGGCCCGCAGGATGTTCGCCGGCACCCAGACCAAGGACATCAGGCAAAGGCCGGCGATAAGGGTGCGAAACAGCCAGCTATCCAATCTTTCCCGAAGGGTCCGCAGGCTGAAAATGAAGGCGAGGAACACGAACGGAACGACCGTCGCCGGATAGTGGTAGAGGATATTATGGAAGTTGGCGCCCTCGGAACTTAAAAGGATCTGCAGGAGGACCGGCAGGATGAGAAAGAGGATCTGCGGGCTTAAGAACGAGAGGTAGCCCAGCGGTCCGAAGACATCGTTGATGAATTGCAGGTTTTTGGGAAGCAGGACCGTTTGAAGGATTTGGGAAGGTTTGAGAAGCGCGTTCAGCAATATCTCGGCCGGTGTCCTGCCGAACCCGGAGTAGATATAGAGGAATTGATTGGGAGAATACAATCCCCGGCGGAAAGCCGGGAGAATGATGAAAAGGGACAGGTACGCGGCCAGCAACCCGTAGAGGATGGGGAGCGCCGCCCAGAACCGGCGGTCGCGGTCCCGCGCGAACAGCGCGAAGATCCCGAAGGTCACAATGACCGGCGGCATGTTTTCCTTGATGAGCGATGCCACGATGCCGGTTATAAGGAAGGGGACCAGTTTTTTGTGGTGGTAGAAATAGAACATTCCCAAAAGCAACCCGATGCTCAAACTTTCGAAATGGAATTCATGCAGGAGCGAAAAAATGTTGGCCGGATGGAGGAAGAACAGGGCCAGGACCAGAATGGCCAGTCCCGGCGTCAGGAGCGAGCGGGCCAGCCGGTAGAGCAGCAGTCCTCCGGTCATGTAGGAAAGGATCTTCAGATGGAGCAGCGTTAAAGGATGCGGCAGGAGCTTGTAAATGGGAGCCACTAGGAAGGCGATATACTCGGCGTGGTTAGCGAGGAAGCTCATCCCCAGCAGCGAAGGGGTCATTGAGCCATGATTAATTGTCCAGAGGGTCTGGGAGGACAGCGCCAGATCCCAGTCCTGGTATCCGAGGGAATAATATTTTATCGTAAGAACTATGCTCCAAAGGGCGAACGTCAGGCCCGTCAAGGCCAGGGCCCAGCGGTCCAAGATGGTTTCGGTCGTGGTCGCAAGAGCTTCTGTGCCGGGGTGAGTTCTTTGCAAGGGTTTGCCCTTTCTAACGATAGTAAGTTAAATATTAAGATAACACAAAAATAACGCAGTCCATAGGGCGGGGTTGGAAAATTGAACGGCGCAGGAGGGGCCTGTTCTGGGGGCGCCGCCGAAGGCGGCGCCCCGGGATCGCAGAATGCGCCAAATGAGGCTTTACAGTCATGGTGAAATTTGTTACGATGGGCGCGAATATTAAATTACAAGATCGTCCCTGTCCTCGCCCCTGCCGATGGTGGGGTCCTTTTGAACAAATTGTGTAATCTTGTCCCTGTCCCCTCGCTGCTGCTCGGGGACTGGGACAAATTCTTCCGGGAAAAATGTTGTGGAAATTTGTCCCTGTAGCTCAGTTGGATAGAGCATCAGCCTTCTAAGCTGAGGGTCGGCCGTTCGATTCGGCCCAGGGACGTTAAACTTGGAATTCTGGCGAACGGCCGAAGCCGTTCGTCCCGGTTTTCCTCTGATTTACAAGATAATTAGAGAAAACCGGGACAGTCCCGGCTTTTTCTTGATCGCTTTTATAGGTCCGAAGGAAAGCCGGGACGATTCGTGCCAGGGACGCAGGTTTTGAATATCT
>JAHFFX010000059.1 GCA_023247755.1 Candidatus Omnitrophota bacterium | reverse complement strand
GGTCCTGGATTGGGCCCCTGCTACCTCTTCGCCGGAGCAAAGTAAGCTCAAACTCTACCGCCGGAAGTTGCACGGGGAAGAAGGCGTTGTGCTGCACCGCATCCCGGGATCGGATCCCTATATGACCGGCGATCTACACCTGGCTTCCCACCTGGCCCTGATCGGGATGTCGGCTCGCGGGGTCGCCAATTTCTGGGACATGGACCTGACGGCCCAAGGGGAATGGAAATTCCGCAGTCTGATCAAAATGAGCGTGGGGCTGGTGCAAGGACACATCTGGAACGTGCGCACGACGAGCGGGCGTCCGCTCTTCCTCTTGTGGGTGAACAGTGAGTTGACGTATTCGCTCAATCCCGAATTGACGAGGATGCTGGTAACGGAGGCCGCCGATGATGAATTTAGTTACGGGATCGATCGTATCCTGGAGGCCCCGGTGCTTGCTTTAGGGGCGGTGAAATCCGCGGATGATTTCTTTGTGGCGGCCAACCGGGCCAGGATTTTCTTGTATCGCCTTCTGCCCGGATCAACTTTGGCCCGCCAGATGATTGCCGCAAAGCAGGCCCACCGCGGACTGCATTTCGTCGACCTGTTCAACAAGCTTCCCACCTTTATAACCCGTTCCATGCATAAGGGAGAAACGCTCGCCTCTTTTGAGGAGACCTTCCTGGGGATGCTGGTAAGCCTTGAGGTCGGCCCCAACGGGACCCGTTCCATTCCACAGAACCTCGCCCGGCAATTTGGCACGCATATGCGGCGGATCGCCCCGCATGCGACTTACGTCGCCGAACTTCATCTGAGATCGCATGAACGGACGATCGATCTGGCCTATCCGGCGTATGTGGATTTCCCTTCACGGACGGCGCGCCGGGTGGAGATCGAAAGGCGCTTCTCCCTGGGGCCGGATTATTTCCACCAATACCGGATCTATGAGATCGCCGGGGCTAACATTCTCCTCGCCGTGCGGGGCGAGGACGATCTGGATTTCTTCCAGACCCGGCTCTATCTCGCCCGGGACCTCTGGGATGCCGTCGGTTACGGCCAGCCCAACCGGCGCCCTCTGGTGATCGAATTGAACTCTCAAAAAGGCCAGGTGAAGATCCGATCGACGCAGCACAACCTCCTGCGCTATAGCATCACCTTCCCGGTGGACATCACCGATGAACAGTTGAGGGAATTAAAACGGCTCCTGGTCCAGTTGGTGCAGGAGGCCCGCGCCGAGATCGTCAAGAGCGAGAAACGCACGAAGGAACCGGACAAGGGCCAGAACCCGATCCTTCCGCGGGCCAGTTATGTCCGGCTGGCCGTGGGCGTCGGAGGCACGGGGGTCAAGATCGATTTTGTCCTGCTGGACAAGGACCTTAACATCCTGGGTGTTTATGTGCAGGATCCCCGGGACCATGACCGGCCGCCGTTCCGCGTCAAGACGGCCGAGTTGGCCCAGTATGACGATAAGAAGAACCCGCAGGTGACCATCGATGGATTTGTGGAAAATGTGGCCCGACAGGTTGAACAATTCTTGAGGGAGACGTTGCCGGGATTGCCTAAGCATCTGCGCGTGCTGCCGCAGGTGGGGGTATCGACGCTCGCTACATTCGTCGATGAAGGGATCATTGTTCTGGGTTCGGGTGAGAAGAAGATCGGCCGCCTCGACCGGGAGCTCAAGACCGGAGAAAGGTTCGACATCAGAGCTGCCTATGAAAATCGCATGCGGATCATCTGGCAAAGGCAGAACGTGGCTCAATGCGCGACCTCTTCCGAGCCGCCTCAAGTACGGGTGATCAACGATAACTTTGCGCACGGGCATAACCTGGTCATCAACGCCCGGGACATCATCGCCCGCTTGAGGAAAGTGATGATGACCGAGGAGATCCTGATCAGCATTGAAATATCCGGGACCAGCTGGGGGTCCGCCGCCATGAATATCCGCGGCGAACGCGGTACGGACCGGCTGCACATCGAGCTGTTGCATGGCGGCAACGTCACGTATCTGCCGGCGCAGCGAAGACACCATCAGATCGGCGGGATGGGTATTGCGGTGCAGTGGATCGATATCTCGGGCGACGTGCAAGAGGACCGGATCCCCCTGCGCTATCACGTGGACCGCGTGCACCGGGAGCTTGACTTCTTCATGCTGCGCGACTTCTCGATCGTCCGGATCTTGGGTATTTTGAAAGACGTGGACGATTATCTGAAGGAGCAAGGACGCCATCCTGTCTTCGCAAGCATTCAGGCGGCCAATCCGGGCAAAGAGATCTCCGGGTTCTTATTGAGCGATCTGCTCAAGAGCCGGGAGACCACAGAGCCGCTCAACTGGAACGATACCCCGGAGCACGACCTGGCCCGGGCCACGAAAGTGGTGATTGCGATGCGGGAATTCCTGGCCGATGTCCTTGCCGAGAAGATCATTCAAATGTATCAGGGCGAGATTTACGGCGTCAAAGAAATCTGGAAAAGGATCCAGGATGACCCCGTCCTCAAATATGACCTGTGGTCGCCGCAGATGGTCAGGAAGATGGAAGGCGGACTCGTGTACTTCCTGGCGATTCCCGGCGAATTCGGACAGCAGGTGGTCGAGCGGGTCCGCAAGATCCTGCTGGACAATGATTATTCCCGGATCGCCGTCTTTAAGGTGGAACAATCGTCGGCGGACAGCGAATTGACGGGTGCCGCGCAGGCCGCCTCCGCGCTATTAAGCAAGGAGGGTCCCACCATTACGGTGAAGCCGGAAAGCAAACCCGCAAAGAAAGAAAAGACGATCCCTCGGTCCGGTCTGGAGATCACCCCGGCGGTCCGTTCGGATCTCGAAAACATGCTGGGCCTTTCCTTGACCGGCCTTGCCGATGAGGCGGTCCAGGAACTGCTGGCGATCGGTGAGGCCGTCGCCGAGAATGAGCAGGCGAGGGCGTTGAGCGCTTTTGCCGGACGGTATCGGATCAGCGAGGCGTGGAACCGGCAGCAGCGGGACCGCATGGCCAGGTCGCTGCGGGAATATGCCCGCCGGTCAAAGCCGGCGGAGGGAGAACAAAATACACTATTGGGGTTATCGGCAGGATCCTTATTATTGGCGATCGTATTGATCGCGATGGCCATCGTATTGCTGCACAAAATCGGTCCTAGGGACCTTACCGCGGGGCGGGACGCCCATTCCCATTCATTCCATCTCTTTTCACCCTTTGGGATCGCTGTGATCGGTTTAGCAGGTGCGCTGCAAAGAACCGGTGCTTTTGCCCATGATCTGAAAGAATTGATCCGCGATGTATTCTCGGCATTCGCCGTTATTCCTTACGCCAAGGGCATAATCACGCTGGCTTCGTTAACGATTGTTTTAATTTTGGTCATCGTCGGCCTGGCCATCAACCGGCAGCAGCTCCGTTCCCGGAAAGAATTCAATTCGTTAAGGCCTTTGGACGCGGTGGAATTTCTCGACCAGCTGCTTGCTAAGAAGCAACATCGCCAATTACATAAATATCTGAATTTAGCACTGGAGGACAAACGCTGGAAGGTCCAGGAAAGAGCTTTGGAGATCATCATTAAGTTACGGCTGACGCAATTCTTGAAGATGGTCAACTTCCGATTGAGCGTCCTGGAGGAAACGGGCATAACCAACCAAAACCGAAAGTTAATGACGGAAGCTCAAGGCCTTCTCGAAAAGAAGCCGAAAGATTCAGCACCCCTCCAGTTCCTTTCGCTCGAGGGGATCTTGGGGGCGCTGCCGTTAGCCATAGTGCTGGCCATGGTCACCGATCAAATTAAATCCGCTCATCTTTTGGGTTCCTTTCATGCCGATCCGGCGGAAACTCAGTCAATGGCAGAGTTCCTGTTTGGCCAGCGTCGATCCTCCCTTGGGCCATTGGTCGAATTGCTTCTTTTGCGCAACGCCAAAGCCATGCCAGATATAACCGCCGTTCTCGGGTACATCCAGTCCCTCGCTCAAACCAAAAAGGTTGTTGTTTTTCTTGAGGTCAGCCGGGAAGAATTAGGAACGGTCATGCAATATTACCGGCAGGCCTATGCGGTGTTCTTTGACAACATGCGGGACAGCAATGTCGGCCTCGCGACCGCCGAAGCGGTATCCAGCCTTGTTTGGGACCCGGTCTTCACCATTCTAACCTTTGATAAGTATGCCCATTTGCGTCCGAACCTCGAGATCAGGGCCTGGGATTCGGCGAAATTCAGGCTGGAGACCCTGCAGCAATATCAGATCATCGGGCAAGTTGATCGGGCGCTGAGAAATCAATCATCCGAAGTGAGGCTCGCCTGGAAGTTGTTCAGCAATGTCGGGACGGAGCAGATTCCTGCTGAAGCCGCGGCCGCGGCCCTTCGTGAGCATTTTCTCCATCAGGATGAAGCCTTGCGGGAGCTGGTCCAGCGCGGAATCCAGGCCGTGAAAGCGTCTATAAAGAACAATCGGAAGCGGAGCTCAAGAGGCGCCGGTGTTATCTATCGCTATATGAAGACCCATCATGAGGACATCATCGTCCCTCTGGGACACGCCCACTTTGAATCAATGCGAAGGATTTTATTCAGGAGAGTACGAAAGGATGAAGGCGATTCTGGGGCCGACCGGGGACAATCTTACTCTGCCCAGATCCTTTCATTCGAAGGGATCGTCCTGCTGCTGGCGGCCCTGGCCCCGTATATCGGAAACTTATTCTTAATCTCTACGGGGCTGGCGATGGCGGCTGCACAACAGTACCGACCGCTCTCTCATTTTAAGGTGCCGGAAACCCTCGAAGACCTCTTTAAGAAAGAGGCTCCTTTACGACCGAGTTTCCTTATACGGAATTTGAAAGGAAGGGTCCTCTTCGATCCGGATCGCGGCGTGATGAAAGACAAGAATGTGGCGTTCTTGCGCGATTGGCTGCGTAAGCAGAACATCCTCGAAACGACCCTGATCAGGGCCTTGCTGATCATCGAACATACCCAGCGGCGCATCGAATTCCATGGGCGTCTTAAACAAATGGACATTCCGGCTTTTCTTGAGTCGCCCGATTTCGGCATACGTTTCGACCGGAAGAAAAAGGTCCTGATGGTCCTCATTGATGATCCCCGGGTGCTGACCATATTAAAGAGCAGGTTTATGAAAGAGTACCTGATCAATGCGATCGGGCATGAGTTCGGCCATCTGGCCATCCTTGCCGGTCTTATGGTGGTAAAGGGAAATGAAAGGATAAAGCCTCCGGTTTCCTTAAAGGAGATCATGACCGGTCAACGTCTTTTTGTCGGGCGCGCCGAGATCCTCGCCGACCGGTTTGCGCGCACACTGGGGGGCGAATCGGCCTATGAACCGTATCTGCAGGCTATTTTGGGAAGCGTCAGGTTGCATTACACCGAGAGCGGCCGGGAATCGCCGCTGACGACACGCAATCGCCTGAGCTATTTCTCTATTTTGAACCAGAGCTTGCCGGACCGTCCGATCAAGGTCCAGGATCAGCGGTGGATCGAGGAACGCCTTGAAAATCTTACGGAGGCCACCTTCCTCGAGCGTGGATTCGAAGTTGTCAAATTTACCGCCGGCGATCAAGAGGATCTAGCGAGACATTACCAGAGGATTCAGGATCTTTATACGGTGATGGAAGGCGTGATCCGGGGTGAGCCGGAGGTCGGCGCCTTCCGGCTTCTTTCATCCGTGGGAATTGAGGGAATGCTCTTGTCGGTATTCGTCATGACGCTCTTTGCGATGTCGGAACAAAAACCCTTCATCAGTCAGGACTTTTATCAGGACCTTCCCATTCATCCCGAAGCCCGGAAGGTCATCTTAGGAATTACCGAAATGAAAGATTTAGGAATGGAAGGGTCGTTCGGCATGACTTTGCAGACCGTGAGTTCCCCGCTTGAGGTCTATGTGTTTATGGACAGCGATAATAATGTGGAGAATCTTTCCATTATTATGCCGGATAAAGAGTTTCGAGATACGTTCTCTTTTGAAATCATGCGATTCATGCTCAGTTGGTTCAAGCGCGTAGGTAGCCAAAGGGTCACGATGAGCGTCACCGATCGTTCCGTTGAATTTTTTGAGAAATTGGAGCAACGCTTGAACCGATCCCCCAAGTCGTCACTCCCGGCAACATGGTATAGGGAAGCGAAAATCTTTGAGGTCTATTTAGACCGCTTGGAGTTTGTCGAACTGGAAGGCCTGGTCACCGCTTTAGAATTACAAGCCATACAGCAATATGCCGCCCGATGGCCGATAGAGCAGAGAAGCGATCTTCGCTTTCTCACGTTCGATTTGGCGCTGGTCGTTTTACCGTTGTTGGCGATGGCGGCCTTTGCGAACAAAGAATTAGGAGCGATCAGGGATCCCGACGTCCGGCAAGCTTTTAAGGATCTGCTTGCCGGCCACCCGGAATTGGGGTCGATGCATATTTCCGTGCTTGCGGAGAACTGGGGGGGATCGCCGGTCTACAAGTTGCAAATTCCACACCCTCATCCGGCCGACGAAAATGATTTACGGGAAGAACTTTGGATCAGGGTTAGAGAGATCTCCCGTCGCAGAATCAAGTCAGGGAAGACCTTCTATTATTATCAGATCTGGCGCGGGGTAACCCGCTGGAACAGTTCTTCCACGCGTCCCGGAACCGTCAAGCCGGGATTATTGTCGCAAGGACTGGAGCGACTTATTCAAGATATGCAGCAAGAGAGGGATTGGGAGGAATGGACGGCTTTGCACAGAGGGTCCGGTATCAGCCAAAAGAAGAAAGATAATTTGGGGACAGAACACTTGATCCTGCCGGGTCTTGAACTGTTCGGTGTTTTGGCAAGCCTGTCGCTTACCTTGGCGATGGCGGCGATCCGGAATTCCCGGCAGGCGTTGCCCAACGAGCGGATGCGTTACTTGAACGCTTTACGAGAGGTCAATCGATCGGAACAGCACCGGACCATCGTTGATCGTTTAAGGGAACTGGGAATTTATGAATATCAGGCATTCCGGCTGCCGCGCCGCCTGGAACATCTGAGGCACGCCTTGGACTGGCCCGTCGATATGCGTCAGGCCAGGCAACGGCCTTATCTGTTCCATCTGCACGGTGACGAAATAGTGTTCGAGGACGGGACGGGTTATCAACATTTGGGAATTGATATTCTGGTCCGCCCCGGCACAGCGGTGCAAGCCATTTACCCGGGGAAGGTGATCAAGGTCGAACATGGCTACTGGTGGAGCTACGTGGATGTGCGTTCGGAGGACGGCCTGGTCATCAGCTACGTTCATCTGGTAAAAATTCAAGTGAAACAAGGACAGCCGATCGAGGCCGGGAACATCTTGGGAAAAGTTGCCCCGTTCTTCGTAGACCGAGATCTCAACAATGTTCAGTGGGGTCCAGGGCGACTTCCCATGGACCAGAAGATCCTGAAGAGAGACTGGCGGATCGATCATTTGCATCTGCAGGTTCACCAGCCCCCGGTTCATCTTTCAGATGAGGAGGTCAATGATATTCTCATATGGCTGCAGGTCTGGCCGCATCGGGAAAGTTACGATAGTCCCGAGGCCGCCCTGATAGACGCGTATCTGCGCGAGTTCGATAACGAAGAATCCAGCATTCTGGTCAATCCGTTGCTGATCCTCGAACCGCTCTATGAAAAGGAGGACGGACAGCTTTCCCGGGGGCGGGAAGAACGGCAATCAATCATCACGGCCGATGTCGGGATCTTGCTGGTGTGGATGGCCGCGGGATTGGCCATGGCGGTTCAGAAATTCTCCCGCTTTAACCCGCAAACCGGCCTGCCCGATTATGAAGAAGAGGTCATCCACCGCTATCAAGATGATAAGAAGAACCAACAATCCTTGACTATCCGGTTAGAAATGCTCGATGCGCATAACGGGCCCGAGGTAAGAGAGGTGGTCCGCATTGAGGAGGAGGGTTGGCGGTTCTTCAACCATATCGATATCCCGCGAGGAGAGATTACGCCAAGAATGACCGCTCACGCGAATCCCGTCATTATGGTCCGCGGCGAAAGCGGCGAAATCCTGGGGCATATTTTTATGAGCTTTGTCAGGAAAGATCAATTCCCCCAGAGGTACGATCGTATCGCCCCGGCCCATGACCCAGCGGCCTATCATCAGAGCGCCGGGTATGTGATCATCGATTATTCCGTTGCTTCCGATCCCTATGAGGTAGAGATCCGTGAGCTGGCCAGGCCCATGATTTATGCCACGGCCAAGCTGGCTCACCTGTTGGGCATTAAAGAGGTCTTGCCCTATAGCCGCGGAGAGTTCTTCCTGAATCATATTCTCCACAATCCTGAATTTCTGGCGAAATACTCGAAGGATCAGAGGCCGGTCGATGCCGAAAAGGTTTGGCGGGTCTTTAAAGAAGCCAACGGCATTGTCCCCGGGCAGGTCCTTCCGCTGTTAAGTTTTGAGACCTATAAGAATTTCTTTGGCTTCGATGTTTCTCAAGAAAAGATTGACGCGTTAAAAAAGAGAGCCCTTGACCCGTCTTTGACCGATGAAGAGATCCGTCGTTATTTTCGTTTTGACCTTGGTTCGTTCGCCGACTTTGCGCATTTTCATATTGATCGGTGGGGGGATGCGATCTTGAGATATACGCATAAGAAATACGGGGCCAAATATCTTTATCTGATCGAAGGTTCGCGTCCGGAAGACATCCATGGAGGACAGGCGAACGCGATCTTTGTCTATGATGTGCAGAAAATGATTGAACGGCTGGGGCACGAAAACTTCGCGCAGCTCCTTTCGCCCGATATGTTCATCCTGTTGTTGGCGGTCTTGGCGACGGCGGCTCTCGCGATGTCGGAGATCGTGACCGATGACGCTCAGCGCCTCGATGGGGAAGTATTGTTCCCGAAAGAGGCCGCCGCCACGCGAAAATATCTCAAGCAGCACGGAATTTCGGTCCAGCGCATTGAATATCTTTCTACGGAAAGATTGCAATCCCGGGTCCCCTACCCGCTGTCCTCCTTCGGAGGTCAGCTCGCGCCTTCCGGCTGGTCCATTCTCCTGTTCACAAGTCGTTCCTCCCTGATCCCCAAGTACCATGAATATGTCGCCAAGATCTGGTCCGCGGCGAGGGTGGACCGAATCGTCGTCCTCTTTGAGGAAGGCAAGCGGAGCGTTCGCCGGACGCATCTTTCCGCCGGGGGAGAGGCGCCGCGGCCGGCAGTAAGTGAAGCGGTCGTCGATAAGAAACCTCCGCTTCCGCCGGAGATCAAGAACGCGCCGGTCAGGCGGGATTTGAGCCCTCTGGCGGAAGCCGTCCGGCAACTGCGCGATGGGTTCACCGCATTGCATTTTCTCCTGCAGCGGCTCCGGGACCTCGATCATAATGTCGGTCCGGCGGAGATCACCGCGGTGCAGGCGATCGCGGCGGCCTTCGTCGCCTTCAAGCTCGGCCTTTCCCATGAGGATCCGCAGCTCTTTGTCCGGAATGTGAGCGAAGCTTCCGGCGGAATTCTGCGGCAGTGGGATGCCCTGGCCGAACAAGCGGCCCGTTGGGAAGAATGGGCCCTGTCTTATGAGGAGATAAAGGCCTGCAATTTGTTCGAAAGCCTGCGCACCCGGCGACAGAACCTGGAGAAGCTCCTCCAGGAGATCTCGTTAAAGGAAAGGCAGCAAGCGGAGTCCATGTCCGCGGGGCTTCTTTCGCTCGAAGGCCTCCTCCTCTGGATCGCCCTGCATATCGCAAATATATTCTTCGTCCTTACGGGGACCGGCGCGCTGGCCTTCGCGACGGCGGCACTCCGCGATCCGCAAAGGGCGCTGCCCAATGAAGTGCAAAGATACCACAATGCCTTACAAGCAGGTGGACTGTCCAGAAAGATGAGGCATTGGAAATACCGACTGGATTGGCCCATCGACATGAACACCCCGGCCTATCTTTGGCATTTTAACGGGGATGTATTGGAAGAAGCGCGCAGAAGAATAAAATACCATATCGGCGTGGACATTCTCACTGCGGAGGGAACGCCGGTGCGGTCCGTGGCGGACGGGCGGGTCGTTAGCTCTTCCCGCAGCGAAGACGGTTACGGTTCCGTTACGGTGAGAACGGACGGCCTGGCCATCGGCTATGTGCACTTAAACGGCGTTACTTTAGAAGAAGACGATGTTGTCTCTCGAGGCCAGATCCTCGGTGAGGTCAGCGCGTTCACTATCCACGTCAATGAAAACAAGAAAATGGATGACGTCAAAAGCAGTTCAGCGGTCCTGCCGATCGATTCAAAGATCATCGCGGCTTACCGCAATTCCAGCAATATCCCGCATTTGCATGTCGATGTGTTCCGGGCGGGCCGCAACCAGAGCGACGACAAGGTTGATACGCTGATCTGGGGCAGCGGCAGCGGTCATCGGGGCGTGGGCCAACTGGGGCGGAGCATTCTGTCCCAGTTCATTAATCCGCTGCTGGTGTTCAAGTTGCTGTATCCTTTGCCGGCAGAGAGTCCCGTCGCGGGGAAGAATGGAGGGACTTCCCGCGTTTCCCAGCTTCTATCCCCGGTGGGATTGGAGGGCATCTTGCTGTGGCTCGGCGCGCTGGCCTTCGCGACGACGGCGGCCGACCGTATTTCCCATGAGAGGCCGCCGGAGAATATTCTGCTTTATCCGCGTCCCCACGATGCGAACCTGGCGTTGGATGAATTCGACAGCGCCAACTATATTTGGGACGCGGCCATCCAGAGTTGGCGTTCCAGGCATTTCCCGCGGCTTATCCTGGGGGTCCCCGATGACATCCGGCAGCTGGATCAAACTTACAACGAGATGGTTCAGCACATGGTCATCCGCACCCGACGGGGCTTCAGTATTTACGCTTTTGACGACCACAAATTCGCGGTCCCTTATTTAAGGGAAGCCCAGGCCCGCAAGGAAGTGCCTGCCACCGGCAATAACGAGATCCTGGTCGACCTTCATTCGGATGACTACATTCCCTTGCGAGCGCCTTACCAGGGGGATGGTTCGTTAAGCAGCTGGTGGGATTTCGCTCAAAAGGTCCTGCGATCGATGAATTTTGAGAGGGCTTTTTCCGATGGGACCGTCAAGCGCAGGATTGTGGTCTTCGACCACCGCACCCATAACCTGGAGCAGGAAGGATTAAGTTCGCTTTACCACCGTTCTGGCCGGGATTTCGAGGGCATTTCCGCCGGATTTCTGACGAAGGACTTTGTGAGCCGGCAGCCGTTGGGTCATTTCGACCCTTATCCGATGGGCAGCGTGGAATTCTATCGTGAAACGACGTTCCATTCATATTTCCAGCTGCCGCAACGCCCTCAACATGAGGAAGCCATCGTCAACATCGACACCGACGCCAGCAATGAACCGGATATTGCGATCTATAGCCGGTTCCTGCATAAGATCCTGATCGAAGAAGGGGTCCGGCCCTCGGTCGTTTTCGTATCCACCACGCCGCCGCGCTTTGGTTGGGTGTGGGTGGCGAGAGATGTGGCCCAGGAGGTCCTGAACATAGCCGCCCAAGGGCCGGACGAGACGCGGCTTTCCGTCATGATCGGCGGGGCTGACCTCATGATCCTGCTAATTTCTGTCGTCATGATGGCGGTACGGGAATCGGATCTTCAACGCCGTTCGGATAAGGCCGAAGGCCCGATGGAGGTGGTCGAAGAGGTCAGGGAAAGCCTGGCCCGGGGATCCGCATTGCCGACGGCAGCCGAATTGGCGGTCGCCTGCGCACTGCCGCCGAGATCGAGCGGCAGGAATCATGAACATGCGGAATTATTATTAGCTGAGATCAAGCAGTTTGACCGCAATGCACAAGCCGCTGCAGCGAGCCTTCCGGAAGCGGCCGTTAATTCCCAGATCATGAATCCTGATGAGAAGGGATCGCTCAAGTTTTTGGTTATTGATCCGTTCGGGCTGGCGGCGCTGCTGGGGGCCGCCATGGCGGCGGTCCGATTTGATTACTTCACCATTCGGCGACTGACCCGTAAGGTCAAAAGAAAAGAAATATCGGTCCATGAATTAGCGGCGGGATTATCCGAACTGTACGCGCCGGACGGGGCCGGCCCCCGGAAAAAATTGACGCGGCGGATCCATAATGCGCTGTTCTGGCTGCCTTCGGAGGTCTTCGCCGAGATCATGCGGGCCGTCGGATCATCCGGCGATCGGTACGAACGTTTACATCCGTTGCTCCATTCCTTTATTCCTTCCCCGCAAAGGACCACCCCGTTGGAATTCAACGATTTCGGCACAAAAGCCGTTCATGCCATCGAGGCCATCGCCGCGTTGGACCGGCAGCGCGCCCTGGCCGAATTGCTGAATTTGATCCGTTCAACGAGGAGCGAATATGATTTGCCGCTGCAGGAGCGGGAACGCGCCTATTCCTATGACGTGGCGAAGCTGGCGATCGCTCTTTTGCGGAAACTCTCCCCAGAGGACTATCAGGAATGGTTGTCAATGATGTTGCCGGAAGATCTCGATCCATCCGCCTGGCTGGCCGTGTATGAGGCGTTGGGTCAGCCGCGCGCGCAAGAGCTGCTCTTGCGCCACCGGCGGGCAGAAGATATGGCAACGGCATTCGCACAAAGGCTGCAGAAATTCGTGATGGAGCTGAACCCCGCGTTGCAAGAGGCCATGCTTCGTCGGTTGGAAGGCTGGTATCCTATCTGTTGCCACTTATCGGCCCAGGTGGCTGCGTTAAAGTTGCTGGAAGAATTCGGGGACACCATCGAGGTCAGGTTCTGGTGGAGCCGGTTCGCGCTGCAGCCGATGAACCAGGCCGTCCTTCTGCTCGCAGAGAAAGCAAGCGGCGACCGTTTTTATCTCAGTTTTGTCGACGGTCTGCATATCCTGGATTTCTGGGGGACCCGGAGGATCGTTCCGGAAAAACACGAAAAATATAATGTGGTGGTCAACCCCCGCTTCCTGGAATGGTATCGTTCGCATGGTTACGATTTCGTGCATCTGCGGCAACTGCCCCGGGACAACGCCTTCCGTTACCTCCGGAATGAATTCGGGATCGTTGTGTTCGGCGGGTTGATGGCCCGTCCGCTGGTCGAGGAGTTTGAAGAGGCGCGGCCGATCGTTCTAAAGGCGATCGCGGAAATTCAACAGAG
>JAHFFX010000175.1 GCA_023247755.1 Candidatus Omnitrophota bacterium | reverse complement strand
CGTATCTTGACGGCGATTATTTCCCGCAACTTTTCGAGACGTTGGTCGCCGCGGTCTATGACGGTAACGGAGGCGCCCAAGGACAAGGTTTGATCCGGGCCGGCGCGTTTGTTGAGGAACGTTTAAGCTGGAAGATCGAGGAGCTCATTGGCCGGGTACCGGGAGAAGCGGCGGATCAGACAAAAGAAAACGGGTCAGACACCCATGAAGAGGATAGGGGTGAAGAGCATTCCACGACCGACGAATCCAGCCTGCTGGTCCTCGGCGTGGCGGCCGCCCTGCTCATCGCCGCGGCGGCCGCCTTCGCCGTCCGGCAGGGGGTCCTGAGCGTCAAAGGCATCACCGCTTTGATCGCCGCCCAAAAGCGCGCGTTCTCCCAGGTCGTCAACTTGCCGCAGGCGTTGCAAGGATTCGTTCGACGCGAAGAAAAGCTCTTCCGGGAAATGCCCAGCGTTCCCCGATCTGTTCTGATAGTGATCTATGTCACCGGTATCTTCGTCTTCGGATCGCAGTCACACAAGATCGCATTATGGGCCGGCCTGAAGATCCTGGGATTGGCGATCCTGCTGTACCGCCATTGGAACAATAGCTACCTTCAGCCGATCGGCAGAATAAATTACCGGTTCTATGTCCTCTTCGCTTTTGCCGCCTACTTCCTGTTCCCGTTCGACGCGCGGACTTTGGACGTTCTGGAAAATCCGGATATGGGTGTGCTCATCATCATCGCGATCGGCAACCTTCTCTTCTACGGGACCCCGATAAAGCGGGCCTTCGATGACAAGATAAGGGAACTTTATAATTTCGACGGTTGGTTGAAGAAGGCCCGTTCTTATGTCGAACGCTGGACCGGCCATCGCCCCGGATCATCCCGTCGCCGCTCTTCGGGGTCGCGTCCCGCGTCCCGCCCCAAGGACCGTTCCGATTCCGAGCGGATGGGCGCCGGGGTCTTCGGATCGGCGATGATGATCGTTCCTCTGCTGGCCCTGGCCCTGCAGCAGGTCGCGTTGGTCACGATCCTGGCCATGTCCAGGAGGATATATCGGCCCTCTTCGGTGGAGCGGTCGAAGGAACGCAAGGACATCCAGCTTTACATGGGTATCTATGGATTCCTGTTCGCGGTCCGCATCCGCGGGCTCTTTGAATCCGCGCCGGGAAGCCGGACCTTTGTTCACTATAAGGCGTCCTGGAGACAACACCAGTCTCCGAAGGCCCGTGAGGCGAGGGCGAAATTCCTCAAAGAGATCGGGGTGAATGTGCAGAAGGGGAAATTCCGCGAGATCTTTGAACAGGTCATGGCTTATGAGAAAGATACCAGAGGCAACGGTAATGGTCATTCTGATGGGAAAAAATTGAGCCGTCGGGCCGCCAAGCGCGCCGCAAAGCAGAACTTAAAAGCGGGTGCTCCGGCCGCGAGCCTTCCCGTTATCCAGGCGCCTAACACGATTTGGACGCCGATCTATACCTTGTTCCGGGAGACCGGATTGGTCGGGCAGTTCTATAAGACCCATCTTTCCTCGCTGGGGGATGCCCTTTTAAGCGTTGTCATTTCGGAGTGGTTGTGGGATACCTATCATTTGGAAGCGTCTTATGAAGAATATGTCCGTTGGCATAAAGAGATGGTCGGCAACCGGGTCTTGGCGGAACTGATCAAGGATGAGACCCCGGACCTGAAAGGTTCCTACGCCGGGGCCCATTATCGCGGCGATATCCTGGAAGCCGCCATCGCCCAGGTGTTCCTCGAGAATGGCGGTCTTTACGGTGAAGGGTTGCCGGCGGTTAAGGAATATATTTACCAGAAATTCGCAAAGAAATTCATTGAGATCACCAGCGGGCAAATGCTGCTGGTGCTGGACATCTCCGCTCTCCTGGTCTTGGTCCTGGCGATGGCGGCGCCGGCCGCAGAGGTCTCCGTCCGGCAGGTCTATTTCGTCGATGAGGATCAGGACGGCCTAAGGCCGATGAGCCTTATGGAGGAGAATGAAATGTCCCGGGCCTCCCAACTGGCCGGCTCCCTGCAGCGGGTCTTCAATGCCAATTTGAGCGATGGTCTGTTAAACCTGCTGACGGACTGGGTCCGGACGCGCAAGTATTTCGGCCTCGACCTGCTGGCCGATTACCGTCACTTCTTGTCGCATTCCTGGAGCGCCGCCGGCCGCCGGATCACGGACGAAGATGAGTTCTTGAATTATTATCTTCGGATGGTCCTGGAGATCGAGAACGGTGGGACCCCGGCGCATACGGCGGAAGAACTGCTGCAATTCCGGACCTTCTTCCTGGCCGCCCTCGGGGCACGCCGCTGGATCGCTCCGCAGGGACAGGCCCTGGAGGTCCGCGATCCCGTATTCCCCGATGCCAACCAGAAGATCGATCCGGGGATGGACATCTATGGATATTACATCGTCTTCAACACCATTGCGGCCAAGGATTACAGCCGGCAGCATCCGCATACTTTGGTCGTCATGCATATCCGTTACGACGATGTACCGTTCTGGAACGGGCGTCAGCGGGAGAACCGGGACCTGCTGGCCACGTATTGGCAAGGCCGAGGGCATGTTCTGGCCCGGAGCTCCGGTACCGGGCAGGATCGTTTCTGGCAGAGGATCGACGGGGTCGTGAATACCGCCAACGGCCTCCAGGTCCTGGAAACGGTCGCTCCGACGGCCCTGGAATTGTCCCTGCCGATGCAGAAGATCGTAGCCGGGGTCCTCGCTGATTGGCAGATGAAAAAAGGGTCAGCCGCCGATCGGGGACTTTTCAATCTTATGGATGATGCCGGCTTGCTGGTCGTTCAGCTTCCGGCCCCCAGGAAAACCAGCGGTTCCCCGGCAACGGGATATTTCTTCGAGCGAAAAGGCAATCTTCTGGGCCAGGTGTAGGTCGAGCGTTATCGCGGTCTCGGGCAACCGGAGAACTTCCCGACCCCGTCCGTCATCGCCCGGCAAGTGCGGACCGACGGGCGCGGATATCATCTCCGGGAGATCTTCAACATCGAGGTCAAGCAGAGCTTGATCAGCGCCGACCTCTTGAGCCTGGCCCTCTGGTTGGTCAGCGCGGCGGGTGTTTCCTTCGCCATGGCGGCGGTATCTCACCTGTCTCTGGGAGATCAAGTCATCGATCCGCTGAGTGAAACATTTGACAAGTCGGTCGAGCTTGAATATTTGTTGAGTCTTTTCGGGGATATTCTGTTGGATCGATATCAGCGACCGATGGTGCTGATGTTATTCAATGCGCTTAGGAGGGACAGGAAAGGTAAACCTTTGACAAAGAATGATGCCCGCGTTCTCCTGGATTGGCTGCTGAGAGATGACCCGAACGTCCTTAGGGAATTTGATGAGGCTTTCCCCCGCGCGGCCCGCATGGTCGGCCCGGTGACTTCTTTGAGAACCTTCCAAAGGAAATCGCCCGAAGTCTTTGAGCGAATGTTAAGGCTGGTCGTTCATGAGACAATTCCCAGAAAATATTTCCCGTTGATCCTGGCGGCGGTCTTGGAAAGTAAATCCGATGAAAGCGACTTAGAAACACTCAAAAGATATCGGGAAATGTTAAAGGTCGTAAAGGGTAGGCTCGACGAAGATCTTGTCCAGCAGCGGGCCTCTGGATCCGAGGAACACACGGATTGGGTCCGCGGCAAGGACCCGCAGCCTTTATCTGGAACGCAGGGGACTTCCGATCTTACGATTTGGGTTGGGAAAGAACTCCACAATACTCTCTTGATCCATTTGGAAGATGAAACTTTGTTGTCTCGTATACGGACGGCACAGATGCTTCCCCACAACCGGGCTGATCTATTCTTCTTCGAATACAGTGTTTTGGATGAACGGATACTTATGCTATATCCCCAACCCATGGTCAGGATCACTCCGGCATTGGCCAAAACCGACAAAGATCTTTATGGCTATCTGCAGAATCTGCCTTTGCAGGCCCTGACCTTGGTTGAGAATAATATGGATCTGATATTTGAATATGAGCGGGTTGCCCGGCCGCGTTCCGATAAGTCTCGGGAGATCTGGATCCCGCCGTCCTCCAGCGCCAGAAATTGGGAAGTGGTCCCGAAAGCCAGCACGGCGATCCGTTATTACACAACGCTGCCTTCGCAGGCGGATGATGATCTCATTTATTCAGAGAAAGGATGGCGCGATTACGATAGCAATCTTCAGCATTTTATATGGAAGAAAAAGGTCCCGAATCTTTCCGCGGGGCCGCAACACTCAATTTTGTTCCCAGGAGAACTCTTAAGTCTGATGAGTTTGTTGGGTCTGCTCACCCTGGCGGTGGCGGCGGTGGAATTGCCGTTTGAGCGCGCTTTAAGGGAACGCGCCGCAGAAGGCTGGGAGGTCGAGGATCCGCTGAGAGACATTGTGCCGGAAGCCGGCGATCTGCATGCCTATTTTGCCATCGGACTTTCCGGGGATCAGTGGTCCATCAGCGTCCGGGTCATCAACCACAAAGCTCAGCGGATCGAGACACATCCCCTTCCTTTCAATAGCGCTGATCTTAAGTCAGTGGATAAAGAAGTGGTGCGACGATTGGAGGCGAGGGAACTGCAGCCGTATACGGACAGCACGAAGATCGTGATATTCGTGAATCGACACACCGGCGAACGGAAGACCGAGATTTACAAGCCGGTGGGATTTTTCTGGGAAGGCATCGGTAGTGTCAACGATACGGAAAGGATGATCGCGATCCTCTTAAGCAAGCTGGGTTACTACCAGCCGCGTTATGAACTGCACAAGGATTTCATGTGGATCGAGCATGTGCCGCACTTTGAAGCGCCGATCACGCAGCTTGGCAAGCTGGCCCTGTGGGATCGGACAGCTCCCTGGTATTCACAGGATGAACAAGAAAATCTACAACGGGTCCGTTGGATAGGGCAATGGCTGACGGCGGAACATCTCATCCATAATACCGATGTTTTCGTGGATAACGTTCTT
>JAHFFX010000058.1 GCA_023247755.1 Candidatus Omnitrophota bacterium | reverse complement strand
TCCCGGCGGGTGTACAGCTCGACGGTCT
Organism: Candidatus Omnitrophota bacterium; assembly: GCA_023247755.1. Classification (GTDB taxonomy): domain Bacteria; phylum Omnitrophota; class Gorgyraeia; order Zapsychrales; family JAHFFX01; genus JAHFFX01. The sequence continues at coordinate 13,140 of JAHFFX010000058.1, read as the reverse complement.
TTTTGCCGACCTCTTTCATCAGCGCGCTGTAAGCTCCCAGCAGAAGTTGTTGGCCGGTCTGGCCCCGCGCGTAGAAGGTGCGCGAGACCTGCGCGCCGCCGAACGAACGGTTGTCGAGATACCCGCTGTACTCGCGGGCGAAGGGCACCCCTTGCGCCACGCACTGGTCGATGATGCTGTTGCTCACTTCCGCCAAACGGTAGACGTTGGCTTCCCGGGAACGGAAATCCCCGCCCTTGATCGTATCGTAGAAAAGACGTTCGATGCTGTCGCCGTCGTTGGGATAGTTCTTGGCCGCGTTGATGCCGCCCTGCGCGGCGATGGAATGCGCCCGTCGGGAACTGTCTTGGATACAAAAGACCTTCACCTGATAACCAAGCTCGGCAAGGGACGCGGCGGCGGAAGCTCCGGCCAATCCCGTCCCCACGACCAGAACGGTGTACTTGCGTTTATTGGCGGGATTGACGAGTTTCAAATGGAGCTTATGACTGGTCCATTTCTCCTTGAGCTGTCCCGCCGGGATTTTGGCATCGAGGTTCATGTGCAGATGATTTGTTTCATCCGGAAATAGTTATGGAAGAAGACGTAAATCGGCAACGAACTGTATGCCGCGGCGATGAGGAAACCCAGTCCATTGCTGATCTTGGCGATGACCGCCTCCCTTGAGGAAGGGATACAGCCGAATGTTTGAAAACAACTTTGGATGCCGTGAGAAAGATGCAGCCCCAGACAGAACATGGCCAGGACATATAGAAGACTGTGCCAGGGATCGGCAAAGGCGTTATAGACCACACCATAAAGCGCCAATTCCTTCCCCCTGACGATACTGCCGGGACCATGATGATCGACAAAAGTGAAATCCAACAGGTGCCAGATGATGAAGGCCAAAAGAAAAGTGCCAGTATAAGGCATGAGACGGGTCGCCCAGGAGCGCTCCCCAACGGGACGGGAAACCGAATAGCGGGCCTGTCCCCGGGCCTGAATGTTCTCGATGACCAAGAGAGCCGTCACATACATATGGGCCACAAAAATGCCCAACAGCCCGAATTCGATGAGATACAGACCCGGACGCAGACTTGCGAGCTTTTTGGCGTAAGCGTTATAAAGGTCCGGACCGCCGTAAATGAGCAGGTTTCCCGCCAGGTGGCCGAGGACGAAACCGATCAATAACAATCCCGTCACCGCCACGATCTGCTTCTTGCCGATGGAAGAATTCAGGTACTGTGCTATGGGCATGTGCGCTTCTTTCGAGGGAACGACCGCTTGAATTATTTTGGATTATAGCACAGCCGGAATGTTTTTCAAAAACATCTTACCTTTTCCTGCGCAAGGCCTTAAGCTTCTCGCGTTTTAGGCTTCCTTGCTCCCGGACCAGCCGGGCGATATTCTTCTGCCGGTTCATGGCTTGGCCTTTGGCCACCTTATTTTCCTTTCTTATAGAGGCCTATCAGCTCGGCCTTCGCGAGGATATGGCCGTCCATAGCCATCTCCAAATCCCTTTTGTTGCCCGGACTTTCCTGGAAACTCAGCATCCCGTCCAAGGCATATGCCTTGAAAAAATAACGGTGGGTTCCCGATGGGGGACACGGCCCGCCATAGGAGTCTTTTCCAAAATCATTGCGCACCTGGGATCCGGGGATGCTGTTCTCCTTGATCTCCACTGTCGGTTTTGCGGGGATGTTGTAAACGACCCAGTGAACCCATGTGCCCATCGGCGCATCCGGATCGTCCACAATCAAGACGACGGATCCGGCCCCGGGCGGGATATTTTCAATGCTCAAAGAAGGGTTCACATCCTCCCCCTGACAGGTGTATTTCTGAGGGATCATTTGATTCTCTGAAAAAGCGGCGCTCTTGATCTTCATGTTCTCCTCTCCTTCCGTCCGGATCGGACCAAAAAGAATTGTGCAAACCGACCCCAACAGCAGCATTCCCGACATAAGTTTTTTCATGCCCTCTCCTTCCTACCCGTCGAATTGTGCCTGCAAAAGGGTAAAGAAATCGTCAATGTCTCCCCGGACCTCCAGAGCCACATTAGCCAACCGGACCTGGATACGGTCAAGGTTGACCACGACTATCTTCCCGCGCGCCAGCGTCGGGAGCATCGCCGCCGGATAGACCACGCAGGAAGTGCCGATCACGAAGAACAGATCGGCCTCGTTGGCGAGATCATAGGACTCTTGAAGATGCTTGACGTTCTCCCCGAAGAAGACCACATCGGGTTTGATAACGCCGCCGCAGGAACATCGGGGGACCTCTTCCGAAGTCAGTTTCTGACACATGTCCTTATAGGAGAACAGCTGGTCGCAATCCCGGCAGAAACTTTGCCAAAAGCTGCCGTGCATCTCATAAACCTTTTGCGAGCCGGCCTTATGATGCAGGGAATCGATGTTCTGGGTCACGATACCCTTGAGCTTTCCGATCCCTTCCAATCGCGCCAGGAACCGGTGCGCAACGGTCGGCTGCAGTTTCCCCTCGAGCCCGATGAAATCCCGCGCGAATTGAAAGAACGGTTTCGGGTCCTTTGAGAAATAATCGATGTCGAACACTTTTTCGGGATCATACTGGCGGGTCACGTAAAGTCCCCGGGGACCCCGGAAATCGGGGATGCCGGCCTTGGTGGAGATGCCCGCGCCGGTGAGGGCGGCGATGACGGAGGCGTCTTTGATCAACTGCGCGCAGCGGCGCGCCGACGAATCCAAGGAAGAGGTCTCTTGCATAGGCGGAAAAACCATAGGGTGCCCCGACAGCTGTCGGGGCACCCTATATTATATCCAAAAACCCGGATTTTATTTAGTTCTTCTCTAAATTCTCCAATCGTTTCGTGGCATCTTCCGCCGGTTTCCAGAACCATCCCCCCGGGTCCCAGCACTGCGCGAATTTGAATTCCTCGACCAGGCGCTTGTAGGCCGCACTGGCGTTCTCCTTATCACCGGCCTCCTCATGCGCCTTCCCCTTGATATAAAGACAGGTCCCCACGTCATTGAGCGCCCAGTACGAAAATACCTTTTCCTTGGACTCCCAGGCGGGCATCTTTAAGGAAGCCTGCATCTCGGTGGCCTGTTTTTCGTACATCTGGAGCACTTTATCGGTGTATTGGTCGACCGCCTTCACATCCTTGGCCCCGAGCGCTTCCCAGGCCTTGGTGGTGAGGGCGCTGGAAGAGTTATCGGAGAAATCGACCTCGACCCCGGATTCCATCATGGCCAGTTTTTCCTTGGCCCCTTCCGCCGGTTTCCAGAACCATCCCTTGGGATCCCAGCACTGGCCGAAACTGTATTCGTTGATCAACTTTTCGAAGGCCGCCTTGGCCTCATCCTTCATGTTGGCCTTGCGGTAGGCTTCGCCCTGGATGAACAACCCCGTCGCCACATCGTTAAGGGCCCAATAAGCATGGATCTCGCTATCGGTGCCCTTGACGTAATCCTTGAGACTTGCCTGCATCTCCTTGGCCTTGTCGGCATAAAGCTCGATGCACTTGTTGGTATAAGCCAGCGCCGCCTCCAGATCGCTCTGGGCGAGCGCGCCCCACGCCTTGGTGGTCAAGGTCACCGACCGATAATCCCCGTAATCGTAAGCCATAGCGCAAGGGGCTTTCCCGGCGCCCAGGAACATTCCCAGCATCAAAACCACCATGAAAATTTTTCTCATTCTTCCTTCCTCCTTCAATGAACACGCGACTTATGGAGCAATAGCGAACATAAGTCGCGGTGCGAATTGAATCCAGCACTTATTTTACTAACAGCACTGGGCTACCCTTCCATGATCTTAAATTAATTCATTTTTGCGATCCCGCCACTTTTCGAAAAATAAGTGCTGGGTAAATTCGGCCAACCCACTTACGTCACGTGGCATAACCACGTTCCGTAAGTTGTGGCCTCATTTAAATAACGAACCCCGCTTGCACGGGGTTGGTTGACCGCATCATAAGTGTATTCGACAAACGGGGAAAAAGCAACTTTGCGGCCAAGGTAGAACGGGCGGCCAACCTCCTGCTAAAATCGCCCCAAGGATCGCCTAAACGTTGACGAACTTCTTGATCTTTTCTATCAGCTCATCGGGGTTGACGGGCTTCACCACATAATCCTTGATGCCGCGGTGAGCGAAGATCGGCTGCATCTCCGAAAAAGCCGACACCACGATGACCGGGATGTTGCGACGTTTCTCTTCCCGATAGAGCTCGAACATGAAGGTATACCCGTTCATGTCCGGCATCTGCACGTCCAGAACAATCAAATCGGGAAAAGGTTCTTTTTCGACCAGCCGGATCGCTTCCGCCCCATCGAGGGCCGTGAGCACCTCAAACCCTTTCCTTTCCAGGATATGCCGGAAGGCCTCCAGGATATCCTTCTCGTCATCCACCAGTAGTATGCGTTTAGCCGTAGCGTCCTCCTTTGTTATTTAGGATTGGTTGGTCCGCCGCCCCTCGCCCAGTCCCTTAAACCGGGGGCTGGGAGCATGGGGCTGGAAGCCATTGATATTTTCTTTTTAACCTACGTTTCCTCTTCATATTTCACCTTCAGGGCCGCCACGACGCTCGAGTCGGCGAGAGTGGTGACGTCCCCCAGGGCCCGGCCTTCCGCGATATCACGCAACAGCCGGCGCATGATCTTTCCGCTGCGCGTCTTGGGCAGATCGTTGGAAAAAATGACCTTCTTGGGACGGGCGATGGCGCCGATCTTGGTGACCACATGCTGCTTCAAGTCCTCTTCCGCCTCCGGGCCGGGCTTGTTGCCTTCCTTGAGCGTCACAAAAGCGGCGATCGCCTGGCCCTTGATCTCATCGGTGATCCCGACCACCGCGGATTCCGCCACCGAGGGATGGTCCACCAAAGCGCTTTCCACCTCCATCGTGGAAATGTTGTGCCCCGCCACCAGCATGATGTCATCCACGCGTCCCAGCAACCAGTAGTAACCGTCTTCATCTTTCTTTGCGCCGTCACCGGTGAAATAATATTTCCCGCCCCAGCGGTTCCAGTAGGTGCTTTTGTAGCGTTGCGGATCGCCATAGATCCCCCGCAGCATGGAGGGCCAGGGACGCGTGAGGGCCAAATACCCTCCGCCCACCTTGATCTCTTTGCCGGATTCATTTAAGACCTTCGCCTCGATTCCGGGCAAGGGTTTCGTGGCCGACCCCGGTTTTAAGGAAGTGACTCCCGGCAACGGCGAAATCAGGATACTCCCCGTCTCGGTCTGCCACCAGGTATCGACGATGGGACATTTCCCCCGGCCGATGTACTTGTGATACCATATCCACGCCTCCGGGTTGATGGGTTCGCCCACGCTGCCCAAAAGCCGCAAGGTGGACAGCTCGCAGCCGTCCGGCCACTGTGTGCCCCACTTCATGAATTGGCGGATCGCGGTCGGCGCCGTGTAAAAGATCGTGACCCCGTATTTCTCAATGATCTTCCAGAACCGGTTCCTTTCCGGCCAATCCGGACTGCCTTCATACATGACACAGGTCGCAGCGTTGGACAACGGCCCGTAAACAAGATAGCTATGCCCCGTGACCCAGCCCACGTCCGCCGTGCACCAGAACACATCATCGGGTTTCAGGTCGAAAACATATTTCGTCGTATAGTTCACTCCGGTCAGGTAACCGCCGGTCGTATGCATGATGCCTTTGGGCTTGCCGGTCGAGCCCGAAGTATAAAGGATGAAGAGCATGTCCTCTACGTCCATGGCTTCGGCCTTGCAATGACCCGACTGGTTCTTGACCAGATCGTGATACCAATGGTCGCGCACGGGGTGCATGTTGATCTCGTTATTGGTGCGCCGCACAATCACGACGTTCTGGATACTGGGACAGCCCGCAACGGCGTTGTCCGCGGCGTTCTTTAACTGGACGATCGCCCCGCGGCGAAAACCTCCGTCCGCCGTGATCAGGAGTTTGGCGGACGCATCATTGATGCGTTCCCGCAGGGCCTCGGCGCTGAAACCGCCGAACACCACCGAATGCACCGCGCCGATACGGGCGCAGGCCAGCATGCTGATGACCGCTTCGGGAACGAGCGGCAAGTAGATCGCGACCCGGTCCCCTTTCTTGATGCCCAGAGATTTGAGACCGTTGGCGAGTTTGTTGACTTCACGGTAGAGATCGAAATACGTCAACGTCCGATGATCGCCCGGTTCCCCTTCCCAGATGAGCGCCGCCTTGTTGCGCAAGGGCGTTTCAATATGTCGGTCGACGCAGTTGACACAAGCATTGAGTTTGCCGCCGACGAACCACTTGGCGAACGGCGGATTCCACTGCAGGACCTTCTTCCAGGGCTTGGACCAAACGAGCTCCTGGGCCTGCCGGGCCCAGAAGGCCTGGTAATTCTTCTCGGCCTGCTTATAGATCTCTCCGTTGCTGAGATGGGCCCTCGCTTGGAACGTTTTGGGAGGAGGGAAAGACCGTTCTTCAGAAAGAAGTGCGTCGACCGAGGTCGAGGCGGAGGGACTTGCGGATCTGGATTTCCGTCGTTGGCGCATGGGCATATTGCGGAAAATGTTCTTGCGGGAATTCCTTACTTGATGAGGTTAAGGATCATTTTAAATTTATCACCTTCGGCCTTCTGCAACAATTCGCAGGCCAACGCTTCGCAACAGGTGAGACCGGCCCCGGATTGCTTTATCCTCTCCAGTCCCCACATATTATTGTCGGGGTTGCGGGAAGATACGGCGTCCGCCACCACCTGCACTTCATAACCGCGCTCGACCAGGTCCGCGGCCGTCTGATAAACACAGACGTGGGTTTCTATCCCGACCAGAATCACCTGCTTGCGTTTCAGATCCTTCAGGATGTCCAGGAATCGTTTTTCCCCGCAACAGCTGAAGCTTGTCTTGGGAATGGGCGTAAGCCCCGTCAAGAGATCCGCCACTTCGGGGACCGTGGCCCCGATCTTCTCCGGGGCCTGCTCTGTCCATAATACCGGGATATCCAGAATGTAGGCCGCCTTGATGGTGGCCAGGATATTACGGAAAAGCCGTTCCTTCTCATGCATCAGGTAGGCGAGCTTTCCCTGGACATCCACGACCACCAGAACACTCTGTGCCACCTTAAACATGCGATCCCGCCATCGGAACCAGCTCCCTCGACGGTTTATTCATCCGGAGTGATAACGATCACCCCGCAACCGATGCGGCCGCCGGCATTGCCGGTCGGCTGGCCAAAATCATCCGCTTTCTCATGAAGGATCACGGCCCGACCGGCCACGGCTTCATCGCCGCCGCTGAGAGTGACCCCGGGCAGCATGCCGGAAAGCGTACCGGTCCCGTCGTCCTTGATCTCGATGTTCCCCAGGTCTCCGGCGTGGGCCTTATCGGCGCCGTCGTGTTCCAACATTCCGTGCGGAGAACCCATCGGGTTATAATGACCGCCCGCATCTTTTCCCTGGTTCGTGCAGGCACCGAATTCGTGGATATGGAAACCATGCTTGCCGGCGGGGGGAACACCCTGGACTTGGGCTTCTACCTTAAGCCCGCCGTCGACCTCCTGGAACTTCACCGTACCGGTGATCGGGGAGTCGGGCGCTGTTCCCTTGATTTCCGCGATACCCTGTGCGGCAAAAGCGGCCGCGGCAAAGCTAACGACCAGCGCGGTCAAGATCGAAATCTTTCCCATAGTGTTCATCTGTTTCTCCTCCTCTTCTTCTTTACGAAGCCCCTTCCCTGATTATTTACGGAGCTGCCTGTCGTTTCTCTTTGAACTTCCTTAAGACCGCGTCCAACTCTTCTACGGCTCCGACGGTGCCTGGTTTTTCGTTCAATTCGGGCGAGGCAGAGTCCGCTGGAGCCACCGGTTCGCTTTCGCTCTTCAGAAAAGGCTCCAGGACCGTCCTGACCACGGAACGGGGAATGGGATCGCTCGAATCCTGCAACAAGCGTTCCAATTCGGCCATCACTCGGGATTTGATGATCATCTTTGTTTGGGCAATTGGGCCAGTGAGATATCCACGACCATCACGGGAAGGGCCTTCAGATGAAAGACCAATTGATATTCCTCATATTGGTCATAGCTGAACTCCACCCCGCCGGGAATGTTGTTGCGATGATGCACCGCCTCCGAAACGATCAATTGCGGGAAACCGGCCGCGGCTAATGCGTTCAGGAATTCCTTGGCAAATTTCTCGCACAGCTCGCCGCATTTTTCGGAAACAACCTCATAATCATCTTCGTCAAAATTACGAATCCCGGCGCGTTTGATGACCGGCTCCGAACCTTCCTTAAGGCTCAGGATCACGACGCCGGCGGCGTTGCGCCCCTGCCGGTCGCCCGCGGTCCGGTAAAAATTCGCGGCCGCCGTATAGGCCGGAGCGTTGAACTTATCGACGCTGGAGGCGCGCATCCGGCGCTCGTACTCGATGATGTCCCTTTTCTCGAGCTTAGGATCGCCGTCAAAAGGAAAGAGCCCTTCCTTTTCGAATATTTTCCGGATGGATCCCTTGAGAAGATTGGCTGCTTCTTCGAGCTGGGTATTCACTTGGATAGACATGCGTAAAAAAGCATTGGCTAAAAACGGGACAGCTTGTTGCGCGACTCAAGGATGAGCCCGATGATGTCCCGGCGGCTGACGATTCCCGTGAGCTTTCCGTCCTTTGTGATCGGCACGCGCCGAATGGGATTTTTCATGAAGAATTCGCAGATGGTGGTCGCACTGGCATCTTCCTCAAAACTGATGACGTCGCGGGTCATGAAGTCCTGGACCTTGTCCTGCGCGCCGATGTTGGCATTGATGAGGATCCGCAGGACATCCTTCTCCGTTATCATACCAACCAACCGTCCCGCATCGTCCACCACGGGAAGCCCGCTGATCGCGTTGCCGGTAAGCCGCGACATGGCCTCATAAATGGGCGTTTGCGGATGAACGACGATCACATCCTTGGTCATGATTTTCTTTGCGGGGACCATTGCCGTATCCTATTGAATTGACAGTGGTTTTTATTTTAACGCCATCCTTGCGTTGGATTCAAGGAAAATTAGGGAAATTATGGAATTGACGTTCTCTCCTTCCTTCAAGACAGGCGCACCGGCACGCGCTTGCTTCCCCAATGGCCCGGGCTTTCTTCGAAATGCCCCGGCAACGCGTTCCCGCAGTATCGGCACTGGTTCTTTTTCACAAGGGTGTATTGCCCCAGTTCATACCAATCACGCTCAATGAGAAGTTTTTTGCAGCTGTGGCAATAGGTGCTCGAACCTTTCGGGTCATGGACGTTACCGGTATAAACATAGCGCAATCCCTTCCCTATCGCGATCTGCCGGGCGCGCGTCAAGGTTTCCGCAGGCGTCGGCGGATGGTCCAGCATGCGAAAATCCGGATGGAACGCCGTAAAATGCAACGGCACATCCGGCCCCAGATTCCGGAAGATCCATTCACTCATTTCCTGAAATTCCTTTTCGGAATCGTTCTCTCCGGGGATGACAAGATTGGTTATTTCAAGCCACACGTTCGTGTGCGATTTGATGTAAACCAGGGTATCGAGAACCGGCTTGAGCGCCGCGAGCGTCACGTTGCGGTAAAAATGTTCGGTGAAGGCCTTCAGATCGACGTTGGCCGCATCCATGTGCTTATAAAATTCCGGACGCGCCTCATCCGTGATGTAGCCGGCGGTCTTGGCGACCGGATGGATCCCCACCGCCCGGCAGGCGTCCGCGCAGTCCATCGCATATTCCGCGAAGATCACCGGGTCATTATAGGTGAAAGCGACGGATTTACATTCAAGCTTCTGGGCGACCTGGGCGATCCTCTGCGGAGTGGCCTCATCGGTGAGCGTGTCGAATTCCTTCGATTTGCTGATGTTCCAATTCTGACAGAATTTGCACCCCAAATTGCAACCGGCGGTGCCGAAGGAAAGGATGCTGGTGCCCGGATAATAATGGTTGAGCGGCTTTTTTTCGATGGGGTCTACGCAAAAACCGCTCGAACGGCCATAGGTGGTGAGGACCATTTCGCCGCCCACATTCTGGCGGACGAAACAAAACCCCCGCTGGCCGTCGCTTAAGCGGCAATTGCGGGGGCAGAGATCGCACAAGATCCTTCCGTCGTCCAGAGGATGCCAGAACTTTCCGACATGTTTTGAAGAGGGCTGGATCATGGTAACCTTAGTCTATTACCGACGATGGTCTTTAGCAAGAGCAAAGCCGTCGGTCAGCGGTCAATCGGAAGAACTTCCCAGCAACCGGACTTGGACCAGAACTTCCCCTTGCAGGAGGTTCCAAGAGGGAAAAAGCCGTTGATTTCGCATGGCTTTGATACTAAAATGATAGCAATTTACCGGGCGGCTGACGCCCGTTTTTCATTCCGAGGAGCCTTTCGTGGCCGTCAAAAAACCTTTCACGCCGAACTTCCGGACACCCGCCGACCAATTAAGCAAGGAAGAGCTCAATAAGCTTGCTTCCAGAGGCGGCCGGGGGAACCTTGTTGAGGAATTCCGCAACGCCCTGCCGGATCTCACCTGGGAATCCGAGCAGCTGGCCAAATCGCAGGGGATCTATCTGGAATTCGACCGCGCCCGGACCGGTGAGGAAAAGGATTGGCGCTACATGATCCGGGTCAGCGTCACCGGCGGCGGCCCCCTCACCCGCAAACAGTGGCAGATCATCGATGATCTCGCCGAAAAACACACGGCGGACACGGAAGGAGTGCCGTCCATCCGCTTCACCAACCGCCAGAATATTCAATTCCATTGGATCAAGAAGCCGGCCTGCGTGGAGATCGTCAGATCCATCGCCGAAGCCGGCTGGTTCACGCTCAACGGCTGCGGTGACAACACCCGCAACGTCATGGGCTGCCCGCTTTCGCAATATTCGGAGGTCTTCAACGCCCACGCCTGGGCGCACAAGGCCGGAAGTTATTTCCGCTTGCCGATGGACCCTTTCATCCAGATCTTTTCCATCGACCCGAAGTTCATCCGCAAGCCCGAAGAATCGTTCAAATACGGACCGAACCTGCTCAACCGCAAGTTCAAGATCGCTTTCGCGTCGATCCACAAGGACCCCAAGACCGAAAAATTCACCCTTGATAACTGCGTCGAACACCGCACCCATGACCTGTCGGTGGCGCCGATCCTCGAGAACGGCAAGATAACGAAGTTTCAGGTCTATGTCGGCGGCGGTCAGGGCGAACGCAACGGTAAACCCTCGATGGCGGTTTTGGGCCTTCCCTTGTGCCAATGCACCGGCGAACAGCTCATGCCGGTCCTGGATGCGGCCGTGCAGGTCCATCAGGAATACGGCGACCGGCAGAACCGGTTCTGGGCCCGGCTCAAGTATGTGATAAAGAAAATGGGGGCCGACTGGTACCGCGACCAGGTGAGCGCCAAGGTCGGGTTCCCGCTTGAGAAACCCAACCCGACCTATGATTCCGGTCCGCGGCATTTACACCACGGCTGGACCTATCAGGCGGCCAATGACCTCTGGGCTTACGGCCTGTACATCGAGAACGGCCGCATCAAGGATAAAGGGACGAACGGTCAAGTCAGAAAACTCATCCGTCACCTGATGGACACGTATCCGGTGGAACTGTATATAACGCCCAACCAGGACGCGCTCTTCACCAATATCCCGGAAAGCGTTAAAAACAATTTCGAGGCCGACGTCGCCCGGTTTGGCTGCGACAAGCGAAACGGCAAACCGTTCTCGCGGCTACGCCTGAATTCCGGCGCGTGCGTGGGACTGGACACCTGCCGACTATCCTACACGGAATCCGAGAAATTCGAACCGGTCCTGCTTGATCAACTGGAGGCCATGGGTTGGGGTGAACTGAACGAATCGGTGGGGATAACGGGATGCGAACGCCAGTGCTTCCGGCCGGCGACCAAGACCATCGGTCTTGTGGGGTCCGGCGCTGACCGCTATCAGTTGAAACTGGGCGGCTCCGAGGACGGACGTAACCAGGGGCTGCCGCTCGCTGCTTCCGATGGCAGCGGCATTTACCTTCGGTCCATTCCGCGAGAGAAGGTCCCGACCGTCATTGACGCGCTTTTCAAACACTATAAAGCCCATGCAAAGCCGAATGAGGACCTCGGCGCTTTCCACCGGCGCGTGGGTTTGGATAAGATCATCTCGCAGCTTAAGGCCGATCCCGCGACCGCGGATCTGATGCTGAAGCCTTTCCCGAGCGATTGCGTCATCGATTAAATAACCGATAGCATCTGCGCAACGCCCACGAACTTCTCCCGGGGCTTCCCGGCGGCCGCGCCTCTGGCGATCTCGGCGGCATCAATCTTCTTCCAATCCTCAAAACTCACCACGCGCACGCCCTGCCCCTTCAAAAGCGCCTGCACCGCCCCGCTGTCCGGTCTTTCGCAGGGTTTCAGATTTGGAAGATCAGCTAAAATACTTCTGACCGTCGCGTCCGAGTCGGCCTTGTTGGTGCCGATAACGCCCGAAGGCCCGCGCTTGATCCAGCCCGAACAATACAAGCCGGCAACCGCCTGTCCGTTGACGGTTATCCGACCTTCGGCGTTCGGGAAAACCCCTTTCTTATCATCGAACGGAACACCGGGGATGGGAACGCCGCGATAGCCCACGCTGCGAAAGATGATGCCGCAGGGCATTTCTTCGAGTTCACCAATGCCTTCCGCCTGTTGCTTTCCGGCGGGGCCGGTGAGTTTATTCTTTTCCAGTACAAGTCGCTCCACGCGCCCCGCGCCTTTGAGCGCTTGGGGACTTTGGAAGAAATGAACGATGAACCTGCGGTTCTTTCCGGCAGCTTGACGGTGAGCGTATTCGGTGAGAATATCAAAATTCTTTTTGCGGTTGGGAACGCTGGGGTCGTTGAGTTCCTGTTCGCTTTCCGGATTGAGCTTGAGATACGCCGGGTCAACGATGGGGTCGCAATTGGCCAGTTCCCCGAATTCACGGATCTCCGGGGGCGTGAAGGCCGCCTGAACCGGTCCGCGGCGGCCCACCAGATGCACTTCCTTGATCTTGCTTTCGGTTAGAACTTCCAGAGCGTGCTGTGCGATGTCGGTGTTCTTGAGTTCATCCACGCTTTTACTGAGGATGCGGCTGACGTCCATCGAAACGTTCCCCTGCCCCACCACGACCGCCACTTCGCCGGACAGATCGAACTTCCGGTCGCGGTATTCAGGGTGGCCGTTGTACCAGGCAACGAATTCGGTGGCGGTGTGGCTGCCTTTCAGGTCTTCTCCGGGGA
>JAHFFX010000174.1 GCA_023247755.1 Candidatus Omnitrophota bacterium | reverse complement strand
AACGAACTCATCCGCGGTTTGGAACATTCGGCGATAACGCTCCCCATGTTCCTTGAGTGTCTCCGCGTCATAAGCATCGAATCCGTGGAAATGAACGACCAGCGCCACATTCGCCGCGCGGCAAACTTCCATGACCTTGGAGCCGGTCGGCCCGAACTCCGCCAGGACGGCGTCGATGCGATCGTTCCTGAAATACTCCAGTAAGGCTTGCTGCTGGAGCTTTTGCTCATCAAAATCGAACTTAAAGAGCCGGCTCAGCAACGATCGCCGGACCCTTTCCGGAAATCCCGGCCGCGGCAAAAGCGGCTGGCCGTTGGAGAAATAACTCGGGAAATATCCCCCGTACAGGTACGCCTTGGCCGGCAGCCGCTCGATATGGGCCCGGACAAAGGTTTCCGAATACAGATTATTTTCTGGAACGATCACGCAAATATTCATCTACACTCTTCCTTGTGCCCTTCCGCGAACTTCGGGACGGCGGCTTTTCGACGGGTACCCATTTAGCGATCAATTCCCGAAGATAGGCCTTTTCCTCTTCGCTGCGGGCGTCCTCGATCCCTTCCCCAAAATAGAACATCAATTGAGCGAGCGTGCGGTTCCCCTCTTCAAGCTCGTATTTGTTCGCACGCAATCGTTCATGGAGGATGATGGAGTTGAGGCTCTTCTGGGCCTCGTATTTACGGATGAAATTCCGGGTGCCCAAGTGAGCGTCGTAATAAGCGAGCACGTTCTTGCGCAGGGCCTGGATCTGGGACTCTTCCATCTCGAGCACTTCGTTCAATTTCCGGATAAGGTCCTTCTTGCCGGAATAAATGATCGCGTTCTTGCCATGCTCGAGCGTCGGGAAGAACCAATCCGGATAACCAAGGATGGGGATCGTTCCCACCGACATGGATTCAATGACGTTATGGCACATGGGAAGGTCCGTCCCCGAAAGGCAAAGGAAGAAATCGCATTGCGCCACGATCTCGAGCCAGTGCGTCAGCGGCACCTGGATGCGGTCGTCGGTCCGCAGGAGACGGCATTCATTGACGTACTCCTGGCCGTTCATGATCGCATACAGCTCGCTTACGTCCTGGATCGTCCGTACCTTTTCGCCCACTTCCGATGCGGCCATGATCCCTTCAATCCGGGTCATCTGGTCATAGCGGTGCAGCTCCGGATTGGTGTAGTAGGTCAGGGTGTTCCCTCCAAAAATGATCCGCAGTTTGCGCGCGCTTTCCCTTAACCCTTCGACCCGGTCCAGCTGTTTGAGCTTATACATCATGGGATGAAAGAAATAAGGGATCGGCATGGATCTCCCCAACTTACAGGTCGGCGCTTTCAGAACATTGACATAGGTGAGTTTCTTCCACGGCCGGTCCAGCATCTCCCGGTAAACCGAATCAAAGGCATAATCCAGATCTTGCGGGTTCTTCGGAATATGATCCACCACTTTCAAGTTCCCGATGGAATACAGGAACCGGCCGTATTTGCCCATTCTGGTGAAGGTCAGAAAATCGATCTTCTTGTGCAAATAGACGTTATACCCGCCGTCGCTGAACAGGTTGAGGATCATATAGGCATACCGCCCGCTGCCGTCGTCATCGCGGTACAATCGGGGGTCGTCCAGAGTAAAGACGATGTTCCGGTCGTTAGGCGGCAGGCGCCGGCTGAACTGCTGCCATGTCACCTTGAGATATTCTGGAAGCAGGGCCAGTTTTGACAGTTTATTGAGAAGGGACCTCAGTTTATCTTTCATGGGGGTTCACCGTTCTTTCATTCGACAAAATCGTTCGGAGTTCTTTGGCCACCGCATCGGCCAGGATATCCTTGCCCAGCGGTGTGTAATGAGACCCACTCGGATAATACAACCACTGCTCCCCCCCCTTACGGCGATACTCGATGTAGGCTGAATAAACGTCGATCGTGCGGACCCCCTGCTCGGCCAAAAGTTCGTTGATCTTAGGGATAAAACCGTCGTAGTCATACGCCGGCCGCACAAGATCATTATAAATAGTGTATTTGTTGGGCATGATGAGATAGATCAGTTCGATATTGTACTTTTCCCTGAGTTCCCGGGCGGCCTGGACAACGTTCTCCACCAGCGATTCGATCTTCTGGACGGGTTTGACCCGACGGTTAAAAGCCACTTCCTCCGCAAAAAAGAACATCTCCGAGCGCCGGTCGTAATGGCGATCGATCAAGGGATGGATGTCCCCCAGCCACCGGAATTTCGCTTCGGCGATCCATTTGCTGACCGGATAGAGCAGCGCATTATTGGCCAGAAAATGCCGGCAGTCCGGGTTATCGTTGTTGAGAAGAATAACATATTTTCTTAACCATTGGTCGGCGGATCGCAGACGCCAGTTCATTCCCGAATTAAGCCGGTTGACCAGGTTCTTCTTGCCGGACAGAGGTTCCCCGGGTTGATAGTAGCCGCTTTTGAGGAAAGCAAGCCGCTCGACGCTTTCCAGGATCAAGAATTTCTTCTCCCCTTTGCGGTACTGCACGGATCCGAGGAAGCCGGCCGGATTGTGGTCGACGTTCGGGTTTTCAAAGGTCCAGGAAGCATGGTTGTAGACCGGCCGCCCCAATCGCTGCGTCAGCACCTCAGAGAAAAGCGGCGAATCCTGAACGGCGTCAAAGAAGGAATCGCCGAATGTGATCACCTCCGCCGATTCCAAAGGCGGATTAACGGCATGATCATAGACCTTGATGTTCTCCCAGTTGTCTTCCAGCAAGGTCAGCTCGTAGAACCCTTGGGATGCATAGCCGTTGCGTGTTTCCTCAAAGATTAGCCGGCGGCCCAGCGCCTTGAAACCCGTCCCAAGGAGAACAAACCCGCACAATCCCAGCAACAGGACCCAAACGCAATAAAAGACCCTTCTCATGACCACCTGCCCGGCTTAGAACTGGAAGTAAATGAACTGCTGCGACGAGAACCTCCCAAGTACCAGAATGCCGCCGGCCATGAACGAATAGACGCAGAACCTCACGGCCGCCGGCTGTAAGGACAGATAACGCCGCAGACTCCCGTACTGCCCCTGCCAGCGTTCCGCCGCCAGCAACGCGATGATCCCCACCCAGGCGATCCACAGGCCCCGGGCGTGCAAACCCATATCCTGCAGCGCCTGCTCCCAAACCCTGCCATCCCCCAGTCCGCTCCCCATGTGCGTCAGCACATACCAGGCGTCGGAAACATTTTGAGCTCGAAAGAAGATCCAAGAAAAACAGATCAGCAGGAACGTGGTCCCGACCCGGACCATGGAGTGCAGATCCGGCCGTCGATCAAGTCCGATGGCCTTGACCACCCGGTAGCGCAACGGGGCGGTGAAGATCGCCCCGATCAAATAAAGGCCGTTGAGCGCTCCCCAGATGACGAACGTCCAGTTGGCGCCATGCCAGAAGCCGCTCAAAAGGAAAACGAACAACAGGTTGAAATACCATCGGCCTTTCGTCACCCGGTTGCCGCCCATCGGGATGTACACATAATCCTTGAACCACGATGTCAGAGAGATATGCCAGCGTTTCCAGAACTCGGAAATGCTCCGGGAGAAATACGGCCGGTCGAAATTGGTCATCAACTGGAACCCGAGCACCCGGGCAATCCCCACGGCGATATCCGAATACCCGGAAAAATCACAATAGATCTGGAACGCGAAGAACACCGTGGCGATGATGAGCGGCCACCCCGGATAGGAATGGACGTCACCGTAGACCTGATCGACGAAGATCGCGAGCCGATCGGCGATGACCGCCTTTTTGAACAGCCCCCACATCACAAGTTTCAATCCATCCGTCGCCCGGGCGTAGTCAAAGGCATGCCGTTCGCGCAACTGGTGCAAAAGATTGCCGGGCCGCTCTATCGGTCCAGCCACCAACTGCGGGAAGAACATCACATACAAGGCATAAATGCCGAAGTTCCGCTCGGCCAGCTGGCGCCCGCGATAGACCTCGATGACATAGCTCAGGCTCTGGAACGTATGAAAAGACAATCCGATCGGCAGAATGATCTGCAAATTCTCGATGGTATACTCAAAACCACCCCACTGGGCCAATCGGCTGAAATTCGCGTTAAAAAAGTTGAAGTACTTGAAAAGGAAAAGGATAAAACAGTTGGACAGGATGCTGACGATAAGCAAGAACTTCCTTCGGCGGCCCCGGGCCCGATCGATCAGCAGGCCGGCAAAATAATCGACGGTGATGAGAAAGAACAAGATCAGGATGTAGCTGGGCACAAAGGCCATATAGAAATAGCAGCTGGCAAAAAGCAGAAAGAGCCAACGCCCGCGCTGCGGCAGGATGAAGTGAGCGCTGGCCACCAGCACGAAGAAGATCAGGAATTGGACGGAATTAAATAACATGTTCAGTCGCGATGCGTCCCATAGTACTGTTCAATGAAATCCACGGCCCTGGCGAATTGCAGGCTGTTATTGACGGCGACACAAGGGATCAACAATAGGACGATCCCGACCGCAATGACCCGGAACCGCGTCAGAAAACATAAAGCGACCAGGATCACCAGCAGAACGATAAAATGCAAAGAGTATAGAAAGGTCTCGAAACCATAGAACAGGTGAAACCCCAATTGTCCCAGCAGCAGGAGCCCCAGGACAACCCGGAATTTGACATTGGCCTGCGAACAGAACATGGCCCAAACGCCCAGGAGCAACAACAAGGTCCATAACAGTACGGCGATGCCCCCCAAAAAAGAGGCCGATCCCGGCGCCGCGGGCTGCGTGATCATACCCTTCCAATCCGGCACCGTGACATCGGTGTTGAACGCAATGGCCGGCATGACCAGGGTGTGATAGAAGAACGACCGCAGGACATGCAAAGGCCCTCCCATCTCCGGCCGAAAAAGAAACTTCTTTTCTTTTGCAAGATTCAAGAAGAACCCGGTCGATGGGAAGATCAATCTCTCCACGGCCCACAAAGCAACGGTCAGCAAAAGTGTCCCGCCCAGGATCTTCAGGACCCGCCGCCAGGGATGATTG
>JAHFFX010000005.1:37392-38698 GCA_023247755.1 Candidatus Omnitrophota bacterium | reverse complement strand
TGGCTGGCCTTTGTTTTTACAAGGCCTTTTGGCGCCACGTTCGGTGATTTTCTCACCAAACCTCTGGCTAAGGGAGGGATCAACTTTGGCACCATCGGCTCTTCGATAGTTTTCTGTGTCATCCTGATTTTTGCGATCGCCCAAGAAACAAAGTTGGAAACTCAGCGGGGGCTGGCCAACTCAACAGGAACATAGCGGTTTATGATCAAACAGACTAAAAACAAAATTTTCCTTGAAACTTATGGCTGCCAAATGAACGAGTACGACTCCGAACTCATTCGCGCCATTCTAGCGAAGGGAAAATTGAATAAGGGGCGGCCAAGTGAACGCTAATCACCCCAATGTTTATATCATCGCGGGGCCGAACGGGGCCGGGAAGACAACGTTCGCCAAGGAATTCTTGCCGCTTTATGCGAAGTGCCACTCCTTCGTGAACGCTGACCTGATCGCGCAGGGATTGTCTCCGTTCGAACCGCAAGGAGCGGCCATCAAAGCGGGGCGGATAGTCCTCGAGCAGATCCGGGAATTATCGCAAAACCGGGTTGACTTCGGTTTTGAGTCGACCTTATCCGGAAGAACATACTTGTCCTTACTGGAAAGTTTAAGATCGAGTGGATATGTTATTCATATTTTCTACTTGTGGATACCCAGCATAGATCTGGCGCTGAGCCGCATCCAAGAGCGGGTGGCCTCCGGTGGACACAATATCCCCGATGCGGATGTCCGCAGAAGATTCGGCAAAAGTCTCAATAATTTCTTTAATCACTACAAGGGCCTGGCCGATTACTGGTCGATCTTTAATAATTCCACGGTTCCGCCTACATTAATCGCCAGGGCGTCTCACGGCAAGATCGAGATCTTTGAGAGGAAAATCTATGAAAGTTTCACATAACAAGAAAGGGCCAGCGAAATGATCAAAACCGCCGATAACCGGAATTTAGCAATTCATAAGAAAGCCGAGAAAGCATTAAGGGAAGCCGTCGGCAAGGTCGTTGCGCAACACAAGAAATCCGGCATTCCGTTGGCCATCTGGAAAGATGGAAAAGTCGTTAAGATCCAGGCTAAACATTTGCGGACCACAAGTCGCTAAGAGCCGGCTCTCCGGATCATATGATCAACGAACAGAACAACAGCTTGCCCCAATCAAATCTGAGTGGGGGGGCACCCATGCCCAGGTTTCAACAAAAACCTCACGAGGCAGCACCCCAAAAGGTTTTTGTTGAAACCTATGGGTGACCGTACATCTCTTTATGGTACGATACTTTTGAAGCTGGTTTATGCTATAAATTGTTGAACATTGATGTTG
>JAHFFX010000005.1:12146-37382 GCA_023247755.1 Candidatus Omnitrophota bacterium | reverse complement strand
GCGTGTTCCGGGATGGCAATGAAGAGAGTTAGCGGAAGCAATATTGCGATTAGAATAAGAAAGGTTATCAGGTAGAGATTGCTTGAAAAAAATCAAAACCAGGCAGGTTGCATTGTCGCGCTGTTGATTTATTCTCTTATTTTCTTTTTTTCAGGATGCAGCTCCAATCAAGAATTGGAGCAACGTGTCAGGCGCTATTTTGAAATTCCACCGTCAAAACAAGTTAATGCAACAACGATTCAATCAACTATCTTGAAAACTCTGCCACAGGGTAGTTCTGACAAGCAGGTGTACCTTTTCCTAGAGAAACATGGAATTGGTAAAGACGGGTTAAGCTCTTTCTATCCGATGGATAAACAACGTGAGATTGTATGCAGAATCGAATTTAATCCAAAGACGTTTGATGTAGTTAAAAAAAGTTTTGGAATTATTTTTGTTATGGGAAATGATGGCAAATTAAAAGATGTGGTGATTAAAGAATGGGCAACAGGACTCTAAAAGGCGATCTTAAAATGAGTAAGAAAATTTTCATCCAGACATGGGGATGCCAAATGAACGAGTACGACTCCGAGCTCATTCGGACGATTCTGACGAAGGAGAACTTTGCCTTCGTGCCGACCGAAGCCGAGGCGGACGTGGTCATGCTGAACACCTGCTCGGTGCGCGAAGGGGCGAACCTGAAGGTTTACAACCGCATTCATGAGATCAAGCGGGCGGCCGAAGGCCGCCCAATGCTGGTTGGTGTTTTGGGCTGCATGGCCACCAACTTCCGCCAGGAACTTTTGAAGAACCCGCGGTTGGCCATCGATTTCATCGCCGGGCCGGATTCGTACAAGAAATTGCCGCAATTAATCTCAGAGGCCATGGATTCCGTGTCACGGGGCACGGGTCACGGGGCACGCAAACCGTTTGACGTCACCTTATCGGAATTCGAGACCTATTCGGATATCTTTCCGACGAACCGCGAAGGCGTTAACGCCTGGATCGCGGTGTCCCGCGGCTGCGATAATTTCTGCACCTTCTGTGTGGTTCCCTATACGCGGGGGCGCGAGCGCAGCCGCGCCCCGGAGAACGTCGTGGCCGAAGTGCGGATGCTGGCGGAAGAAGGATTCAAACAGGTCACCTTCCTCGGGCAGAACGTCAATTCCTACAAATATGAGGGGGCGGACTTCGCGGACCTGCTGGATGCGGCCAGCCGGGTGGACGGCATCGAACGCATCCGCTTCACCTCGCCACACCCCAAGGATTTCCCGGAGAAACTTCTGCAACGCATCGCCGAAAATCCCAAGATCTGCAAACATGTTCATCTGCCCATGCAGGCGGGCAATAGTCGGATCCTCGAGCTCATGAACCGGACCTACACCCAGGAAGAATACCTGGCACTCGTGGACAAAGTGCGGGCGATCATTCCCGGGGTGTCGCTGACCACCGATGTCATTGTCGGTTTTCCCAGCGAGACGGACGCCGAGTTCGAGGACACCATGAAGGTCATGGAGACCGTGCGCTTCGACAACGCCTTCATCTTCAACTATTCCGAACGCCCCATGACCGCGGCCGCAAAGAAATTCCCGGATGACGTGACCGACGCGCAAAAGAAGGCCCGCATCACGCGCCTCAACGACCGCCAGAAGCAGATCTCGCTCGAGCAGAACGAGGTCCACATCGGGCGCGTTGAGGAGGTCCTCATCGAAGGCCCCACCAGCAAGTCGGACGCGATCATGCAGGGGAGGACCGATGGCAATAAGCTGACGGTCGTGCCGGCGGGCGATCTCGCGAAGAACCAGCTTGTGAAGGTGAAGATAACTGGCGCTTCGCCAACGGTGTTACGCGGTGAGGTAATTTGAAGCTTAGGGTGACCCAGGTACCCAGTGACCCAGCTACCCAGTAATAATCCTGTAATTCAATTCGGGCAACCCAGCTTCCCAGCTACCCAGCAGTAGGCCTGTAATTCAGTAAATTTCTTCTCCCAAGAATCCAAACAACCTACCCAAAACAAGGAGGTTGTGACATGGGAGAAGCAGGATATAAAAGACTTTTCGTTTGGCAAAAATCTAACGAATTAGCCAAAGCAGTTTATTTAGAAACCAGGGGTTTCCCCAAAGAAGAAGTCTACGGGATCACGTCTCAGATCAGAAGAGCCGCGTTATCGATTCCAACCAATATCGTTGAAGGTTATTCCAGAAAAGCTGATAAACAATTAAAACATTTTCTACTGATCGCCTTAAGTTCCTTAGCTGAAACTGAATACTTACTGGATTTTTCTCAAGAGATCGGCTACTTAACCAGCGAAAGCCATGCGATACTGCAGGGCATTAGGCAAGCGGTCGGCAATCTTCTGTGGAAATTCTACGTGAGCTACAGGTAAACATCTGGGTGACTGGGTAGCTGGGCCGCTGGGTCCCCCAGTGAACCAGTAGACTTACCCCCAACCGTATACCGGTATGAAAACCCTAAAACAAAAGATAGCCAACTACGCGACCCAAGATCTCGGCCTCGACGACTGCCGCTTCACCTCCGCCGACACGAGCCAGTTCATGGAGATCTACGACCTGTGGCTGAAGGCCGGACGCCACGGGGAAATGGATTACCTGCTCAAGCATCAGGACCTGAAGGAACATCCCGAAAAATTGCTCTCCGGCGTGCGCTCCGCGATCGTGGTCATGAAAAATTATAAAAGCACGCATGAGCGAAGGCTCGCGGGGAACTTCAAGATCGCGCGCTACGCGGTCGGGGCGGACTATCACGCCATCCTTGCCGAAAAACTCAACGCGCTGGCCGATGTTCTTAAAAAAGAATCGCCGCAGGCGCAGTGCTACTGCGGGGTCGACAGCCGTCCCATCCCGGAACGGAGCCTCGGGATCCAGGCGGGGGTGGGGTTTCTCGGCAAGAACACCATGCTCATCAAGCCCGGAATGGGTTCCTATTTCTATCTGGGGGTCGTGTTGACGACCGTTGATTTCGAGCCGGACGCGCCGCTGCGCTGGGATTGCGGCTCTTGCCGGCTGTGCATCGACGCGTGCCCCACACAGGCCTTGCTCGGGGATTTTCAGATGGACGCCGCGAAGTGCATCAGCTACCAGACCATCGAACAGAAAGAACCGATGAGCGAAACCCAGATCAGGCAAGCGCAAGGGTGGATCTACGGCTGCGACATCTGCCAGGAGGTCTGCCCCTATAATCATGACCGCATTCCGCTGACGAACTGGAGCGAATTCCTGCCCGAAGCGGGAGTGGGATTTAAATTTTTTGAGAAGGCGCCCGACGATTTGAAAGAACAGGATATTCCGAAAACTTCGCCAATGCATAGATCTCGCCGAAGAATTATTCCGAATTTCCAGTTAGCTCGCCGGATCGAATCTGCTAAAATGAAGCACTGAAGAACGTTGGACGTGGGACGTCCGTTCCCCCGCCGTCTGACTGTCGTCAGACAGTCGGCGGGGTCACTGGGACGTTGGACGTGGGTTGTTGAATGTAACAACATTCAATTTACACGTCCCACGTCCAAGCGAGATCCGCCGTAGGCGGGGCGAGCGGACGTCCAACGTCCTACGTAACGCATAAATACCGAGACCACTTTAACTCAAAATGCCCGCAAATACCCACCAACAACTCACCGATCTGCTAACCAAGCGCATTGCGATAATCGACGGCGCCATGGGCACGATGATCCAGCGTTACAAGCTCACCGAGGCCGACTACCGGGGCGAACGCTTTAAGGACTGGCCCAAGGACCTCAAAGGGCTCAACGATCTGCTGTGCATCACCAGACCCGCGGTCATCGAAGAGATCCACCGCCAGTATCTCGAGGCCGGCGCGGACATCATCGAGACCAACACTTTCAACGCGCAATCCATTTCGCTCGCCGATTATGGGATGGAGAAGTACGCCTACGACATCGCCCGGGCCGGAGCCGAGTGCGGCCGCCGCGCGGCGGACCAATTCAAGAAAGTGGACCCTTCGCGGACCGCTTTTGTCGCCGGCGCGATCGGCCCGACGACAAAAACTTCCTCCATCTCCACCGACGTCAACAATCCCGGCGCGCGCGGCTGCACCTACGATGAACTGGTCATCGCCTACAGCGAACAGGTTAAAGGCATGCTCGATGGCGGGGTGGACGTGCTGCTCGTGGAAACGATCTTCGATACCCTGAATGCCAAGGCCGCGTTCTTCGCCATCCAGAAACTCTTCGAGGAAGGCGCCCGCCGCGTCCCCATCATGGCCTCGGTCACCTTCATCCAGGCCGGCAGTAATCGGGGCGTCACGGGGCAGACGGTCGAAGCGTTCTGGAATTCCATTTCACACGTTCCGTTGTTGAGCGTCGGGATGAACTGCGCCCTCGGCCCGCGCGAAATGCGGCCGCTCATCGAGGAACTCTCCAAGATCGCGCCGATCTACGTGAGCTGTTACCCGAACGCCGGCCTTCCGAACCCGCTTTTACCGACGGGTTTTCCGGAAACCCCGGAATCCCTGGCCCCGCAGTTGGAAGAATGGTGCGCCAACGGCTGGCTCAACATCGTGGGCGGCTGCTGCGGCACGACCCCGGAACACATCCGGCACGTGGCCGAAGCGGTCAAAAACCTTCCGCCGCGCAAGGTGCCGACCGTCGAACCGTATCTGCGATTGAGCGGGCTCGAGGCGCTCACCTTGACGCCCGAGACCAATTTCGTCAACGTTGGTGAGCGCACGAACGTGACCGGTTCCCCCAAGTTCGCCAAGCTCATTCTTGAGAACAATTACGAGGAGGCCCTGAGCGTCGCCCGCCAGCAGGTGGAGAACGGCGCGCAGATCATCGACGTCAACATGGACGAAGGGATGCTCGATGGGGTCGCGGCCATGACGCAATTCCTCAACCTCATTTCCTCGGAGCCCGACATCGCGCGCGTGCCGGTCATGGTCGATTCCTCCAAATGGTCGGTGCTGGAAGCGGGGCTCAAATGCCTTCAGGGGAAAGGGGTCGTTAATTCCATTTCGCTCAAGGAAGGGGAAGCCAAGTTCATCGAGCAGGCGCGGCTCGTGCGCCGCTATGGCGCCGCGGTCATCGTGATGGCCTTCGATGAGAAGGGACAAGCGGACAATTTCGAACGCCGCACCGAGATCTGCCGGCGCTGCTACGACATTCTGACAAAGAAGGTGGGCTTCCCGCCGCAGGATATCATCTTCGACCCGAACATCCTCACCGTTGCCACCGGCCTTGAGGAACACAATAATTACGCCGTGGATTTCATCCGGGCGACGAAATGGATCAAGGAGAACCTGCCGCTCGCCAAAGTTTCAGGCGGGGTGAGCAACATTTCCTTCAGCTTCCGCGGCAACAATGCCGTGCGTGAGGCCATGCACGCGGCGTTCCTCTACCATGCCATCAAGGCGGGCCTGGACATGGGGATCGTCAACGCCGGCCAGCTCGCCGTGTACGAAGAGATCCCCAAGGACCTTCTGGAACTGGTGGAAGACGTTCTGCTCAACCGCCAGGTGAACGCCACGCAACGCCTCTTGGATTTTGCCGAGAAGGTGAAACAGAAAGGCAAGGAGCAACCCGTCGACCTTGAATGGCGCAGAGAACCGGTGGGAAAGCGTTTATCCCACGCGCTGGTCAAAGGCATCACCGATTTCATCGACCAGGACGTGGAAGAGGCGCGGAAAGAACTAGGCAAACCGCTGAAGGTCATCGAGGGGCCGCTGATGGACGGGATGAACATCGTGGGCGACCTCTTCGGCTCCGGCAAGATGTTCCTGCCGCAGGTCGTTAAAAGCGCGCGCGTTATGAAGAAGGCCGTGGCCTATCTTTTGCCGTTCATGGAAAAAGAGAAGGACGCCACCGGGGAGAGCCACGACGCCGGCAAGATCCTCATGGCCACCGTCAAAGGCGACGTCCACGACATCGGCAAAAATATCGTCGGGGTGGTCCTGGCCTGCAACAATTACAAGATCATTGATCTCGGCGTCATGGTGCCGAGCGAACGGATCCTCGAGACCGCGCGCCAGGAGAAGGTGGATATCATCGGTCTTTCCGGACTCATCACACCATCGCTCGATGAAATGGTGCACGTCGCCAAGGAACTGCAGCGCACCGGGCTCAATGTGCCGCTTTTGATCGGCGGGGCCACGACCTCCGCCATGCACACGGCGGTCAAGATCGCGCCGCAATACGAACACGGGGTGGTCCATGTGCTCGACGCATCGCGCAGCGTGGGTGTCGCGGGCAAGCTCATCAATCCCAAGGCCAAAGAGCCGTTTCTCAAGGAAGTCGTCAATGAATTCAACAAACTGCGCGCGGCGCACCAGAGCAAGAGCAAAGGCATTCCGCTGGTATCCCTTGCCGACGCCCGCAAGAACAAGGCGCGCATCGATTGGCAGAACTATTCAGCGACGAAACCCGCTTTCCTCGGGATAAAAGTGTTCCCGTCCTATTCCCTGCAGGAGCTCGAAAGCTGGATCGACTGGTCGCCGTTCTTTCCGACCTGGGAACTGAAAGGGCTATACCCGGCGATCTTTGACGATCCCGTCGCCGGGGAAGAGGCCCGCAAGGTGTTTTCGGACGCGCAGGAACTTCTCAAGAAGATCATCACCCAGAAATGGCTCACCGCCAGCGCCGTCATCGGGTTCTATCCGGCCAACAGCGTTGGGGACGACATTGAGATCTACGCGGATGATTCCCGCAAGAAGGTCCTCTCGACCGTCCATATGCTCCGCCAGCAGAACCCCAAGTCCCTGGACCAGCCGAACCTGTGCCTGGCGGACTTCATCGCGCCGAAGGATTCCGGCCGCCCGGATTATCTGGGAGGGTTCGCCGTCACCACCGGCATCGGCATTGAGAAACACGTGAAGGATTTCGAAAAGAAACACGACGACTATAATTCCATCATGCTCAAGGCCCTGGCCGACCGTCTCGCCGAAGCGTTCGCCGAACGGATGCACGCCCTGGTCCGCCAGGAGCATTGGGGGTACGCGCCGCAGGAAAAACTTACGCACGAGCAGCTCATTAAGGAAGGCTACCAGGGCATCCGCCCGGCGCCGGGCTATCCGGCCTGCCCGGACCACACCGAAAAAAGGACCCTCTTCGACCTTTTGAACGCAGAAAAGGCGACCGGCATCCAATTGACCGAAAGCTACGCCATGCTTCCGGCCGCGTCCGTTTCCGGATTTTATTTTTCCCATCCGCAGGCGAAGTATTTCGGCATCGGGAAGATCGCCAAGGACCAGGTCGAGGATTACGCGCGCCGCAAGGGACTGGCGGTGGCGGTAGTGGAGAAGTGGCTCTCGCCGAATCTCGGGTATAATCCTTAAGCCTGGGGGCCCCTAAATATTCTTAGCGCAAACCCGCTCTCGAAGATATACTTGTACCCATTTCCCTTTTCTTGAATATCGCAAGAATCAAGATTATATTGGTAGTGGAGACACGAACAAATGACCACTCGCACTTCCCACAGAATGACGCCCGACGAACTCTTTGATATCCTCAAGAATATCAAGGTGGGAGGGACCGTGTGCCATTATTCCCTCAAGAAGTGCGAGGAGTTCGTCCCGGTCATCAACGAGATCAACGAGCTCAAGGAAGAGAAGAAGGCGGTCATCCTGGCCCATTCCTATGTGAGCCCGGAGATCGTTTATGGGGTCGCGGATTTCGTGGGCGATTCGTACCAGTTGAGCAAGAACGCCGTGTCCACCGACGCCAAAGTGATCGTCTTCGCGGCGGTGCGCTTCATGGGCGAGACCGCGCAGATCCTCAATCCCAACAAAGAGGTCCTCATTCCGGCCACCGATGACGGCTGCACGCTCGCGGATTCGATCAACGGTCAGCAGGTAAGGACACTTCGCAAGCAGTTCCCGGACTACACCTTCGTCTGCTACATCAACACCACCGCCGAGGTGAAGGCCGAATGCGACGTATGCGTCACCTCCGCCAACGTCTACAAGGTCGTTGAGAACATCCCCAACGACAAGATCTATTTCCTGCCGGACAAGATGATGGGGCTGAACCTGCGGGATGAAATGAAACGCCGGGGAGCGAAGAAGGACGTTCAGTTCTATTCCGGGACCTGCTACGTTCACGTCGAATACCAGCCGGAAGAGATCCAGAAGATCCGCTTGGAATATCCGGGTGTCAAGGTGGTGAGCCACCCGGAATGCTCGCCCGAAATCGTCCGACATTCGGATTATGTCGGCTCCACGAGCCAAATGCTCGATTATATGCTCAAGTCGGCGGACAAGGAATTCCTCATGCTCACCGAATGCGGCCTCTCCTCGCGCCTGCAGGTCGAAATGCCTAACAAGAAACTGGTGGGCTCCTGTGTCCTGTGCAGATACATGAAGTCCAATTCCCTCGAAGAAATCCGCCGCGTCCTCAAGCACCCCGCCCCCAAGGACCGGGTCATCCTTTCCAAAGAGATCCAGGCCCGGGCGCTCAAATGCGTCGAGGCCATGTTCCGTTTCGCCGAGAATTAATCCCTATAGTCAGGGCTTCCCAGCGTCCCAGGGACCCAGTCTATTTTCTGGGTCGCTGGGTGACCGGGTCACTGGGGCACCCTGAACTTTGCCGCCTAATTGACAGCCCCCGTCGGCTGTGCTAAGATTGCCGCAATTGTTTTCCAGAGAAAAAGACCTATGAACAATTCTCCCATCGACCCCCACAGCGTCGGTATCGTTGAGACACAACACTTTACGTGCTGCGTGCCGCCCGATGAACTGCACCTCAAGTCAGGCCTGACGCTCGGCCCCATCACGATCGCTTATGAAACTTACGGCACCCTCAACGATGACAAATCGAACGCCATTCTCATCTGCCACACGCTCACCAGCGACGCCCACGCCGCCGGATATCACGCGGGCGACAAAAAACCCGGTTGGTGGGACGGCATGATCGGCCCCGGGAAGGCCTTCGACACCAATAAATATTTCTTCATTTCGCCCAATGTCCTGGGAAGCTGTAAAGGAAGCACGGGCCCCGCGTCCATCAATCCCGTGACCGGAAAGCCTTACGGACTGAGCTTTCCTTTCGTCACCATCGAGGACATGGTCGCCGCCCAAAGAAAATTGCTGGACCATCTGGGCATCAAGAAACTTTTTTCCGTGGCGGGAGGGTCGATGGGGGGGCTGCAGGCCCTGATCTGGGCGGTCCATTATCCGGAATGCGTTCATTCGGCGGTGCTCGTTGCCACCAACTACCGGCACACGGCCCAGCAGATCGCGCTGCACGAGGTGGGACGCCAGGCCATCATGTCGGACCCGGACTGGCTCAACGGCGAGTACTACGGCAAAACGATCCCGGCGCGCGGGTTGTCATTGGCGCGCATGATCGGCCACATCACCTATATGAGCGACAAGTCCATGGACGAAAAGTTCGGCCGCAAGCTCATCGGCAAGGAAAAGCTCGGGTATGACTTCTCCCACGATTTTGAAGTGGAGAACTACCTTAAGTACCGGGCCAGCAGTTTCGTGCAGCGGTTCGACGCGAATTCCTATCTCTACATCTCGAAGGCCCTGGATTATTTCGATCTTTCGGAGGACGGGGACCTGGTGTCCAAATTCAAGAAGACCCAGGCGCATTTCCTGGTGATCTCCTTCACCTCGGACTGGCTTTACCCAGCGTACCAGTCCAAGGACCTCGTGCGGGCGCTGAAGGCCAACGACCTCGATGTGTCCGACTGCGAGATCAACTCCAGCTACGGACACGACGCCTTTTTGACGGAGGTCGAAAGCCAGTCGAAGCTCGTGACCCATTTCCTCAACCGGCTGCACAGGGAAAAGTTCCATGGACACCGCTGAACCGGCAAAAAAGGTCCGATTCGACCACCGGGTAATCGCCAGTCTCCTGAAACCCGAATCCCGGGTCCTCGACCTCGGCTGCGGCGATGGGGACCTCTTGGCGCTCCTCATCAAAGAAAAGAACGTCAAAGGCACCGGCATCGAGATCGACGAACAGGCGATCTACAAGTCCATGGAGCGGGGGTTGACCATCTCGCACGCCGACATCGATTCCGGCCTGCAGGATTATTCCGATAAGCGCTTCGACTATGTGATCCTCAATGAAAGTCTGCAGCAGGTGCTAAACCCCGAGACGGTGATCCTCGAGGCATTGCGGGTGGGAAAAGCGGCCATCGTCGGCATCCCCAATTTCTGCCACGTCGGGGCGCGCGTCCAGATCTTCTTTCAGGGGCAAGTGCCGGTGACCAGGGAGTTGCCTTACGAATGGTACAACACGCCCAACCTGCGTTTCCTGAGCCTTCGGGATTTCCGCCGTTTCTGCAGGGAGCGCGGGATCACGATCGAAAAAGAGATCGGGATATCCAACCACGAGCAAACAGTTCCCTTCCTGCCGAATCTCTTTGCACACACCGGAATCTATCTACTAAGCAAAGACTAAGGGTCACCCGTCACCGGTCACCAGTCACAGCAAGTCATCCGGTGACTGGTGTCTTGTGTCCGGTGACCCTTCAATCTTTAATTTTCGCGTGTGTTCCGTCGCAAAAGGGAGGCGTGCCGGTGAGCTTGCAGCCGCACCAGGAGACCTTTTTCTTCTCGGTGATCTGCACGATCTTGGGGGTCATGCCGACCGCGCCGTGCGAGCCGTCGCAGAAGGGCTGCTTTCCGGAATACCCGCAGGAGCACCAGGCGTAGCTGCGGACCTCGGCGTCGAGGATGTAGGGAGAGTATTGGACGGTTTTCTTACTCTTCAATCTTCACTCCAGTCCCTCAAGAAGTTCCAAATTCCAAGCTCCAGAACCCAAACAAATTCCAATGACAAAATTTCCAATGTTCAAGACAAACCCTTCCGTTCTGGATTTGGGTCATTGGGATTTGAGCATTGTTTGGAACTTGGCATTTGGAAATTGGAACTTTAAGTCGCACATATTCTACCCGACCCCCCGAACACCGTCAATCTTCTACAACTATTCTTTGCAAAAGACCCAATTATCCTTACAATAAATCCATCATGACCCAGGAACACGATTTCCTCATCATTGGCTCCGGCGTGATCGGGCTGACCATCGCCGCCACCCTCAAACAGAAGAACCCATCGTACCGCATCCTGCTTATCGAAAAAGAAGCGGACGTGGCCACCCATGCCTCAGGGCGTAACAGCGGGGTCCTGCACGCCGGCTTCTACTACACCGCCGACAGCCTGAAAGCCAAGCTCACGGTCGCGGGAAATCGCGCCATGAAGAAATACTGCCAGCAAAAGAACCTTCCGGTGAATCTCTGCGGGAAACTTGTCGTCGCGCTTAACGAAACAGAACTTGAGAAGCTCCATGAACTGGAAAAGCGCGGCAAGCTGAACGGTTCCAACGTCCGGCTTATCGACGTCGAGGAAGCGGAAGCCCTGGAACCCAATGTTGTAACCCACAAGAAAGCCCTTTATTCACCGGACACCGCGACCATCGACCCGAAAGCCGTTTGCCTCTCCCTTAAGAACGATCTCTTACAAGCGGGTGTGGAATTCCGCTTCGACACGCGCTATCTGGGCCGCAAAGACAATGTCGTGCAAACCAGCCAAGGGGATTTCGCGGCGAAAAGGATCGTCAATTGCGCGGGTCTTTATGCGGACAAGGTGGCCCAGGACTTCGGCTTCGGCGAACGTTATACGATGATCCCCTTCAAAGGGCTTTACCTCAAATACACCAAGAACAAAACCGACGTGCGGATGCACATTTATCCCGTGCCCAATCTCAAGAACCCTTTTCTGGGGGTGCATTTCACGAAAACGGTCAACGGCGACATCAAGATCGGCCCCACCGCGATCCCCGCGTTCTGGAGGGAGAATTACGAAGGGTGGGGGAGATTTGATGCGGCGGAAATGCTGTCCGTCCTCGGCCATGAAGCCGTTTTGTTCCTGCGGAATTCCTTCGGTTTCCGGGACCTTGCCCAGGAAGAGATAAAGAAATATGGCCGGGATTATTTCGTGGGGCTCGCGCAAAAGATGGTCAAGTCCATCGATCCCGCGGGATTCACCGAGTTCACCAAGCCCGGCATCCGGGCCCAGCTGCTGGACAAAAAGGAGCTCAAGCTGGTCCAGGATTTTGTCGTGGAAGGGGACCAAAGAAGCACCCATGTCCTCAACGCCGTTTCACCCGCCTTCACCTGCGCCTTTCCGTTCGCGGAATTTGTGCTAAATAATCATATAAAACCATAACCCATTACACTACAACAAAATAGGTCATATAAGTCCATTTATGAAGTATTTACTTGACAGACTGCCCGGTCGGGTTAAAATTGTACTGGAAGATAATTGCTTTTTAATCTGCTGTAAAGGAGCAACGCCATGGACGCCAAAGAGATAAGACTCATGGTGCAAAGCACCCCCAATCCGAACGCCCTTAAGTTCATCTTGAATACCCAGGTGAAAACGGAGGGGAGGGCCACCTATAAGAACGCCGAAGAATGCCATACCAATCCTATGGCGCGGCATATCTTTTCGATCCCGCATGTGACCGAGGTTTATTTCTTCGATAATTACATCACCGTGACCCAGGACGGCAACGGGGACTGGGACGCGCTGGAAGAACAGGTCCGGGCCAAGATCATGGAGAACATCTCCCAACACAACCCGAACTTCACGTTACAGGAGCCGGTCAAAAAGACACAACTTACGAGCACCCCGGAGATCACCAAGATCGAACGCATTCTGGACGAGACCATCCGTCCGGCCCTGCAAATGGACGGCGGGGACATCCAGATCGTGGGTTACGAGAACAACATCGTCCTCGTCAATTATCAGGGGGCCTGCGGTTCCTGCCCCAGCTCGGCGATGGGGACTCTCAAGGCGATTGAGAATATCCTCAAAGACGAGTTCAATCCGGAAGTACAAGTGCAGTTGGCCTAACTACAAAGGAGGCAGGACATGGAAGGAAGAGCGAAACTTATGGACATAGTTTTGGGCCGCGGCAGCCGCAAGTTCATAGATGTCGTGCTCATTGCCATCACCGGTGCCCTGCTGATCTTCGCCTTTTTTACCATCGAGCAGAACCTTTACAAGGGAGCGGCATTGGCGATCTGCGGACTCATCAACTTCACGATCTTTACCTATGTCATCATCGACCAGCGGATCAAGGCCCTGGTGGAACTGCTCGGCGGAGAAGATAAGCTATCGAAGTGAACGGTCCTGGACGACTCGGAAGCCGATATGATCAAGGCCGAACAACTGGTCCAGAAACACTGCCTACCCTGTGAGGGCCATACAAAACCCATGGCGCCCGAAAAGGCACAGGACTATTTAAAGGAGCTGTCCAACTGGAAAGCAACACCGGACGGCAAGGCCATTTACCGAGAGCTGGCCATGAAGAATTTCATGGCCGCGGTCCGCTTCATCAATGAGGTCGCGAAGCTCGCGGAAGCGGAGAACCACCACCCCGACATCCATTTGACGGGGTATCGAAAACTGCGGATCGAGCTCAGCACGCACGCCATCGGCGGGCTTTCCGAAAATGATTTTATCGAAGCGGCCAAGATCGACCAACTGCCGATGGAATTGAAAACGTAACACGCCGCAAGGACCCTTATGTTCAAGATCAATCGAAAAGTCGAATACGCGCTCATTTCCCTCAAGCACATGACGAGCAAACATCCCGGGCAGCTCACCTCCGCCAAGGAGATCTGCGCCATTTACCATACGCCCTTCGACCCGACCTCGCGCGTGCTGCAGCTGATGGCCCAGCAGGGCATCATCAAGGCCGAACACGGCGCGCACGGCGGTTACATGATAACCAAAGACCTTGCGAAGGTTTCCTTTATTGAGCTCGTGAACATCATCACGGGCCCCATACAACTCGCGGATTGCTTCCACGGAAATTATTCGCACTGCGATCTCACGAACTGCTGTAACGTAATCGCGCCGATGCTCAATCTCAACGAACGCATGAGCCAGCTGTTTCGAACCATCAACGTGCAGGAACTGATCGCCTCCCGCAATTCCATCGAAAAACAGATCAAACTTAAGCCCATCGCAAAAGACGCTGCGGCGGCCGAAGCAAGGACAAAAGATTAACCCGAGACCATCCATGACCAAGACACCGCAACAGGAAGAATTGGCGAGCCGCGAATACAAATACGGCTTCGTCACCGACATAGAAACGGAAGCGTTCCCGAGGGGTTTGAGCGAAGCGATCGTCGCTTTGATCTCCGAGCGCAAGCAGGAACCCGCCTGGATGCGGGACTGGCGCCTGAAGGCCTATCGTCACTGGACGACCATGACCGAGCCGCATTGGCCTAATTTCCATTATGGCCCGATCGACTACCAGGCCCTCGCGTACTATTCCGCACCGAAAAAGAAGACCGACGGCCCTAAGAACCTCGATGAAGTGGACAAGGAACTCCTGGAAACTTTCGAGCGCTTGGGGATCCCACTGACCGAACAGAAGCGTCTTACGGGAGTGGCGGTGGACGCGGTCTTCGACAGCGTTTCGGTGGCGACGACCCATCAGTCGGAACTGGCGAAGCAGGGCATCATTTTCTGCTCCATGACCGAGGCCATTTCGCATCATCCGGAGCTCGTCAAGAAATACCTGGGTTCGGTCGTTCCCTCCACGGACAATTTCTTCGCGGCGCTCAACTCGGCGGTCTTTAGCGACGGTTCGTTCTGCTATATTCCCAAGGGCGTGCGCTGCCCGCTCGAGCTTTCCACGTATTTCCGCATCAACTCGGCGGATTCGGGACAGTTCGAACGGACCCTGATCGTCGCGGAGGACGACAGTTACGTGAGCTACCTCGAAGGCTGCACCGCGCCTTCGCGCGACAAGAACCAGCTTCACGCCGCGGTCGTGGAGCTCATCGCCCTTAACAACGCCGAGATCAAGTATTCCACCGTCCAGAACTGGTACCCGGGGGACAAGGAGGGGAAGGGCGGGATCTACAATTTCGTCACCAAACGCGGCAAATGCATCGGGGTCAATTCCAAGATCTCCTGGACCCAGGTGGAGGCGGGGGCCGCCATCACCTGGAAATATCCGAGCGTCATCCTGCAGGGCGACAATTCCATCGGGAAGTTCTACTCGGTGGCCCTGACCAACAACCGCATGCAGGCCGACACCGGCACCAAGATGATCCATATCGGCAAGAACACCAAGAGCACCATCATCTCCAAAGGCATCTCCACGGACCATTCGAACAACAACTACCGCGGACTGGTGAAGATCCTGCCGTCCGCCGACGGCGCCCGCAACTTTTCGCAGTGCGACTCGATGCTCGTGGGCAACAACTGCAGCGCCAACACGTTCCCCTATATCGAGGTCAAGAACCCGACGGCCGTGATGGAACACGAGGCCTCGACCTCCAAAATCAGCGCCGAGCAGGTCTTCTATCTCAAATCGCGCGGGCTCGACATGGAAGAATCGGTCTCGCTCATCATCAACGGATTCTGCAAGGAAGTCTTCAAGGAGCTTCCGCTGGAATTCTCTGTGGAAGCGGTCAAACTCCTCGAGATGAAGCTCGAAGGAAGCGTCGGATAAGCCCAATCAACCAAGAACATCACACCAAAACCAGGAACGTCGAGGAACGTCATGTTAGCCATTAAGAACCTGCACGCCGAGATCAACGGCACTCCGATCATCAAAGGCATGAACCTCACCATTAATCCCGGTGAGATCCACGCCATCATGGGGCCCAACGGCTCCGGCAAGAGCACGCTCGCCAAGATCATCGCCGGACACCCGGATTACCAGGTGACCGAGGGAAGCATCGAATATGAGGTGAACTTCAAGAAAATAAACCTGCTCGAACTGCAGCCGGAGGAACGCGCCCGCGAAGGCATCTTCCTCGCCTTCCAGTATCCGGTCGAGATCCCGGGCGTGAACACGTCGGTCTTCCTGCGGGCGGCCTTTAACGCGATCTGCCGCCATCAGGGCGCGGAGGAGATGGACCCCATCGAATTCGACGAATACCTCAAAAGCAAAATGAAGTTCCTGGACATGGATGAAAAATGCCTCAACCGGCCGGTGAACGTGGACTTTTCCGGCGGGGAGAAAAAGCGCAATGAGATCCTGCAGATGGCGGTCCTCAATCCCCGCCTGGCGGTCCTGGACGAAACGGATTCGGGCCTTGATATCGATTCTCTGCGGGTCGTCGCCGACGGCGTCAACCGCCTCAAGCGCAAGGACAACGCGATCCTGGTCATCACCCATTACCAAAGACTGCTCAATTACATCGTCCCCGATTTCGTGCACATCCTCATCGACGGCAAGATCGTCCGTTCCGAAGGCAAGGAACTGGCACTCAAGGTCGAAGAAAAAGGCTACGATTGGCTCGCTCAATAGGCGGAGACACCATGGTGACCCAGACCGAAAAGCTCAATTCGCTCATCACCGACTATTTCGAGAAAGAACAGAAACTCGGCGCCCAGCTCCCGGAATGGATGAAGGAACTGCGCCAGCAGGGTTTGAGCCGCTTCAACGAACTGGGGATCCCCACCATCAAGAACGAAGAGTGGAAATACACGAACCTATCGAGCCTCGCGGAGCGCAAGTTCTACATCCCCGAGCCGCAGCCCTTCAAGGAGCTGGGGGAACTGCACGAGTACCTGGACCCCGCCGAGATCAACGTGGTCTTCGTCAACGGCGATTTTCATCCCAAACTTTCCAATCTCACGGACCTGCCCAAGGGCGTCTCCATCGTCAACCTCACGACGGCCAGCGCCCCCGGCATTCAGCCTTTCGAAACGCACATCCGGGAGTATCAGCAGAAGTTCAGCGACCCCTTCGCCGCCCTCAACGACGCCATCACACACGGAGGCGTGCTGGTCAAGATCGATGAGAAGACCGTCCTCAAACGGCTCATTCATATCGTTCATGTGACCTGCGTGCCGAAGGAGAACGCCATCCTTTCGCCGCGCACGCTCATCGTCCTCGGGAAAAGCGCCCAGGCGGAAGTTCTGGAGACCTACATGTCGTGCACGCCGGTGGGCTATTTCACCAACGCGCTCACCGACATCTTCCTTGAGGAGAATTCCGTCCTGCGCTATACCAAAGCACAGAACGAAGGGCGTCAGGCGTATCATATCGGGACGACCCGCATCTTTCAGAAGCGCGACAGTCTATCGGAGAATTTTTCCATGACGACGGGAGGGATGCTCACCCGCAACAACCTCATGATCATCCTGGAGAATTCCGGGGCCAACACCTTCCTCAACGGCCTGTACGCCGTCCAGGGCGAGCAGCACGTGGACAACCACACCTGTGTCGACCATCAGGCGCCCAACGCGACCAGCAACCAGTATTATAAAGGGATCCTCAACGGCAATTCGCACGCGGTCTTTAACGGCAAGATCTTCGTCAAGCGGATCGCCCAGCAGACCAACTCCTATCAGCTCAACAAGAATTTACTGCTCGGGAAAGGCGCCCGGGTCGACACCAAACCGCAGCTTGAGATCTTCGCCGATGACGTCAAATGCACCCACGGGGCCACCATCGGGCAGCTCAACGAAGACGAGCTTTTCTATCTCGAAACGCGGGGGATACATCGGGAACTTGCCGTGCGAATGCTCTGCCGCGGCTTCGTCGATGATATCCTCAACCGCATCAGTAACCCTTCGGTCGTCGCCAAGCTCAACAAGATGCTGGCGCCGTCCTTTGAAACGTTCAAGTGATGTCCCATGAAAACCGCCAGCAACACCTTCAATGTTACGGAGATCCGCAAGGATTTTCCGATCCTTTCCACCCGGGTCCACGGCAAGCCCCTCGTCTACCTCGATAACGCCGCGACCACGCTCAAGCCCAAATCGGTTATCGACCGGATCCGCCGCTACTACGAGAAGGAATGCTCGAACGTCCACCGCGGCGTGCATTATCTGAGCGAGCTGGCGACCAAGCATTTCGAGGCGACCCGCGGCAAAGTCAAGGAGTTCATCAACGCCTCCCGCACCGAGGAGATCATCTTCACCCGCGGCACGACGGAATCGATCAACATCGTGGCCCAATCCTACGGACGCAAATTCCTTAGAAAAGGCGACGATATCCTCATCTCGGCCATGGAGCACCATTCCAACATCGTGCCCTGGCAGATGCTCTGCGAGGAAAAAGGGTGCGTCCTCAAGGTCATTCCCATCAACGATGACGGCGAACTGATCTGGCCGGAATTCGAGAAGCTTCTCACGCCGAAGGTCAAATTCGTTTCCATCGTTTACATTTCGAACTCGCTGGGGACCGTCAATCCGGTCAAGAAGATCATCGCCGCGGCGCATCGGCTCAAGATCCCGGTGCTCGTGGACGGCGCCCAGGCGGTCAATCACCGCGCGATCGACGTGCAGGACCTCGACTGCGATTTCTTCGCGTTCTCCGGGCACAAGCTCTTCGGGCCCACAGGTGTCGGCGTGCTTTACGGGAAGTTCGACCTGCTCAATTCCCTGCCGCCGGTGCAGGGAGGGGGCGACATGATCGCCTCCGTCACGTTCGAAAAGACCACTTACAACGTCCTGCCGCACCGTCTTGAGGCGGGAACGCCGCACATCGCTGGCGTCATCGGGCTGGGCGCGGCGATCGATTATTTGAACACGATCGGCATGGACGCGATCGAGAAGCACGAAAGCGAACTGCTGGCCTACGGAACGAAGACCCTCAAGGCCATTCCCAAACTGCGGCTGATCGGGACCGCGAAGGAAAAAGCGGCCATCCTCGCGTTCGTGCTGCCGAACATCCACCCGCACGATATGGGAACGCTGGTCGACCAGGACGGCATCGCGATCCGCACCGGGCACCACTGCACGATGCCCTTGATGCTGCGCTTCAATGTCCCGGCGACCTCCCGGGCGTCGCTCTCGTTCTACAACACGAAAAAGGAACTGGATGAACTGGCGGCCTCGATCAAACGGGCCCAGGAGATATTCTCATGAGCGACCCGCGCGCCGACCTTTATCAGGAAGTCATTCTCGAACACAATAAGAAGCCGCGTAATTTCAAGAAGCTCGAAGGGGCGACCCACCAGGCGGAAGGCTACAACCCGCTGTGCGGCGACCACCTCACCGTCTTCCTTAAAGTGAACCCGCAGCGCGTCATCGAAGACGTCGCTTTTCAGGGATCGGGCTGCGCCATTTCCAAGGCCTCCGCCTCCATGATGACGGTCGCCCTCAAAGGGAAGACCGTCCAGGAGGCCGAAGAACTGTTCGAACAATTCCACAAGCTCGTCAAAGGCGACCTCGATCCCGAGAAAGAGCCGAACAAACTGGGACGGCTCTCGATCTTCTCCCAGATCTGGCATTTCCCGGCGCGCGTCAAATGCGCCAGCCTCTCCTGGCACGCCGCGCACGGGGCGATCAACAAACAACAGAGCGTCTCCACCGAATGAAACCGCAACCTCATTCCAGCTCCACCACGGAACAAACGCTGCGCGACCGTTTCAGCCGGCCGATCCACGACCTGCGCATCTCGGTCATCGACCGCTGCAATTTCCGCTGCACCTACTGCATGCCGCAGGAAGAGTCCGGGCATTATAAATTCCTCGACCCCGGTAACTGGCTTTCCTTTGAAGAGATCGAACGCCTCGTCCGGCTGTTCGTCGCCTGCGGGGTGAGTAAAGTGCGGCTCACCGGCGGTGAGCCGCTCGTACGGCCCAATTTAGCCCAACTGGTGAGCCGGCTTTGCCCCATCAAGGGAATTGACGATCTGGCGCTCACCACCAACGGCTCGCTCCTTTCCCGGCATGCCGATGAACTGAAAAAAGCCGGACTGAAACGCCTGACCGTCAGCCTCGATACCCTGGACCCGCTGGTCTTTAAGGAAATGGGCGGCAAGAAGGCGGACCTTGCGGAAGTCATGGAAGGACTGGCGGCGGCCGAAAAGGCCGGTTTTGAAAAGATCAAGATCAACGTCGTCGTCAAAAAGGGCGTCAAAGACCACACCCTCATGAACCTGGTGCGGCATTTCAAGGGCAGCGGACATATCCTGCGCTTCATCGAATTCATGGACGTGGGCAACTGCAACCACTGGTCCACGGAATATGTTCTTCCGTCCGCGCAGATCATGAAGATGATCAACGAGTATTATCCGCTGGAACCGGTGAAAGCCAATTACGAAGGGGAAGTGGCGAACCGTTACCGTTATGTGGACGGGGGCGGGGAGATCGGGTTCATTTCCTCGGTGACCCAGCCTTTCTGCGGCAACTGCTCGCGGCTGCGGCTTTCGACCGATGGGAAGATCTACACCTGTCTTTTCGCAACGGAAGGGACCGACTTGCGGGGCCCCATGCGGGCCGGGGCCAACGACCAGGACCTGCGGGGGATCATCGAAAACACCTGGAAGCGGAGGGATGACCGCTACTCCGAGAACCGCATCCTCATCAAGAGCCACCCCGAGAACGAACGCAAGAAGATCGAGATGTTCCAGATCGGGGGATAAATGCTTTTAGAAGACCTCCGTCTCATTGCGGGCTTCACCGTCATCTTCGTAGCCTATGGGCTGTTCATTATGCTGCGGGCGGACCAAAAGTCGGCGGCGCTCACCAACGCCCTAGTACCAATAATATTTCTTGGTTTTAGCGGGATCAAGATGCGGACGGTTCCCCCGCAAGGCCTATCCGCCTTTGAGACCCTTTGCCTGGGGGGCATCGGTGCGGGGTTACTGTGTTCCGCCTTCGCGTTCGCCGCGAAAGCTCCCCGGAAGAACCTGCTATGGGTAGCATGGACGATCAACTCGGCCTTAGGCGCATGGCTCGTTTACCTGGCCTTCTTTTTCAAGATCTTCTGATCCGCCCGCCGGCTTTCGTCCGCTACAAAAAGAACCGGTACTCCTCCGGCACCAGCGTTTCTAATTCCCCGTGTTTCTTCCTCGCCGCCGTCCACAAGATCTTCAGTTGTTGGGGATCTTTGAGCCTGATCAGCGCGTCGTAAATTTTCTGGATTTCTTTTTTAGAGTCTTTTAGCTGGTCATACCCCTGCAGACTCTGCTCCAATCCCAATCGGCATAAGAAACAGTTGGCCTCGGGATGGCCGATGAACAATTTGGGATAGCCGCAACACGGACACAGTTCATACACCAGCATGCCGGGGTCCCAGCGCGCCGCAAGCCCTATCCTCGGAAAGATTTGGGCGAACCATTGTACCCTTTGCTGAAATCGAATGGCGTTCTCCAGAGGACCCGCATGCTGCGGGGAGCCATCCGAAGGACCAGAACTGTCTTTATTGTTATTTTCCAAGAGAGTTGCCGTCCCGCTACCAGATCACATCCCGGATCTGCGGTGATTTTCCCGCAAATTCCCCCACGAACCGCACTTCCCTCACCAGGTCCAGGTCGAACCTTTCCTTAACGATGCGTTTCATCTGCAGATGCAGCTCGTGCACATCCTGGGCCGTGCAGTTCTCGCCTTTGACGATGATGTTGGCGTGCTTGGGAAAGATGCCGGCGCCGCCTGCGCGCAGGTCCTTGCCGCCGGCCTGCTCGAGGAACCATCCGGCCGCCTGGCGGCGGCCGGCGGAGGAAGTGGGTTCGACGTTGCGGAAAAAACTCCCGGCGCAGGGAAAGGTCTTAAGGTCGGGATGCTTTTCGTGGCGGATGGCGAGGATCTCGGCGCGCTCTTTGGCAAGATTGGCGCGGTTACCCGGCTTGAGCGCGAAGCGCGCACCGAGAACGATGTCGCCGGTCTCCTTAAGACGTGAGTTCCGATAGCTGAACCCGCAGTAAGCGGCGTCCTTGACGAG
This sequence comes from Candidatus Omnitrophota bacterium, assembly GCA_023247755.1. Classification (GTDB taxonomy): domain Bacteria; phylum Omnitrophota; class Gorgyraeia; order Zapsychrales; family JAHFFX01; genus JAHFFX01. The sequence goes on along the minus strand of JAHFFX010000005.1, from coordinate 15,772 downwards.
CTTTTGCCCATCGCGGGCAAGCAGGGTCACCGATTTCAAAACATCGCCGACCTGCTTGCCGAACGCCCCGGCGTTCCCGACGATGGCACCCCCGACCGTGCCCGGGATCCCCGAGCAGGTGTTGAGCCCTTCCAGGCCTTCATCGATCGCGGCGATCACCAGATCATCCAGCGCGGTGGAGCCGGAAACGATCAGCTCGTCCCCGTCCACTTCGATCAGGGGAGAGGAAGCGACATAGCGCACCACCGCGCAATCGACACCAGTGTCCGAAACGACCAGGTTCGACCCGCCGCCGATGAGGATGAAGGGGGCGCCTTCGCGGAAAAGATTGGTCACGACGCTTTCCAGCTGGTCCGGGTCCTCACAGTTGATGAGGTCCCGGCAGGGGCCGCCCAGCTGAAAGGTCGTGTACTCGCTTAGAAAAGCCCGGGGGATGATGTTCATGTTCGGTGTGCTGCGCCGGAAAGGATCAAGTGGCGTCGTCTTTGACGTAGATGGGTTTTCCCTCTTCGTGGCGCGCCAGGAGATACAGAAGATCGGAGAGCCGGTTGAGCCAGACAAGGGTCAGCCCGTTGGTGATCTCCTTGGCCTGCAGGAGCTGAACGACCTTCCGCTCGGCGCGCCGCACGACCGTGCGTGCGTGATCGAGGTGGGCGGCGGCGAGCGAGCCCGCCGGCACGATGAACCCGTTGGGGATGGTGACCTGGCTTTCCAATCTTTCCCGGCGGACCTCGAGTTCGTTGAGGAAAGGCTGGTCCACGCGCGCCTTGAGGCGGGAAAGTTTTTCCTCGGTGGTGGCGAGCTCCGCGCAGATGCGGGAAAGCGACTTCTGCACGAAAAGGATGAGCGTCTGGTTCTCCTCGCTGCGGACATGATGCCGGGCGATGCCTAAGATGCTCGTCGCTTCATCCACGTCGCCATAGGCGTCGATGCGCAGCGAGGTCTTGAGGACCTGTTCGCCGGAGAACAACCTGGTCATGCCCTGGTCGCCGGTCTTGGTGGTGATGCTCTTGGGATTAGTTAGTGACATGGTTTCTTAAATAAGCCCGGACCGAAGGGGCGCCGTTCTTGATCGAATACACCGAGCCGATGCCGCGGCGGCGCAATTCCGTGGCGAGCCGATGGCTTCGCCCGCCTTTCCCGCAAAAGAGAAGATAATTCCCCGCTGGGTCGAACTGGAACTTGTTCTTCTCTATCTGGCTCATCGGCCAGCGCAGGATCTTTTTTCCCTCCACGGGGGAACTCTTCCATTCGGACGGCTCGCGGATGTCCACCAGCCGGTACGCGCCGAGCTTCCTTTTAGAGAACGAATCCAGGTCAACATCGATGCCGTTATCCGGTTCGTAAGTGGCCGCGGTGATCGAGCGGATCTTCGCTTGCTTGCCGCACAGGAGACAACGAGGGTCCTTGGATATCTTCAAGCGCCGCATTCCAGCTCCGGACAAATCGAACACGAGCATATCTTCAGAGGAGAGCGTGGGCAGGCCCAGAATGAATTTGATCGCTTCCAGCGCCTCATACGTTCCCACAATGCCCGGCGCGACCCCCAGGATACCATTCTCCACACAGCTTCCGGTGCAGGCGGCCGGCGGCATCTCGGGCCACAGGCAGCGCAGGCAGGAGAACTTTTCTTTGGGATTGATGAAACGCAGTTGGCCTTCGAGTTGGAAGACACTGCCGATCACCAGCGGCTTTTTTGCCAGCACCGCCGCGTCGTTGAGAAGATATTTGGCGAGGAAATTGTCGGTGCCGTCCACGATCACATCGTACGGACGAATGATGCGCTCGACGTTCGGCGCCGAAAGCTTTTCGGAATGGACCTCAAAATGAATGAAGGGGTTCTGGCTCTTGAGGCGGCGCACCGCGAGTTCCACCTTGGCGCCGCCGACATCTTCCGCCGAATACAGCACCTGCCGGTGCAGATTGCTCGCATCGAGCCGGTCGTATTCGCAGATCCCGATCGTGCCGACGCCCACGCCCGCAAGGTATTGGAGAGCCGGAGTGCCCAGGCCGCCGGCGCCCACCACCAGCACCTTCGCTTTCTTCAATTTCTCCTGGCCCTTCTTGCCGACCATGGGAAGCACCAGCTGGCGGGAATAGTATTCGGCTTCGTTCATGGGCGTAGGGGACGCAGATCTGCGTCCCCTACGCCCCGAATCATCATGTGCGCACGCCACGCAGGTTTCGCCGCAATTTACCCATTCCGACGCCCCATCGGTGTAGTATTCCTTTTTCCAGATGGGAAGGCGGGTCTTCACATTATCGATAATGTACTGACAGGCGTTGAATGCGGCCTCGCGGTGGGAGGCGGATACGCCCACCCACACGGCCATTTCACCGACCGCAAGCTTCCCGACACGATGCACACATTTCGCGTTGATGATATCGAATTTCTCGCGGGCCTCGCGAAAAATGGCCTCGGCCTCTTTTTTGCACAGCTCGGGAAAGGCTTCGTATTCCAGGGCGGTAACGGTCTTGCCGTCGTTATGGTCGCGCACCAGGCCTTCGAAATCAGCGAACGCGCCGGCTTTAGGGGACGCGAGACCGCGCTTGAATTCGGTCGGTTCGAGGGGTTTGGCAGAGAGGTTGAACATCGTTGGGATAAAACTCGATTAGTGGAACGTGGTACGTGACCCGTGTCACGTTGACGAATCACGTACCACGTGTCACGAGACACAAATTAGAAACTCGCTTTAACGACACCTCCCGAAATAATACACTGACAACCCAAGCGATGATTCCGATCCATCGCCAGGTCCTTTTCCTCCTGGTTCAATTCGCCCAGGTTATCGTGGCCTTCCACGATGTTGATCTGGCAGGTGCCGCACACACCGGAATTGCAGGAGAAGGGGACACCCGCTTTTTCGCAGGTCTCCGCCAGGCACTTGCCATCGGGGACGTCGTATTCGATGTTGTCGAGGATAAATTTGGCCATTGCTTAAATAAACTTGGGGGTGATTCGTGGCACGGGGTACGTGACACGTCGACGAATCACGTGTCACGAGTCACGGACCACAATTATATCGCCGGCAACGGGAACACGATGTTCTTCTCCGGATCTTCCATCTCATGCACTTCGGCGGAGGGATAGGACTTTTTGATCTTGTCGATCAATCGGTCGACGATCACCCTGGGAACAGAAGCGCCGGAGGAAATGCCGATGCGTTCCTTGCCGCGCAGGATGGAGACGTCGAGCTCTTCGGGAAAATCGATGATGTAGCTCTCGGCGCCTTCCTGTTCGCCGGTCTCGCGCAGACGGTTGCTGTTCGAGGAATTAGGCGAACCGCAGATGATGATGAGATCGCATTTCCGGGCCAGCTCCTTGACCGCGTCCTGGCGGTTCTGGGTCGCGTAGCAGATGTCTTCGCGGGGAGGGGCGACGAGTTTCGGGAAACGTTCTTTAAGGCGTTCAATGAGTTCTTTGGTCTCGGTGACGGAAAGGGTGGTCTGCGTCAGATACGCCACCGTTTTGGAGGGATCGATGGTCAGCTCCCGGATATCGGCCTCGTCTTCCACGATATGGAGGAGCTGCGGGTCCACATAACCGGCCGTGCCGATGAGCTCCTGGTGCCCCTTGTGGCCGATGAGCACGATCTCATAACCTTTGGCCGAGAACTGGACCGCTT
>JAHFFX010000005.1:0-12136 GCA_023247755.1 Candidatus Omnitrophota bacterium | reverse complement strand
GGTGGACCTTGTTGACCAGCGGTCAGGTGGCGTCGATGTATTTGAGATCCTTGCGCTGGGCGGTTTCGAGGACCTCGGGGGCAACACCGTGAGCGCTGAAAATGACGCGTTTGCCGTTGGGAACTTCCGCAAGGTCGTCCACGAAAATGACGCCGCGGGTCTTGAAGTCCTTCACCACGTAAGTGTTGTGAACGATCTCATGAAAAACGTAGAGCGGGGCACCGTACTTCTGCAGGGCCGCTTCCACGATCTCGACCGCGCTGGCGACCCCGGCGCAGAAACCCTGCGTTCGGGCCAGGTAGATTTGCATAAAGATTAACGGTTATCCGGTTATCAGGAAATGGGGAACCAGGAAATCCGGGGACCCGGGCATCCGCAACCAAACTTTGGATTTTATCCCGGCTTACCGATCACCGGATATCCAAATCCCGGATTACCGGTTCATCGGATGACCGATCGAGGACAACGATTGGATTGCTTTCCCCGAAGGAATTCCCTATAATATGGGCTAAATTATAGCATTTCGCCTTCGGGAATTGAAAAGAATTTTAAGAGAAGATCAGGGTCACAAAGTCACCAAGTCACAAAGTCACCCGACAATTCTTAATTGTATGGTGACCTGGTGACTGGTGACTGGTGACCTAAAAGGCCACATGATCCTCCACCAGCGCCGCAAAACCCCCACCGTCACCATCAGTTCCGTCAAGCTCGGCAGCGAGCACCCGGTCGTCATCCAGTCGATGACCGACACGCCGACCGCGGATATTGAGAAGACCCTCAAGCAGACCATTGAACTGATCGAAGCGGGTTCCGAACTGGTGCGCTGGACGGTCAACGATGACGCCGCGGCCGCCGCGGCCCCCGAGATCATCAAGCGCCTTCGGGCGGCGGGCTACACAACGCCCATCATCGGCGACTTCCATTTCAACGGCCATACGCTGCTCACCAAGCACCCGGCCGCCGCCCAGGCCCTCGACAAATATCGCATCAACCCCGGCAACGTAGGGCGCGGCGAACGGCACGATGAGAATTTCGCGGCGATCGTCAAGATCGCCGTCGCCCACCGCAAAACCATCCGCATCGGCGTCAACTGGGGCTCGCTCGACCAGGAACTCCTGACGGGGCTTATGGACAAAAACGCCAAGCTGAAAAACCCCAAGGACGCGCGGGAGGTCATGCTTGATGCCATGATCGAGAGCGCGCTCGCCAGCGCCAAACTTGCTGAGAAGCTTTGCTGCCCTAAGAACAAGATCGTTCTGAGCTGTAAAATGTCGGTCCTGCAGGATATGGTGGAAGTCTACGCGCGGCTGGCCGACAAATGCGACTACGTTCTACACCTCGGATTGACCGAAGCCGGCGCGGATATGCAAGGGATCGCTTCCAGTTCCGCCGCGCTCGCCATTCTCCTTCAGCAGGGGATCGGCGATACGATCCGGGTCTCATTAACGCCCCAGCCCAATGTTCCGCGCTCTCGGGAAGTGGAGGTATGCAAAACCATTCTCCAATCCCTGGGATTAAGATATTTCAAACCGAGCGTCACCAGCTGCCCGGGCTGCGGCCGCACCACCAGCACTTACTTTCAGGAACTCGCCATGGACATCAACTCCCACATCACCCGCATGATGCCGGCCTGGAAGAAGCAATATCCCGGCGTTGAGAAATTGAAGATCGCGGTCATGGGCTGCGTGGTCAACGGCCCAGGCGAGAGCCGCCATGCAAGCATCGGGATAAGCTTACCCGGGACATCGGAAAAGCCGATCGCACCGGTTTATGCGAATGGAAAACAAATAAAGACCCTAAAGGGAGACCACATCAAAGAGGAATTTATTACGATCTTAGAAGGATATATAAAAGAAAATTGCTCATAGCGGGTCCTGCCACAGGCCATCGCTTCGCGGGCCCCTCCGCCCGGTGTGGATCCTCCCGCTCAGCGACGGCCTGTGTCACCCGCTATGCAACTTGCATGCGCAGTCCTGCGAAACTGAACACGCAAGTAATTCAGCGAAGCAGGACCGACATCGGCATCAGCCTACCGGGCACATCGGAGAAACCCATCGCGCCGGTTTATGTGGATGGGAAGGAATATATAGTTTTAAAAGGAGATAAGATTAAAGAGGAATTTGTTCAGATTTTAGAAAACCACCTTTATCAATTTGCAACAGACTTAAAAAAGCGAGGGGAATACGGTGAAGGAGATTATTGGACTTGTTATTGGCCTATCATTCAGCATTGTTACTTATTATAGTTTGGCAAGTAAGATAATCGATGCCAAAACAGCTGTGACTTTCTTCATATTTTCTTTAGCAATTGGAGTGGTTATTGCAAATCATGATGTAATAAAGAAATTAAAAATAGGGGACCTCGAAGTTGAAATGATAAAAAAAGACATAGAAAATCTTAAAGTAAAAATTGAACAAAGTTTAAGCATAAAACAACAAATCACCACGGTCGTCAACAACATAACTGAAGTCCAAAAAGAAATTGCGGACATCAAGGAGTACGTCCATCAACACTACGGACTATATCGCCGGGAAATATTTCGGAAAGTTGACAAAGACAATCGAATTGCAATTCTAGAGAACCCCAAAGATGGCAATTCAGTAATTTTCTTTGAACTCAAGCTGGCACCCGAACCAAATTCTGTAGTTATTTCTGATCAGTCAACTGTCGCTCCTTCATCTTCCTTCGAGATTGTTTCTTCAAATATCATTAAATTACAGAGAGGAATAAAACCAGCAGCTATTCTATCTGAAGACACAAACTTTTATGAAATCCGTTATGTTCCCATTTTCCCTTCACCCTCAAGAATACTTTCATTGAGAGACTTCAATATCAAATTTATTGACAAAGAAACTATGGAACTTAAACCCAAGAATGAAAATAAATAAGGACCTCAGCGATACAGCCTTCGGAATCCCGGGAATACTGGACTTGCCAATCCGCTAAAAGCGGATTGGCGGGCACGCAGCGACCTTAATTCTCTTAACTCTTAACTCTTAACTCTTAACTCTTAACACCTGACACTTAACACTCCTTCAAAATGCCCATCGAAATCATTCGCAAAAAAGTTTCTTTAGCAAAAGTCGGGGAACTGGCAAAATCCTCTTACGGCGACATGGTCAAAGGGGTCGTCGATCTGCGCCGCAAGGTCATCGCACTGGGAGGGGAACTGCACGCCGATGCCGAGGCCCTGCTTCTGCAGGACGGCGCCCGCCAGGATGACCTTTGGGGGTTCAATCTCTTTCCCGACAGACCAAAAGAAGAATGGATCCAATATACGTCCTTCATCAATATCCGGCCCGCGCACGGTAATCGTTCCCAGGAGATCCAGGACGAGAAGCTGAAAAAGGCGATCAGGGAAATCATTGAAGCTCTGATCGACGCAAAATGATCGAACAATCCCGCTGGTCAAAATTTTCCCTGGCCGAGCAGATCGGCCACATCGGCAGCGAAATTTCCCGGGCCAAACATTGGGAGGAGAAAGGCGACGCGGCCGGCCGTACGAAAGCCCTGGAGCGGGCGCTGGATCTGATCAGCTTGACGCTCGCTGACAGCCGCCACCGTCACCGCCTTAAGGAAATCGCCCGCCTTCAGGAGATCGTGGGCGCGGCTTTCGCGGGCGCGAACGACTATCAGATATCCCTGGCCGATCTTGACCACTATTGCCTGGACTTCGCGTTGCTGGCCAAGAGACATTGAATTTCGGGAACACGATACTCAATTGAATGTTTTCCCTTAACACCTAACACTTAACTCTTAACTCTTAACTCTTAACTCTTAACACTAATGAAGCCCTCCACCTACTCATCCATCTACACCTTTGTCAAAAAGATCCCCAAAGGCCGGGTGGCGACGTACGGGCAGATCGCCAAGCTCGCGGGGATCGGGAGGCAGGCGCGGCGGGTGGGTTACGCGCTTTCGGCGCTGCCGGAAGGCAAGGGCGTTCCCTGGCATCGCGTGGTGAACGCCCAAGGCGAGATCAGCCGGCGCGCGGTCCCCGGCTGCGAGGACAAACAGCGCGAACTGCTGGAGAATGAGGGGGTCGACTTCGATATCGAGGGCCGCATCGCGTTATCCCGTTTTCAGTGGCGAACCGAACGCTCATGAAAAATCTTGCGATCATTGTGTTGACCTTGCTGTTGACCGCCGGCACCGGGATCCACCCGGGTTCTGCGGAAAACTGGTCACCGGATAAAGCGCTTCTCGGTCAACTCGCGCCGGAAACCAGTATCGGTGAATTCCGGATCCGGCCCCCCAAGGATTCCGTAGTACAAGAAAAACCAGGGCCCAACGATTCCATGGCCTACGCCTGGAAGGGCATCAAGCGTCCGGACGGGACCTCGCCGTATCTCATGGTGTTGTTGTCCCCGGTCCCCGAAGGAGAGAGCGTTCCGGACCCGGATAAGATACTTCAATCCTTTATGCGGGCCGTCGCCAAAAACCGCGAGGCGGACTGGAAGTCGACCTCCCCGGAGACCGGAACGATCAACGGCATTAACTTCATTCACGCCGAGTGGGAGGGAACCGATGTCGCGACCGGCAAGAAGATGCACGGGTTCATGTACGTGACCATAGAGGGCAAGGACCTCATCCAGATCTCGAGCCAGGATGTGGAACCGCACCATAAAGCCGCCCTGAAACTGGCCGAGACCGCCGCCTTGACGTTCCATAAAATAGAGAAGTAATTCAAGGAGAAACCTTATGCGCAGCGTCCCCCTTATAGGCTTATTGCTTTTGAGCACCACCCAAGCTTTTGCCGAAGGCGGCGTGGCCAGCGGCCCCGGCTCCACGTCCGACAACGGCCTGCCCCAGACCGATTTCAGCATCGAGAACTGCGTGCGGCTGCCCGACCCCATGGCCCGCAGCGGCTGCACGCTGGATGTTTCCGTCAAAGAGAAAACCCTGGTATACTGCGAGATGATCGAATTTCCCGACATGGTCATTCAATGCATCGACAAAGTGGGCCAGGCGACCAAACTGACCGCTTCCGACTGCCAGTCGCTCAACGCGATACACAAAGAGTATTGCCTCAAGAAGGTGAATCAGGCGGAGAAATAGCATGGGCGAGTCCGACAACAAACCATTTTTGACCACACTGCCGGGGATCCTGACCGGCGTGGCGAGCCTCATCACCGCGCTCGTCGCTTTGCTGGGAACACTGAGCAAATATACGCCAACACCCAGGCTGTCGCTGGTATCCGAGAGCATATTAACTCCTCAACCCCAGAGCGCCGCGGCACCTGCGGTCATGGCCCAAACCCTGCCGGCCCAACCGGTCAAACCCCAGGGCTGCGAGAAGGCCCTCGGCAATTGGGACTGGTTCCTCGGTGGGGTCGTGACCTTCGAAAAGGACGGTCATCTGGCCTGGCGGGCGAGAGCCGCGGACGTCCTGCCCACGGCCACGGGAACCTGGAACTGCATCGACGCCCGGTCCCAGGAAATGACGCTTTGGTGGCAGCCGACCAGCATGACGGACACGGTCAATCTTTCCGCGGATGGAAGGTCCATTGTGGGGACGAATTACACGGGAATCAAAATCACCGGGACAAAACGGTGATTTCAAAAGGAGAACCGACATGAAGGGCATTCCCGTCATAAAACCCCCCGCCATCGCGCTGGGTTATTTCGTTGCGGCCTTCGGCCTGCAATGGCTCATTCCGTGGGACCTCCAGCCGCACTTCGGGCATCCGATCGTGGGCGCGATGATCGGACTCGCGGGGGGCTCGATCATGGCGTGGGCCTGCGTTCTGTTCCAAGGCAACGAGACCCCCATTCGCTTCCAGGAAGAGCCGAAGACCATCGTTGAAGTGGGCCCATATAATTTCACGCGAAACCCCATGTATCTCGGCATCACGCTGATCCTTCTGGGCATCGGCTGGGGGGTGGGGACGATCCCCTTGATGGTGCCTCCCGCCGCCTTCATCTTGACCATGCAGCTGATCTTCATCCCTTTTGAGGAAGCCCGAATGGAACGCCTCTTCGGGAACAATTATCTCAACTTCAAACAACGCGTCCGCCGCTGGATCTAAAAAAGGAGAATTTCATGGATAACTTTGAATTAAGGTTCTGGCTGGAAACCTGGCTGGAGGAACAGGAAAGGGCCCTGGCGATCAAAAGAGCTTACGGCCGAGCCCAGATAGAGATCATCGTGATGAAGGCGCTCCTGGACAAATTGAAAGCCAAGGACGAGCAGAAAGAATTAAGCGTCCAGGAAAAACCGATCGTCGCCAAGATCGGAGAGAAACTCACCGAGGCGGAACGCTATTTCGTCAAGATGGAAAGGGAGCACATGCTGCGCCATGTCGACCTGATGGTCATCGAGGAACGGATCAAGATCATCGAAGAAAAGATCGGTTCGACCGAACTTCTGGCCCAGCAAAAAGGAGAGCTCATGAAGAACATCTTCTCGAACCGGGAACCGCATTGAAACTTCGGAAGCGCGGAATTGCGCGAACGCCGCTGTCACAACGACGGGTTTTCTCTGGTTAAAAAAGAACCGTCAATTATAATGACCTTGGAATCATATCGGGCCTCCTTATGAAAACACTGCGTGTCCTGCATCTTTATCTGGGTTGTTTCTTCGCGCCGCTGTTGCTGTTCTTCGTCATCACGGGGGCCGTGCAGACCCTCCAGCTGCACCAGCAAATGAAGAACAGTTCCTACAAGCCGCCGGAGATCGTCAAGTCCTTATCCGAGGTCCATATTCATCAACGGTTCACCGGCAATGATGTCAAGCCGAACCCTTCTTTCCCGTTCAAACTGTTTGTCTTGGGAATGTCCTTGGGGCTGGCCATCACGACCGTTCTGGGGGTCACGATGGCCTTTCGGGTGAACCGGCCGGCGATCGTTTGGCTGTGCCTCATCCTGGGAACGGTGATCCCGGCGCTGCTGCTTTGGTGGGCGCGGGGGTTCAAATAAAAGGCGGATAACGATGGTCCTCGCCGACAACTACGAAGAGATCAATCAATGGGAAAGGAAGGCGTTCCGCACTCCGGAATCGGACAAAATTTTGTCCATGCTGCTTTTTATGAACGCCTTGACCACCTGGCTATTTCACGACCGGGTTTTCGGCAATCTGGTCAAGATCCTGGTGTCGATCACATTCGGCGCGGCGCTTTTGTACGGGAGCCGGTCCGTCAAGAACCTCGTGGCCGCGGCGGCGATCTTCGGGCTGTGCTATGACCTCATCCATGCGATATCTTTTGGCGACATCGTCTCCATCGTGCAATCGCTGATCACCAACGGTATCATCTTCCTGTTCTGCCAGCGCAACTTTCACAAAGAGCAGATGCTGGTCTTTTGCGTGCTCTATTCGTTGAGCCAGTGGCTGCCGCCGGCGCTGCCCTGGATGTTTTGAAAGGATCCAAGATGAAGAACCCGCTGAAGGTGATCCGGTTCGCGACATTGCTTGCGGGCATCGTCATGGCGAGCGCCGCTGCCGGGGCGGGCGAGGCGGGACACCCCGCCTCGCCCGCCCCGGCGGCTTCCGCCCCGGCCGTTGGGGAGCCGCAAGCCGTCACCTACAAAATGCAGCTGATCTATATTTTCGAAGCGGACCATACGGAATATATCTTCGCGATCGGACAGAGCGGCTTCCGGTCGGTGGCGGCCCTCAAGAAATTCATCGCAAGTCTCCCCGAAGGATCGGTCATTGAATTTCAATCGACCTGCCGCCGGACCGGCGACGAACCCCTGATCTCCTCCGACAAGGAACTGGCGGACTTCAAGGACTTTTGCGCATCCCATGGAATAAGATTTGAATGGATCCCATCCGGATGAGCATTGCCGGGGCGACCAGACCCGTCCCACCGGAAGAAAGAAAGGAAGAGACGATGAAAAAATTCATTTATGGACTGTTATTGACCGGGCTCCTGTGCCAGCCGGCCGCCGCCGCGCTCAGCAAGAGCGAAACGGATCAATATGTCAACCGCGCCGTGGCGTTCATCAAGACCAGAGAGTATGACCAGAGCCTCACGGTCTTTAAGGAAGGCCTGGCGAAGGATCCTGACAATGCCATACTGAACGCGGGCATGGGGAACAATCTCGCGGCCTTGAACCGGTACAGGGAAGCCATTCCGTATCTGGAAAAGGCGGCCCGGTCAGATCCGGCGGACCAGACGGCCCACTTTGGCCTCGCCGCCTGCTATCAGGCCCTGGGCCGCGATGAGCAGGCCATTGAGCATCTAAAGAAATGCCTGGACCTCAACCCGCACAACGCCCGCGCGTCCATTTGGCTCGCCGGCTGTTATGTGCGCCTGGCGAAAGCCGCACCCGAAAAAGCAAAGGCCAAAGAATATCTGCAATCCGCGTTAATGACCCTCGAAGAGGCCGGCAATCTCGAGGGGGCGATGGAAGTAAAGAAGATATTATCCACCCTCCAGAATTGACCGGAAAGAACCCGCCTGGCGCCCGGCAGCGATGCCGGCCGCCGAGGCCCGCCCAAAATTCTCCAAAATCCGTTTATTTTCAGCAGAGCCCGTGTTAGCATTAATCCATTCCTCTCTTGCCCCGCGCAGCCGCGACTTTTTCCTCTATTCATAAGCAAAAATTTAGTGAGGCGTTCCACAAATTCCTCATGACCGAAGAATTAAACCAACCGATCGCCCGCCAGGAGGTGTGCCAAACCATGTTCGCCACTTTCCGGAGATTGTTTCTTGTTGCTCTGGCGGCCGCCGGCCTACCGGCGACCGCCAGCGCCGATTTCCCCCTGATCAAACAAGACCATTTCACCCTGACGGGCCAGATCTATTCCCGGACGGACATTATCTCGCTTTCCAACACCGTTGATCTCGACACCAGCAACAAGGACGACGCTTCCACCTATCTCGGGATCGATTATTATTTCGGACTCGACCTGCAATTCGGGGACGACGGACCCCAGGCCTATCTCAAATTACAGCGCAACGGCCCCTACGGTTACGACGCGCCCGTCTTCATCCATAACGCCCTGCGGACCTCGATCGGGCCGCTGGAGCGTTACAACGAGGAAGAATTGCTTCCGGAGGTCCGGGAGTTATGGGTGGAAGCTCCGCTCGGAACGTCCTCCGTTAAGATCAAAGGCGGCCGGTTCGGATACAGCGTCGGCCATGGGGTCGCGATCGGCACGGCCTATGAGAACTACGGCCTCGGGGTCACCGGAGGGAAGGAAGGGGAAGGGGAAGTGCAATGGCGGTTCCATTATTTTTATCCGGACGCGGCCAACAACAGTCCCTGGGGGCCGCGGGTCCCTCAGCAGGCGGACCAACTGGTGGATTACGAGCAAGGCAACACGCATCTGGTCGCGCTCGATGCCCAATGGGGAACAGAGAAGAACCGCCTTCAACCTTATCTGGGATTTTTGTACGACCGAACCGCGGACAAAAGAAGTAGCGTCTTTGCCGCCCCGACCCATAACGACCTTCTGGGGACGGCCGGCGCCAGCTGGGATGCGACCGCTGGCCACTGGAGCGTGCAGCTGGAGGGAGCGCACAATTTCGGCCGGGCCGAGAGCAGTGATTCCGAATTCAAGGACGTGGAGCACTCCGGGTACTTGATCTATTCCGGCCTTACTTACGATGCCGGAAAAACAAAACCGCACGCCCGCTTCATACTGGCCTCCGGCAACAAGGTGACGACCGAAATGGTGGATAACGGCGACACCGCCCTGGTCAGCGGCAAGAACCGGGCCTTCAGCACATATTCTCCTTTTAACACGAACTTGTTCGACGCCGTCTCTGAGCCGCTCACCGTCGGCCCAATCGTGGCTTTGGGGCTGGGGTGGGGACTCAATTACGGGATCGACCGGCCCACGACGTTCGGCGATGCCGGCATCCTGGAGAATCTGATCCTGCCCGGGGTGGGGTTCGAGCATCAATGCACCGACCGGCTGACTATGAGCTGGGACTGGTGGTATCTGCAATCGTTCGAACCGGGGATCGGCACGTTCGATGGAGCGTCCAAAGAACTTTCCCCGGAGTTGGGACAGGAGGTCGACCTGGTCCTGACGTATTCCGTAAACGAACATGCGGAATTGGGATTCTCCGGAGGATACTTCATGCCGGGGAATTTTTACCGGGAAGAGCGGGACGATACTGGGGGAAGTCTTCTCACGCCCTTTATCCGCGGGGACGGCGATGCCGATCCCGCATATCAGTTGGAACTCAGCCTCACGCTCAGACTGTAATCGTCCCCATCGGCAAACCATGATCAAACGAACGACCATCCAGAAAAGAATCACCCTTTTATTTTCCCTGCTGACCTTGATCTTCCTTTTGACCTTGTTCATGCATAGACACATTGAACAGGACCGATTGAAATTCCTGGCACAGGAAGAACAGCGGACGAAAGAAGCGGTATTCGACAAGATCCTCTCGCTGAAAGGAGAAGCGATCAAGACCATCGCCTACGATTACACGATCTGGGATGAGATGGTCGATTTTGCGAACGGCGCAAGCGGCATAGAGTGGGCGGTGCAGAACCTGGATACAAGTCTTGATACCTACAAGATCCAAGCCAGCTGGGTCTACAATCCCTCGGTCACGCTTGTCTATGGGGCCAGTAAGCTGAACAACGAAGGGATGAAGATCCTTCCCCTCGCGCCGGAAACGATCAAAACACTTCTTGATTCCAAGAATTTCTGTTACTTTTTCATACATATGCCGCAGGGGATCGTGGAGGTTCGCGGCTCGATCATCCATGGCAGCGCGGATATCGAAAGGGTCGAACCTCACGGATATTTCTTTGCCGGACGACTCTGGGACCAGGCCTATCTCAAGGAACTTTCGGAACTGGCCAATGCTTCCGTGACCCTGCATTCTCTTGAGGAGAACATCCGCTCCACCCAACTTCCCTTGGGGCAAATAGAATTCATCCGGGACCTGCCGGGGTGGAACGGGGCTGCAGCCGCCCGTTTAAAAATCTCTTTTGTCACCGAACATATCAGAAGATCGGCCCAGATCACAAACCAGGTCACCATCCTGCTGGTGGCATTCTCTTTGCTCTCCCTGGCCTTGATCGGTTTTGGCTTTTGGCAATGGGTCCAAAAGCCCCTGCACCGCATTTCCCAAGCTTTGGAGAAAGGGGACTCGGCGCCGATCGGACCGCTCATGAAAGAAAAAACCGAAATGGGGGACGTGGCCGTTCTCATCAAGAAATTCTTTGAACAGCAGAGGATCCTGCAGGCCGAGATCGATGAACGCCGCCACGCGGAAGAAGGCCTGGCCATCTCCGAGAAGAAATACCGGAACCTTTTCGAGTCGACCCGGGAAGGACTGGCCTTCATCAACAATGAAGGCTATTTCCTGCAAGGCAATCCGGCCCTGCTCACGATGACCGGATACACCCTCCGGGAGATCCGCGGAATGAAATTTAAGCACTTGACCCCGGATTCCCGACACTGGCTGCTGCAGAAGTTCAATGAGGAGATCGAACAGCGCGGATATACCGACGAATATGAACTGGAATGCATTCGCAAAAGCGGGACGCTCGTTCCGGTCACGCTCAAGATGTGGGCGCACCTGAACCCGGACGGAAAGATCCTCGGCGCCTGGGCGATCATCCGGGATAATTCCGAACAGCGGGTCCTGCAAGAACATCTGATCGATGCCGAAAAAGCGAAGATCGTGGCCCAGATCGCCGCCGGGGTCGCGCACGAGGTCAAGAACCCCCTGGCCATCATCATGCAGGGACTGGAGTATTTCGTGCGGCAGGTCAATTACGGAGAGGACAAGATCGTCCCGGCCTTGATCACGGACATGCGGGATGCGGTACTGCGGGCCGACGGCATTATCCGCGGTCTGATCGATCTCACCAAGCCGGGCCAGATCAGTCTTAAGCCGGACAATATCAACAGCGTCATAGAGAACGCCATTCTGCTGTTGCGCAACAACCTGAACCGGTCTAACATCATGGTCGCCGAGGACCTGTGCCCGAGTATTCCAAGGATCGCCCTGGACCGGGACCGGATGACCCAGGTGATCATCAATATCTTCAACAACGCCATCGAGGCCATGCCCGCCGGCGGCACGCTCGCCGTCCGGAGCTTGGAGAAGATCGCGGGGTCGGACCGAAAGGTGGTCGTTATAATGGATGACACGGGGCCCGGGATCCCGGTAGATGTCCTTAATCATATCTTTGATCCCTTCTTCACCACCAAGCG
>JAHFFX010000173.1 GCA_023247755.1 Candidatus Omnitrophota bacterium | reverse complement strand
CGGTCCTTCTGCCTGTCAAGACCGTCGGGGTCATGGGCGACCAGCGGACGTACGAAAATGTGGTTGCCATCCGCTGCGTGAGCAGCCTTGACGGCATGACCGCGGATTGGGTAAAATTACCCTATGAGCTGCTGGGCCAGATCGCCAACCGGATCATCAACGAGGTCAAGGGCGTCAACCGCGTCGTTTACGATATCAGTTCCAAACCGCCCGCCACGATTGAATGGGAGTAAAATCGTTGTTTGTTGCTGGTTGTTCGAGATAAGATGAATCCTTCCGACTTCGTCCATCTGCACGTTCACACCCAGTACAGCCTCCTCGACGGGGCCTGCCGCATCAAGAACCTGGTCCAGAAGGCCGCGGATTACAAGATGCCCGCCCTCGGCATGACCGACCACGGAAATCTTTTCGGCGCCATTGATTTTTATCAGACCGCGAAGGCGATGGGGGTGAAACCTGTCATCGGTTGCGAAGCTTACGTCGCCACGTCCGGGAGCCGCCTCGAAAAAAAAGGGAGAGAAAAGGGGGCTGTTTCCCACCTGGTCCTCTTCGCCCGCGACATGGAAGGGTACCGCAACCTGCTGAAGCTGGTGTCCATGGCTTACCTGGAGGGGTTCTATTATTTTCCCCGGATGGACAAGGGTATCCTCGCCAGCCACGCGCGCGGGCTTCTGGCCACCTCCGCGTGCCTGAAAGGGGAGATCGCCTGGCACCTGCAGCAGGGCGATTACAACGCGGCCCTGAAATCGGCGGATGAATTGCGCCATATCTTCGGCGACGGGAATTTTTACATCGAGATCATGGACCACGGCCTCGCCGAGCAGAAAACGGTCAACGAAGGCCTCCTGAAGATCGCCCGGGAATTAAACCTGCCATTGGTCGTCACCAACGACGTGCATTATCTGGAACAATCCCAATCCACGGCCCACGAAGCCCTTTTGTGCATCCAGACGCAGGCGATGCTCAACGACCCCAAAAGGATGCGGATGAAGACCGACCAGTTTTATTTTAAAGACCCCGCCTTGATGTTCCAGGAATTCGGCTGGATCCCCGAGGCGTTGAAGAACACGGTCGTCATCGCCGAGAAATGCAACCTTGATTTTGATTTCGGCAAGGTCCACCTGCCGAAGTTTGCCCCTCCCGACGGTAAAACAAAGGAAACTTATCTGCGGGAATTATGCCGGGAAGGCCTGCGCGCGCGTTACGCGAACGTCACCCCGGAGATCACCCGGCGGCTTGACCATGAACTGGAGACGATTGAAAAGATGGGGTTTATCAGCTATTTTCTTATTGTCTGGGATTTCATCCATTTCGCCAAAAGCCAGGGGATCCCCGTCGGGCCCGGGCGCGGTTCCGCGGCGGGCAGCCTGGTCAGCTATCTTTTGGGGATAACGGACCTGGACCCCCTGAAGTACGGGCTTCTCTTTGAACGTTTCCTTAATCCCGACCGCGCGGGGATGCCCGATATCGACATCGATTTTTGTTTTGAACGCCGCGGCGAGGTCATCGATTACGTGACCCGCAAATACGGCAGCGAGAACGTCGCGCAGATCATCACCTTCGGGACCATGCAGGCGCGCGCCGCCATCCGCGACGTGGGGCGCGTCATGGGTGTTCCCTACGGGGACGTGGACAAGATCGCCAAACTGGTCCCCGGCGATCTGGGCATTACCGTCGAAGACGCCCTCGTCAAAGAGCCGCAGCTGAAGAAACTGTATGACGAGGACCAGACCGCCCATCAGTTGATCGATACCGCGCAGGTCCTGGAAGGATTGAACCGCCACGCCTCAACCCACGCGGCCGGGGTCGTCATCGCCGACAAGCCGCTTGACGAGTATGTGCCGCTTTTCAAGACCAGCGACGGCCAGATCGTGACGGGCTTCGCGATGAACGCGATCGCCAAGATAGGGCTTCTCAAAATGGATTTCCTGGGCCTGCGCACGCTGACCGTCATCAGCCAGGCGGTCGAATTGATCAAAAAGATCCACGGCGTTGAAATGGATATCAGCAAAGTCCCTCTCGATGACGCCAAGACCTACGCCCTTTTGAGCCAGGCCAACAGCTTCGGCGTGTTTCAGCTGGAAAGCGCGGGGATGCGCGAGCTTTTAAAGAAAACCCAGCCTTCCGAATTTGAAGATATTATCTCCGTCCTGGCCCTGTACCGCCCCGGGCCGATGGGAAGCGGCATGCTCGATGATTTTGTCCGCCGCAAGCGCGGGGAAGTCCAGATCAAATACGACCACCCCAAACTCGAGCCGATCCTCAAGGAAACGTACGGGATCATCGTTTACCAGGAGCAGGTCATGAAGATCCCCGTCGCCCTCGCCGGCTTCTCCCTGACCCAGGCCGACCATCTGCGCCGCGCGATGAGCAAGAAGATCCCCGCGGTCATGGACCAGATGCGCAAGGATTTCGTCGAGGGGTGCGGAAAGTTCAGCAATATCGACGAGAAGAAGGCGAACAAACTGTTCGACCTGATCGATTATTTCTCCGGATACGGCTTTAACCGCAGCCATTCGGCCGCGTACGCGCTTATCTCTTATCAGACGGCATACCTCAAGGCGAATTATCCGGTGGAGTTCATGTGCGCGCTTCTGAACAGCGAAAAGAACAATACCGACAAGATC
The DNA here is from genome assembly GCA_023247755.1 of Candidatus Omnitrophota bacterium. GTDB lineage: Bacteria > Omnitrophota > Gorgyraeia > Zapsychrales > JAHFFX01 > JAHFFX01. The sequence goes on along the minus strand of JAHFFX010000173.1, from coordinate 2,376 downwards.
GTCGAATACGTCAAGGAATCCGGGGCGATGGGGATCACGATCCTGCCGCCGGACATCAACCAGAGCATCAAGGAATTCGATGTCGTCGATGCGCGTACGATCCGTTTCGGCCTGCTGGCGGTCAAAAATGTCGGTTCAACAGCCATTGATTCCATCGTGGAAAACAGGCGCCCCGGGCCGTACGTTTCTTTATTTGACCTTTGCCGCCGGGTGGACTTGCGTCTGGTCAACCGCAAGGTCGTTGAGAGTTTGATCAAATGCGGCGCTCTGGACTGTTTCAAAGTCTACCGCGCGCAGTTGATGGCGGTCCTGGAAACCGCGCTGGCCGTGGGCGCCAAGACCCAGCGGGAAAAGGCCTCGGGCCAGGTTTCCTTCTTTGACCTCGCCGGCCAGGGAGGGGGATTCCATAAGGAAGCGGAAAACCTGCCGGAGATAAAAGAATGGTCCAAGGGGAAAATTCTGGCCCATGAAAGGGAGATCCTTGGATTTTATATCAGCGGCCATCCCCTGGCGCATTTCGGGGCCGAGATCAAGGAGTTCACCAATTGCACCACCAAAGATTTAAGGCAGTCGATCGACGGGGAGGAGGTGCGCATTGTCGGACTTCTGGAGGAAGTGAAGCTGACCAATACCCGCAAGACCAACGAGCGCATGGCCATCCTGCGGCTGGAAGACATGGACGGGGACGTGGAAGTGGTCGTCTTCCCTTCAACGTACACACAACTGGCCAAATATTTGAATGAAGGCGAGGTTATCTTTTTGAGCGGACGGGTCAGCAAGCGCGATGACGAGCCCAAGATCGTCGCCAATGACATGAAACAAATCCAGGACGTGTACGGTTCCATCAAGAAGATCAACGTGGCTCTGGCCCAGGTAGACCAGCAAAAGTTGCGGGACCTCAAGGAAAAGCTCGCCAGTTTCCCGGGGAAAGTCCCTGTTTATTTGAGCATGGACACACCGTCGCATAAAAGCGTCCAGATACTGGTGGGGGAAGACTTTTTTGTGGCGCCCAATGAAGAATTGATGAATGAGATTAAGGAACTGGTAGGCGAAGGGAATTTTTCCTTGACACTGTAACACATTGATGTTACGCTACTTACCATTAGGAGGTGGCTCGATGACCAAAAAAGACATAGTGCTTCGCATCACCGACATGACGGGCATCAAGCAAGTGGATGTCAAAAAGGTCGTTCAAAAGACCTTTGATGTGATTGTCGACAGTCTGATGCGCGGCGAAAAAGTCGAATTGCGTAACTTCGGCGTGTTTAAAATCAAGGAACGAAAAGCGCGATTCGGTCGGAATCCGCGGACGGGTCAAAGCGTTCCGGTTCCTCCCCGTAAAGTGGTTGTCTTCAAGCCCGGCCTGGAGATGAAGCACAAGATCAGGTAAACTTCCGGAATCGGCAACGATATCCTTTTTAGACAAGATTTTGAAACGGGAACCCCGCCTTTTTACTGACCGACAGTAAGGGGGCGGGGTTCAAATCATCCGGCAGGTATTCAGAATGAGCAAAGAATTTTCCGTCCCGCGAGGAACAAGCGATATTCTTCCTTCCCAAATATCCCTTTGGCGAGATCTTGAATCCAGGGCCCGCCGGATTCTGGGCACCTACAATTTCAGGGAAATCCGCACTCCCGTTTTCGAGCAAACCGGCCTGTTCAAGCGCTCGCTGGGGCAGACCAGCGACGTGGTGAACAAGCAGCTTCTCGAGTTAGTTTCAAGCAAGGAGGAAGGGTTTGCCTTGCGCCCGGAGGGGACGGCGTCGGTGGTGCGTTCCTATATCGAGAACAGCATGGACCGCCACGAAGCGCTGACGAAACTGTTTTATATCGGCCCCATGTTCCGCGGCGAACGGCCTCAAAAAGGGAGGCTGCGCCAGTTCCACCAGATCGGGGTCGAGGCCATCGGAGCGAACACGGCGACGCCGTATCTGGACGCGGAGATCATCGCTTTGAACGTGGAACTCTTGCGGACGCTGGGCGTCAAGGATTTTCGGCTGAAGATCAATACGCTCGGCTCGGCGCAGGACAAGGAGCATCTTTCCGGCGCCTTGCGCGAGGCGCTGCGCGCGGACGTCGGGAAACTCTGCGAGGATTGCCAAGACCGTTTCGAACGCAACGTCTTTCGTATCCTGGACTGCAAGAACAACGTCTGCCGCGCGGTTGTTTCGGGTTTGAAGATCGGGCACGAACATCTGTCTGAAGAAAGCCGGACGTATTACGCCGGCCTTAAGCAGATCCTTCACGGCCTCGGCATTGAATTCGAAGAGGTGCCGTCTTTGGTGCGCGGGCTGGATTATTACACGCACACGGTCTTTGAGATTACGCAATCGTCTTTGGGCAGCCAGGACGCGATCAGCGCCGGCGGCCGCTATA
>JAHFFX010000057.1 GCA_023247755.1 Candidatus Omnitrophota bacterium | reverse complement strand
ATCGCGCGGCTGTCCTCCGTTAAGGGCATCGACGTGCTCATCCGGGCGATGCCGAAAGTGCTGCGCAAGTTCCCGCAAGCGAAGCTGCTCGTGATCGGCAAGGGGCCGGAAGAAGCGAACCTGCGCCGGCTCACCGAGGAGTTGATCCTCGACGGTCATGTGCTGTTCAAACCCGTCGTTGACCGGACCGCCCACATGCTTTCCCTGCTCGATGTTTTTGTGATGCCTTCCCGCCAGGAAGGGTTGGGATTGTCGGTGCTGGAAGCCCAGGCCATGGAATTGCCGGTCATTGCATCGAACGTGGGTGGCCTGGCTAACATCATCGATGACGGCCGGACCGGCCTGCTGGTCCCGCCGGAAAGACCGGACCTGCTCGCTCATGCCATCGATCTTCTGCTGGAGCACCCCGAGAAATCGAAGGAAATTGGACGGGCCGCCCGGCGCGAGGTCGCCGAGCGCTTCTCCTCCGAGAGGATGGTGGAGGATACTTTGAAGGTGTACGAGGAGCTGGTGAATGCGGGTAAATCGCAGTGAAGCAAATTCCAATTCCCACATTCCAAATCCCAAACAATTTCCAAACTTCAAATTCCAAACGTTTGGACATTGGGATTTTGATGATTGGAATTTGTTTGGATTTTGGTTTTGGAAACTTGGAATTTTAGTTGAACCAATGAGGCGGTTTGCATAATGGATCGAATTTTAGTCATCAACGTCAACTGGATCGGCGATGTGATCTTCTCTTCTCCGGTCTTTAAAGCGCTGCGGCGATCCTATCCGAAAGCCGAGATCGCCTGCCTCGCCGTGCCGCGGGTTCGGGAGATTCTGGAGTGCATTCCCCAGATCGATCGCGTGCTCATTTACGACGAACGGGGAAAGGATCGCAGTCCCCTCGCCAAACTGGACCTCATCGGCCGGATCCGCCGGGAACGTTTTGACGCCGCGTTCATTCTGCACCGGTCGCTCACCCGGGCGCTTTTGGCAGCGCTGGCGGGGATCCCCCGGCGGGTCGGGTATGACGAAAAAGGGAGAGGTTTCTTGCTGACCCAGCCGTTGAAAACGGTCCCGTGCCCCATCCATCGCAGCGACCATTATCTGCGGATCATCGAATCCGCCGGGATCCGGGTGGAGGACCGCACCTGTGAGCTTCATCCTCCGGAGGAAGACTGCCGGCGGGCACAGGAGCTGCTGCGGGAGGCGGGGATTTCATCCGGCGAGCCCTTCATCGTTATCAATCCCGGCGGTAATTGGGGCCTGAAACGCTGGCCCGGGGAAAGTTACGCGCGGCTCATCGATGCCCTCGCCAAAGAGTTCAACTGGAAAGTGGTCGTGACCGGCTCACCGGAGGATGCCGCGCTGGCGCGGGAGATCGTGACACTCACGACCCGTCCGCCGGTCGTTCTGGCCGGACGGACACGGCTCAAGGAATTGATGGCGGTCATGAAAATGGCGAAGCTGGTCATCTCCGCGGATTCGGGGCCGCTCCATCTGGCGGCGAGCGTGGGCGCCAAAGGGGTGGGGCTCTTCGGCCCGACCCGGCCGGAGATCACCGGTCCGCGCGGCAAGGGCGAATTCCATATTCTCATCAAGGACGTCGGTTGCAACCGCGAACCCTGTTATCATCTGCTCTGCCCCGACAACATCTGTATGCGCAGCATCTCGGAACATGAAATCATTGACGCTATCCGAAAAATCCAAAGTTAAGAAGATCCTCGTCGTGTCCTTGTCCAACCTGGGGGACGTGATCCTCACGTTCCCGGTCATCGACATCCTGCTGCAGGATTTTCCGGGAGTCCCGCTGTCGGTGGTGGTGGGACCCAAGGCCAAGGAGCTCTTTCAGAACAATCCCTTGATCGAGAGGGTCTACATCTTTGAGAAGAAGTCCTCGCCGCTTGAGAAGATGCGCTGGGTGGACGCCCTGCGCAGGGAACAATTCGATCTCGTGGTCGACCTGCGCAACACCGCGATCCCGCTTCTGGTGAACGCCAAATATCGGACGGCCTACCGCGATCTCGCGGACAAAGGGGTCCATAAACGTCAGAAGCATCTGGAACGGCTGCGCGGGGTGTGGGATTTTCTCGGCGAGAAACGCAATCGCCGGGCGATCTATATCACGGGCCGGGACAAGGCCTGCGTCGATGCATTGCTGAAGGAAGCAAAGCTCCTGGAGCGGCGTTTCGTTGTCGTAGCACCCGGAGCGGCCAACCACATCAAGCGCTGGCAAGAAGCGGGATTCGCAAAGATCGCCGACGAATTGGAAAGAAAGTACCGCCTGCCGGTCGTCTTCGTGGGGGACCGCGCCGACCAATCGGTCGCCTTATCGATCATCAACCAGATGCGGCACCGGGCCTTTGACGCGACGGGAAAGACCACCATGCTGCAGCTGGCGGAACTCATCCACCGCAGCCAGCTGGTGATCGCCAACGACAGCTCCGTGATGCATTTGAGCAGTTATCTCGATAAGCCGACCCTGGCCATCTTCGGCCCGACGGACGAGCGCAAGTACGGGCCCTGGAGCATGCGCTCCCGCGTGGCCCGCAAGAAACTTTTTTGCACGCCCTGCGAGAAGTCCGGTTGCGCTTATCAGCATGAATGCATGAAGGAGCTTGACCCGGACGAGGTTTGGGAGATTCTAAAGAAAGATCTTCTAAAGGACCTATGAAGGAATTCCGGCGGATCCTTATCGTGCGCACCGACCGCGTGGGGGACGTGGTCCTCACGACCCCGGCCATCGCCGCCTTGCGCAAGGCCTTCCCGCACGTCCGGCTCGCGGTGCTGATCGCGCCGGGCAACCGTGAACTTTTGGAGGGCAATCCCAGCGTCGATGAGATCCTGGTCGACGACCGAAAGGGGAAGCACCGGGGCTTTGCGGGATTTCTCTCCTTGGTAAAAGAGATCAAGAAAAGACAATTCGATATCGCTTTTGTTTTTCACACGAAGAAACGGACGAACCTGCTGTGCTTTTGGGCGGGGATCCCGCAGCGCGCGGGTTACCGGAACGAAAAACTGGGTTTTCTTCTAACGCACCCTTTGGCCGACACGCGTCCGCAGGGGCTCAAGCACGAGTCAGAGTATTGCCTGGATGTCCTGCGGAGTTTGGAAATTCCAATCAACAATGCCTCGCCCTATGTGCCGGTGAGCATTCAAGGCCAGCAGTGGGTCCAACAATTCCTCAAGGGGCAGGGAGTGGGACCGCAGGAGGCTTTGATCGCGATCCATCCCGGAGCCAGCTGCATTTCCAAGCGCTGGATGCCGGAGCGATTCGCCCAGGTCGCCGATGAATTGATCCGTCGCAAAGCCGGGCGCGTCGTTTTTGTCGGCGGGGCGGAGAACCGGGAGATCATGAAAAATGTCCTCGCCGCCCTCAAGAGTCCGGTCATCGACGCCACCGGGAAGACTTCCCTGGGACAATTGGCGGCTTTGCTTAAGCGCTGCCGGCTGCTTGTCTCCAACGACTCCGGGCCCGTGCATATGGCGGGCGCCCTGAGCGTCCCGGTCATTTCGATCTTCGGCCGCAATCAGGCCGGCCTGAGTCCCGTGCGCTGGGGTCCCTTGGGTCCCAAGAGCCGGATCCTTCATAAGGAGGTGGGCTGTCCGGTCTGCCTGGCCCACAACTGCCAGATCGAATTCAAATGTTTGACGGAAATCGAACCCCGCGAGGTGCTTGAAGCAGTTGATGGATTCGACTTCGCTCACCATCAACCCTGAGCGAGCGAAGCGAGTCGAACGGGTTGACGGCTGAGGGCGTCTGTGATAAAATCAGCACTCGTTTTGACCGTGAAATCCGGAGAAATCCTTCTTGCTTAGAATGTCGACAACTGCTTGCATCCCAAAGGGTTTTTAATGAGAAATTATTCCAAGATCATCGCCAATTTCCGCAGGAAGAAGATCCTGGTCATCGGGGACATCCTGCTCGACCAATATATTTTCGGCAGCGTCTCGCGCATCTCTCCGGAGGCCCCGGTGCCGATCATTCTGCAGGAAGGCAAATCCACTTACACTCCGGGCGGTTCGGCCAATGTGGCCAACAACTTGAAGGCCCTGGGCGCTGACGTGTCGCTGGTCGGCAAGGTCGGGGCCGATGCGGAAGGGAAGATCCTGCTTAAGCGGCTTAAGGAGTGGAAGATCGATACGGAAGGTGTTTGGGGTGATCGGCATTTTCCCACCCCGATCAAAACCAGAATTGTGGCGCAGAACCAGCAGATCGTGCGATTGGACCGGGAGATCATCTGGGATTCTTCCGATCGCCAGAAGAACCGCGCGATCTACGATTTCATTGAAAAACAATTGAAGCGGTTCGACGCCATCATCATTTCAGATTACGGCAAGGGCATGATCTCCCCGCGGCTGATCTCCGAGGCCTGCTCGCAGGCCATTGCCGCCGGAAAGATCATTACCGTCGATCCCAAGGTCGAGCATTTCGGTTATTATCAGGGTGTGACCGCCATCACGCCCAATCGCAAAGAAGCGGAGAACGCCATCCGCAACATCAAGATATCTCATCCCAACGGTAAGGACCTCGCCGTCGACCGGGACCAGCTTTCGGACCGGAACATTGAAAGAGCGGGCCAGGAGCTGTTGAAGTTCCTGCGCCTGGAATCGCTTTTGATCACTTTGGGTGAACATGGCATGTGCCTTTTCGAGCGTGATAAAAAACCGCATCACATCCCGACGCGCGCCCGTGAGGTGTATGACGTGACGGGAGCGGGGGACACGGTCATCGCGGTCTTTACGCTTGCGCTCACGGCTGGCGCCACCAAATTGGCCGCCGCCGAGCTCGCCAATTTCGCGGCGGGAGTGGTGGTCGGGCACCGGGGAGCGGTGGCGATCACCCCAAAAGAACTTTGTTCGGCGGTCGTCCGCTATGGTTAAGCGATCGCCGAAAGTCGTCGGGGTCATTCCGGCGCGTTACGCTTCCACCCGGTTGCCGGGAAAAGTTCTTTTAGATATTTTGGGCAAGCCCATGCTGCAGCACGTCTGGGAACGCGCGGAAAAACCTAAAAATCATTCAAGCTGGAGTATAAATTTTATGAAAGCATTGAAAAGCTTTATATTAATTCTTCTGTTTGTTCTATCAGTGATTGGCCTTACAAATTCAGAAATTCATGCTCAGGAGAAGATAGAACCGGATAGAAAGCCGATTATCCTTTTGCAAGAACCGATAGCTTACGGTGATTCGTATAAGACAATATGGCAGAGTGGCCAATGGAATCCAAATTTTATTTTATATCATGATGGATTAGTAATTTTTAAAAAGGAAACTAATCAATATGAATTATTTTCAGTTAAACTCTCCCCGGATGAATTGAAACGGCTTCTCGATGAATTTAAAATCGGCAATGAATTTATGGAATTGGAATACGCTATTTTTGCAAGTCCCTATTTAGATCAACCCGGACATACTATTAAATATTGGCAAGGCCTGAAAATGAAGCAAGTCTCCGTTTTCGGAGCGATTCGTGAGAATGCAGAAGATAGGAAGCATGCTCCCAAGGCGTTTCTTCAGCTTTTTGACCAGATGATTTCTTTTGATCATAAAAATGCCCGTTTATGGGAACCCCAAAAAGTTGAAATTAAAGTTTGGCCTTACATAAATGCGGAGGGAGAGCCAGTCCCATGGCCTAAGGGATGGCCGGATTTAAACCATAAGACAACTAAAATGTCAAAAAATGGTTATTCTTACACTCTATATCTGGATGGTGATAAGAAAGCTGAGTTGGAGCAAATGCTTTCCGGTTTAAAAGAGAAGCAGGCCATATTAATGAATGGAAAACAATGGGTCATCTATCCTCAAAGGTACTGTTTGCCAAGCGAGGAATTGTGGGGAAACGAATGAGGAAGAGGACGAGATTTCGTCCCGCCAAAGGCGGGATGGATATTAAAGGAGTTTGATGGAGGTCATCGGGGTGATCCCCGCCCGCTACGCATCGAGCCGGCTTCCGGGAAAAGTTCTTTTAGATATTCTGGGCAAGCCCATGTTGCAGCACGTCTGGGAGCGGGCGAAAAAAAGCCGGCTCCTCGATGAACTGCTCATTGCTTGTGATGATGAGCGGGTGCTGGCCGCTGCCAGGAAATTCGGAGCGAAGGCCGTAATGACGTCGGTGGACCATGCTTCGGGCACGGACCGCATCGCCGAGGCCATGAAAGGCCGTCCGGCGGACATCATCATCAACATCCAGGGCGATGAACCGCTGATCGCGCCATCGGTGATCGACGCTTTGGCAAAGGCGCTGCTGAAAGACGAACATTGTCCGATGGCGACGGTCATCAAACCCGTTGCATTCAGCGAGGAATTGGAGAACCCCAATGTCGTGAAAGTGGTCGTGGACGCTCGCGGCTACGCGCTTTATTTTTCACGTTCCCTGGTGCCGTTCCCGCGGGCGAAGGTTTCCGCGGATTTCAAATTTTACAAACACTTGGGAATTTATGCTTACCGGAAAGATTTTTTAATGAAATTCAAGAAACTGCCGGCATCGGCGTTGGAGAAGGCCGAACGGTTGGAACAGTTGCGGGTGCTGGAAGCGGGTTTCCACATCCGCACGGTGGAAACCGATATGGATACGATCGGCGTGGACACCGCGGAAGATCTTAAGAAGGTCGAAGCCCATATGAGAGGGAATCGTTAAATGCCGTCGGTCAAGGTGGGGAAGATCCGGATCGGTCGGGGGGCGTCTTTGGCGCTCATTGCCGGGCCGTGTGTGATCGAGTCAAGGGCGTCGGCGCTTTCGATCGCCGCCGAGCTTGTGAAAATCACGAAGGCGCTGAAGGTCCCGCTCATTTTCAAGGCCAGTTATGATAAGGCGAACCGGACCTCGCTCTCGTCCTTCCGGGGCCTGGGATTGCGTAAAGGTTTGGAGATCCTGCTCGAGGTCAAAGAGCGTTTCGGCGTTCCGGTCTTGAGCGATGTGCACAGCGCCTTGGATGTTCCGGCGGCGGCCCGGATCCTCGACGTGTTGCAGATCCCGGCCTTCCTTTGCCGTCAGACCGATTTGCTCGTGGCCGCCGCCGAAACCGGAAAAGTCGTCAACGTCAAGAAAGGGCAGTTCCTGGCGCCGTGGGACATCGGGCAGGTCGTCAAGAAGATCGAAAGCTGCGGGAGCCGCAAGATTCTGCTCACCGAGCGGGGCGTCAGTTTCGGTTACAACAATCTGGTGACGGACTTTCGCGCGCTGGCCATCATGCGCAAGACCGGTTATCCGGTGGTGTTCGACGCCTCCCACAGCGTTCAGCAGCCCGGGGGGCTCGGTAACGCCTCCGGCGGTAGCAGCGAATTCATTCCGCTGCTGGCCCGTTGCGCCGCCGCCGCCGGGTGTGACGCGATCTTCATGGAGGTCCATCCCACGCCGAGAAAAGCGCTCTCCGATGGGCCCAATATGTTACCGCTGAAAAAACTTAAGGCGCTTTTGCAGGATTTGAAAGCCATTGACGCAGTTGTGAGCAAGAAAAGGTAAGGTTATAAAGGTTATCGAGGTTACCAACGTTGCCAAAGTTGCTTTCCAAGAGGTTATTGGAGGTTGCAGGATGTTGCGGGTAACTTCAATTAACTTGATGCAACTTTTTCGGAAGCAACATTTGCAACCTTTATAACTTCGGCAACATCAGCAACCTTTGAAAGATTATGCCAATTAAACTCGCTAGAGAAGTCATTCGTATCGAAGCCCGGGCCGTGGCGGCGCTCGCCCGTTCCATTGACCGGAATTTCGAGAAAGCGGTGGATACGATCGCCAAATGCCGCGGGCGGGTGATCGTCACCGGCATGGGAAAGACCGGCATCATCGGGCACAAGATCGCGGCGACGTTCTCTTCGACCGGCACCCCGGCCATCTGGATGCACAGCGCCGAGGCGGTGCACGGCGATCTGGGGCAGGTGACCAGGGACGATGTCGTGATCGTGTTGTCCAACAGCGGCGAGAGCGAAGAAAAGAAGCGGCTGCTGCCGATCGTCAAAAAGATCGGCGCCAAAATTATTGCGATGACCGGGAATTCGCGGTCCAGTCTGGCCAAGCACAGCGATGTGGTCCTCAACGTCGGCGTTAAGAAGGAAGGCTGCCCGCTGGGGCTGGCCCCCATGGCCTCGACCACGGTGGCCCTCGTCATGGGGGATTGCCTGGCGGCCTGCCTCATCGAACGCAAGGGTTTCCGTAAAGAGGATTTCGCGTTCTTTCATCCCGCCGGCACGCTGGGCAGAAAACTTCTCTTGAAGGTCGAAGACATCATGCGTTCCGGGCCCACGCTCGCCAAGGTCCGGGGCCATATGAAGGTCAAAGATGTTCTGTTCTCGATCACCCGGGCCCGCTGCGGGTCGGCGTGCATCGTGGATGAGCAGAACCGGCTCCTGGGCATTTTTACCGACGGCGACCTGCGGCGGCAGCTGAAGGCCGATCCCCAGGTCACTTTTCGTCCGGTCAAGGACGTTATGACCACCAATCCCACGACGATCGACAAGGCCCATCTGGCCGCCGAGGCGTTGGGGATCCTTAAAGAAAAGAAGATCGATGAACTGCCGGTGGTCTCGAAGGGAAAGCTGGTCGGCCTCATCGATGTGCAGGACCTTTTAAAGGCGGGATTGGTTTGAGTATTCGTCCACGGACCACCGCCAACGGTCCATGGATGTCGGACCGTTGATGTTGACCATGGACCGTGGACTGAGGACCATGAAAAATAAACTCAAAAAGATCAAACTCCTCATCATGGACGTCGACGGCGTTCTCACCGATGGCCGCATCGTCATCGATGACGAGGGGCGCGAGACGAAGTTCTTCAACGTCCAGGACGGGTTCGGGATCGTCGTGTTCCGGCGGGCCGGGTTCAAGACCGCCATTTTAAGCGCCCGGGCTTCCCAGGTCGTGCAGCATCGGGCGAAGGACCTGCAGATCGACAAGGTGTATCTGGACGCTTACCCCAAGATCGACGCTTATAAGGAAATGCTCAAGGCGTTCCGCCTGACGGACGAGGCGGTCTGTTTTATCGGGGATGACTGGCCGGATGTCGAGGTCCTTAAGCGCGTCGGGTTCGCCGTGGCGGTGCCCAACGCCACCCCGGAGACGAAAGAAGCCGCGCACCATGTCACCCGCAATAAGGGCGGCGCTGGCGCGGTCCGGGAAGTGATCGAACTTATCATGAAGGCGCAGGGCTGCTGGCCCCCCGCGCACAAGGCGCACCGGAGAAAACGATGAGATTTCTCGGATTTCTGATCGGATTTTTTTGCATGTTCGTTTTTCTCGCGCGCGCTGAAGAGCAGCGGCAGAACTTTGAGGGGTTCACCCTCGACGGTTATACCCAGAACGGCGAGAAATCCTGGGACGTCAAGGGCGACACCGCCGAGATCATGGGCAATAATATTTCTTTGACGAACGTCGATGCCAATTCCTACGGCAAGGAACAGGTGAACCTCAAGGCCCAAAGCGGCACCCTGGACAACTCTTCCGGTTCGATGCATCTGGAGAAGGACGTGGTGATCACCACGCAAACGGGTTCGCAGCTGAAAACGGATGAACTCAACTGGCAGCGCGAGAAGGACTTGGTGACGACGGATAAAAAGGTGACCCTTACGCGCGAACAGCTCATCGCCAACGCGCTGGGCGCGATCGCGCACCCCAATCTTCAGACCGCGCAGATGAACGAGGACGTGACCGTGAAAGTGGATACCGACCCCAAGACCCCGGGCGTTCAGCAGGTCACCATTACCTGCGATGGGCCGCTAGAGGTCGACCAGGTTAAGCAGGTGGCCGTGTTCAACAATAACGTTCTGGCCATTCAGGACGATCGCGAGCTGCGGGCGGACCGGCTCGAAATGCATTTTGATTCCGCGACCAGCCAGATCAAGGAAATGGTCTGTATCGGCAATGTCTCGGTGAAGCAGGGGGGCAACATCACTTATTCCGAGCGGGCCGTCTACCGCGCCGGGGAACAGCGCATGACGCTTTCCGGTAAACCGAAACTGATCTTACAAATTCAGGGAGACCAACCGTTTGCACCTCTTGGAAACTAAAGGCCTGGTGAAGATCTACGGCGGCCGCAAGGTCGTCGATGGGCTCAGCATCTCGGTGGGGCGCTCCGAGATCGTGGGGCTGCTCGGTCCCAACGGGGCCGGCAAGACCACGACCTTCTATATGGCGGTGGGGATCGTCAAGCCCGATGAAGGAAAGATCTTTTTCGACCAGGACGACATCACGCGCAAGTCCATCCACGAGCGCTGCCGTTTGGGAATGGGGTATCTGGCGCAGGAACCGTCGATCTTCCGCAAGCTCACCGTGGAAGAGAACATCATGGCGATCCTGGAGACGCTTTCGATTAGCCCGCGGGAGCGCCGTCGCCGGCTTACTTCACTGCTGGAGGAGCTGCGGATCGCGCACCTGGCGAAGAGCAAGGCCTACACCTTATCGGGCGGGGAGCGCCGGCGCCTGGAGATCACGCGGGCGTTGGTGACGAACCCGTCGTTCTTGCTCCTCGATGAACCGTTCTCCGGGATCGACCCGATCGTCGTTGCCGAAGCACAAGAGATCATCAAGGACCTGAAGAGCAAGGGATTGGGAATTCTGCTCACCGACCACAATGTCCGGGAAACGCTTTCCATCACCGACCGCGCGTATCTGATCGCGGAGGGGCGGGTCTTGATCTCCGGATCGACCACGGATTTGATCAACGATCCCAAGGCGAGGAAGATTTATTTGGGGGATAAGTTTAGTATGTGAAGGTTGTAGGTTGTGGGTTTTAGGTTGTAGAAAATTTCCGGGAAGCGCATTTTCGATACCCGGGGATTTTCTACAACCCATAACCTAAAACCTACCACCTGCAAAAAAGGAGTTTTATGAAGCTCGAAGTCAAAAAGATCGATGCAACGAAGCGCGAACTCAAATTCGAGATCCCCAAGGACCGGATCTCCAAGGCCCTGGATGACATCTACAACGATATCGGCAAAGTGGCCAAGGTCCGCGGTTACCGGCCCGGGAAGGCGCCGCGGCACATCGTCGAATCGGAGCACGGACGGCTGGCCCAGGAAGAAATGCTTAAAAAGATCATCCCGGAAGTGTATCAGGAGGCCCTGGAGAAGGAGAATCTCCGGCCGATGGATTACCCGGAGATCAACGATGTTTCCTTCAAGGACGGCAAGCTTTCCTTCACCGCGACGCTCGATATCCGTCCCGACGTGAAGTTGAAAACCTACAAAGGCATCAAGGTGCAGCGCAAGAGCTCGCAGGTGACCGACGAAGAGCTCAACAAGACGCTGGAATTTTTCCAGAAGGGGCAGGGGGGCGATAAGGCCATCACCCTCGATGACAATTTCGCCAAAGGCCTCGGTTATCCCACGCTCGAGGATTTCAAGATCTTCCTGCGAAGGCAGCTCGAGATCGACAAGGACCGGCAGAACCGCTTGGACGTCGAGAACCAGCTCATCGAAACGCTGCTGAAGGACTCGACGCTCGCGGTGCCCGCGTCCGCCGCCCAGAAACAGCTGGAACATCTGGTGCGCGAGAACATCCGCCACTTGCAGAACCGGCGGGTCCCCGAGGAAGAGATCAAAAAGAAGGACGAGGAGATGCGCAAGAACCTCAAGCCCGTCGCGGAGCGGGACGTGAAGGTCTTTCTCATTCTGGAGAAGATCGCGGAGCTGGAGAACATCACCGTGCAGGGCGAAGAGAGCCTGCCGCACAAGGTCTTGGAATTTCTTTTGAAAAACGCCAATTGGGAGGACGCGAAATGAAGAATGAGAGCAGTCAGATCCTGGTGCCCATGGTCATCGAGAAAACCGGTCATGCCGAACGGGCTTATGATATCTATTCAAGGCTCCTTAAGGACCGCATCATTTTCATCGGGACCGCGATCGACGATAATGTGGCCAACCTCATCATCGCGCAGATGCTTTTTTTGCAGTCGGAGGACGCGACCAAGGATATCCACGTGTACATCAATTCCCCCGGCGGATCGGTCACGGCCGGCCTGGCCATTTACGACACGATGCAGTTCCTCAAGCCCGACGTGAACACCTACTGTGTCGGGCAGGCGGCCAGCATGGGGGCGGTCCTCCTGTGCGCCGGCGCGAAAGGCAAACGCCTGGCCCTGCCGTACGCTCGGATCATGATCCATCAGCCCTGGGGCGGGGCGCAGGGCACGGCCAGCGACATCTCCATTCAGGCGAAGGAGATCTTGCGGATGAAGGAAGGGCTGAACAGCATTTTAGCAAAACACACGGGACAGTCCCTCGAGAAGATCCAGACCGATTCCGACCGCGATTTCTTCATGAGCGCGCCGGAGGCCAAGGACTATGGTCTGGTGGACGAAGTGATCGTTACCATGAAGAAAAAATAAACCGGAACATCGATAACAACGATCGGATCAAGAAAGGTTGAAGGAAGATCAAGATGAAGAAAAATCTTTTACTAACGCCGGGACCCACACAGTTGCCCGCCGAGGTCTGCGCGGCGCTGGGCCGTCCCATCATCCACCACCGCACGCCGCAGTTCCAGCAGGCCCTTAAGGAGGCCGTCGAAGGGCTCAAGTACATTTTCCAGACGAAGAACGACGTTCTCATCCTGACCGCTTCGGGCACCGGCGGCATGGAAGCGTCGATTTCCAATCTGCTTTCCCCCAAGGACAAGGTCATCACCGTCGAAGGGGGGAAATTCGGGGAACGCTGGACCGAACTGTGCAAGGCGTATGGCGTGGACGCTCAGGTCATCAAGGTGAAGTGGGGCCAGGCGGTACAGGTTTCCGAGATCAAAAAGATCCTCGCCGCCCACAAGGACGTGAAAGCCGTTTTTACAACACTGGTGGACACATCGACCGGCGTCACGTCCGACATCAAGGCCATCGGGGAGGTGCTCAAGGACACCAGCGCCGTTCTGGTCGTGGACGCGATCAGCGGTCTGGGCGCGGTGGAGTTCCGGACGGATGAATGGCACGCGGATGTCGTAATATCGGGTTCGCAAAAAGGACTGATGCTTCCGCCGGGACTGGCGTTCGTGAGCGTCAGCCCCAAGGCCTGGGCGTTGATGGACCAATCGACCTTGCCGAAATATTATTTCGATCTCAAACTTGCCCGCAAGACGGCAGAAAAGGCCGATACCCCGTTCACCCCGGCGATTGGCATCGTCATCGCGCTCAACGAATCCCTGCGCTTGATGAAGAGCGAAGGCATTGAGAAGTTGTGGGCCCGTTACGCGAGACTCGCGCAGGGGATCCGGGAGGCCGGCAAGGCCATCGGCCTGTCGCTGTACGCGGACCCGGCTTGCGCATCGAACGCGGTCACGGCGCTCAATGTTCCGGCGGGGATCGACGGGGAGAAGCTCACCAAGATCATGCGCGA
>JAHFFX010000004.1:24276-39070 GCA_023247755.1 Candidatus Omnitrophota bacterium | reverse complement strand
TGAATAATTTTACCCAGGCCCTTCCGATCCTGCAGGAGTTCGGGCTCCCGGCCTGCTTTTTTGTGACGGTCAATCGCATCGGTAAGAATGGTTATATGGGATGGCAAGAGCTGCATCGGTTGAACTTAAGCGGCATGACGGTGGGATCCCACGGCTTGAACCACGAGATCTTGACCGGGCTGTCCGATGCGGAATTGGAAAAAGAATTTAAACGCTCCAAAGACGTTCTGGAGAAGCAGCTGAAGAAGGCGGTCGATTATTTTTCCGTGCCCAGGGGCTTTTACGACGCCCGGGTGGTGGCGGCGGCCCAAAAGGCGGGTTATCGAAAGATATTTGTCTCAAGGGGGGGAGCGTCCTTCGGCGATTTTTGCATTCCAAGAGTAGCCGTTAAGGGGAATTGGTCCCTGGCGAGATTCGAAGCGGCCATTTCTGGTAAAACACCGTGGCAAGAAGATTTTCTAGAGAAGCTGAAAGATATGATAAAATGTGGCGTGGGTCCGGAAAACTACAACCGGCTGCGAAGCGTTTTCTTGAAGAGGCCTTAAACCCCAACTTATGAAAGGGGTTCGGCCGTTGCTCTTTGGATATTATTTGCAAGAAAAAGTAGGTTGAATCAGGGTCTGCCTTGACATTTGAAAATCGACATGCTACACTTCCGTTGGATGTGAAAATCGATCTTTTCTGAAATGATAAAGGTAAACCACTCGGAAGAGTGGGACACAAAGCTAAAGGGCCTAAACCCGTGAAGTGGGAACCGCCGGGCAGGTAGCCAGTTGCCAAAACGGAAGAAGTAGGGTCGGTTGACTTATTCTGCCGATTAACTGATTCAACCTATTCTCTGTGGGTTAGTGTGTCCCGGGAATAGGTTTTTTGTTTTATCCGAACGAGGTTGAGAATGGCGACATTCCAAAACATATCTTGTATGAACCGATTTGAAAGGGGTGTTCAAATGCGTAGAAACGTCTTTATCCTTACGGTTCTGGGCGGTTGGATCGGTACGCTGTTGCTGGCAAGCCCGAGCTTTGCCGCCACCTATTATGTACGGGTGGATGGTGGAACATCGACCCAGTGCACCGGTCTTAAGGACGCCGCCTATCCGGGGAGCGGTACTGGCCAGGCGTGCGCTTTCAATCACCCGCAATGGGCGCTCGCGCCTATCGGTAATAATCCCTCCAAGCTGGCCGGGGGAGATACCTTGATTGTTGACGGTTCCAGCGGGGCGCAGTATATGATCGGCTACCAGGCCCCCAATACCAACGACCTTGACAAGTGCGACAAATTTTACCCCTGGGATTGCCGGATGAGAGCGATCCCTTCTGGTCCGGATGCGGCCCATCCGACACGTATATTAGGAAAGGGCTGGGATACAGGTTGCGCCGCCAGGCCTCAATTTTGGGCCAATGAATTGCTTCCCCAAGTCTTGGATTTAACGGGAAGCAATAATGTTGAGATCCAATGTCTGGAGGTTACGGACCACTCCGCTTGCACCTTCTACGGCGGACAGCCTACCACCGCCTGCAAGCGCGGCGGGGGGAATTATCCTTACGGCGCTCAGGCCGATTACGGTCTTTATGCGCAGGACAGCAGCAATGTCCTCTTAAAGAACGTCAACATCCACGGCTTTGGCATCGGAGGTGTCCATGCCGGGCGTCTCAAGGACTGGACTTTGGAGAATGTTGACATCATCGCCAATTCTTTTGTTGGTTGGGATGGTGACATCGGCGCCAACAACTCGTACGATTCCGGCAGCATGACGTTCACCAACGTCAAGATCCAATACAACGGTTGCGGGGAAACTTATCCCGGGAAACAGCCGTACAACTGCATCAGCCAGGGACAGGGCGGTTATGGCGATGGCATCGGGACCCATGTGACCGGAGGGAACTGGGTCTTTAACAATAGCGACATCAGTTTCAACACGTCGGACGGTCTGGACCTGCTTTATCATGATTTTACCGGCAGCATCGTCATAAAGCGTTCCCGCTTCGAAGGCAACGCCGGCAACCAGGTCAAGGGCGGTGCGAGCACTGTCTCTCTGGAGAATTCGATCGCGGTTGGCAATTGTGATTATTTCCAGAATAATCCGATCACTTGGAACTCCTCGACGTTCATGCATTGCCGGGCCTATGGAAACACCGCCGCCTTCACTTTAGGCGTCGGCAACCAGGTTTCCATCCTGAACTCGACCCTTACGTCCCGCGGCGATGTCCTGATCGAAACGGGAGGGGATTCCTGTAACGGCACCGAGAAGGTCAAGGTCAGCAACAGCATATTCTTGGGAAACCAGAAATGGTACAACGGCGATAAGGTTTCCTATTATTATGGCACCGGGGCGACGGGCAATGGGGACGGTCCCTGCGGCCCGATCCTTCATCAGACGGATCATTCCATCGTATTTAATGTCAAAGATAATTACTGCCCTCCCGGCACCGGTAATATTTGCAGTGATCCGAAGTTCGTCGGGCCCTTGTCAGGGAACGACTGGGGCATCGGTCTGCAGTCGGCCAGTCCCGCCAGGGATAAGGCGGCGCAATTGGTAGGAGTCTCGAGTCTTGACTTCAATAATTTTGACCGCGGAACTCCCTGGGATATGGGGGCCCTGGAGTATGGCTCGGTTTCCAGCGTGAATCCAAATCCCGTTCCCACTAACAGCGGTGTTGTCCAGTGCGGTAATGGATTGGTTGAAGCCGGAGAACAGTGCGATGACGGCAACTTGCTGAGTGGTGACGGGTGCAGTGACGTTTGTGTGACGGAAGTGATCCCATCGACAAGTACTACTCCGCCGCCCAGCACTCCTGCGTCAACCACGCAGGTCTGCGGCAACGGAATCCAGGAAGGATCTGAAGCCTGCGATGATGGCAACCCCTGGTACAATGACGGGTGCGACCCGATGTGCCGGTTGGATGCCAATACCCCGCCCAAGTGCGGTAACGGTGATATCGAGTTGGGCGAAGAATGCGATGACGACAACTTAAACAATGGCGATGGATGCAGCAGCCTGTGCAAGAAAGAAACGGCGTCCACCGCTTCAACCACACCGGTCTGCGGCAACGGAATCCAGGAAGGATCTGAAGCCTGCGATGATGGCAACCCCTGGTACAATGACGGGTGCGACCCGATGTGCCGGTTGGATGCCAATACCCCGCCGAATTGCGGTAACGGTGATATAGAGTTGGGTGAAGAATGCGATGATGATAACTTAAATAACGGCGATGGATGCAGCAGCACTTGTAAGAAAGAATCCCTGACGACTGCTTTGCCTCCGGCCTGTGTTGCGACGACCTGCAGCGCGGCGCAACCGGCCTGCGGACAGACTACGACGGGTACGGATAATTGCGGCAGCTCCTGCTCCAAAGTGGGTACTGCCTGTCCGGTTCCTGTCTGCGGTAACCGGGTCGTGGAAAGTCCGGAGACCTGCGATGACGGCAATACGGTCAGCGGCGACGGTTGCAACAGTTCCTGTCAGAAAGAGCAGTCCACAGCGCCGGTCTGCGGTAATGGTAAGGTTGAAGGCACCGAACAGTGTGATGACGGCAACACGGTCAGCGGCGACGGTTGCAGCAGCACTTGTAGAGTTAGTTCGATCTTCAACCAGCCGGTCTGCGGAAATGGCAAGCTGGAAGGCAACGAACAATGTGATGACGGCAACCGTGTCAGCGGCGATGGTTGCAGTCGATACTGTCAAAAGGAGCGGATCATCAGACGCCGGTAAGAAGAGTGACGTGTGAAAGCCGGAGAGGGGAGCCCCCACCTCTCTCCGGCTTTCCGCTCCCGAAATGGACCCTTCCCTAAAAAGATTTTTCTCTGCGAATCGCATCTTCCCTCATCAGTTCACTTTCAGCTTGACATTCCCGTACTGGATTCTAATAATCAAGGAGCCGTTTCGGCGCGCGGCAGGTTTTTGTGGATTTGGCGCGTCTTGGAACATCACCAGAAGGGAAACGCCATGAAAAGGCTCTCGGGACGTTCCGGTATGACCTTGATGGAGCTTTTGATAGCCGTCTTCGTGCTTTCGGTGGGGATCGTGAGCACCTTGCTCTTTTTTTCTTCCGCCATGCTCTCCGCCGACTACGCCGGTGACATCACCTCCGCTTCGACCCATACCGAACACGTTCTGGAAGAAATGCGTTCGCGCAATTCTTTGAAAGATATCACGCTCACGGATTGGGATAGTTGGGCCCAAAAGGACGCTCTGTACACGCTCCCGGAGGAAAACCTTTCGGTCGCCTACACCAACGCCGATGCGGACCCTTTGGAAGTGACCGTGGAAGTCGGCTGGACGAAGCGGTCCCGTGCACACAAAATGACAATGTACACCACGATCCTCAAATGAGAATTCGAAACCAAAGAGCGGTCACTTTAGTGGAGATCCTCGTCTCCGTCACCATCTTTTCCTTCCTGACGGCCGCGGTCTATCAGGCGTTCCTGGTGGGCAATCGTTCCTGGGCCAGTTATAACGTCAAGGTCGCCACCCAACGGGAGGCCCGATGGGCGTTGTATCTCATCGGCAAGGACTTGCGTGCGGCAAAGAACATCCTGATCACCAAGGATTCTGAGAAACAGGTCTTAAGTCTTGAGAAACCGGGGGTGGGACTGGTGGCTTACACCCATTACGCGTCCGGCCCCAAGGCGGGCGAACTGACGCGGGAGGAAAAGAACAAAGAGCGGGTTCTCGCCCGGAACATCGTAGAGCTTGTTCTGGATTATCCGACGACCGAGGCCATGGTCATCGACCTGACCGCGAGCCAGAAACCGTTGTTCTCCGGGACGATCACGTTCCATCTGAAAGAAAAGTTTACGATCAAGCGGCTGTAGAACTTCTTTATGCGAATGTCGACCAAACTTGTCAGGACCAGGACGATGCGCTCCTTGCGGAAACGCCGCGCGCTCAACGAGCGGGGCGCGGCGCTCATCATCGCCTATTTTGTCATGGCCGGCCTGGTCACTCTTTCGGCGGGCTTCGCCATGGCCACCTTTCAGGAGCTCAACGATTCCCGGCGTTACCGGGACTCGCTGATCGCTTTCGGCATCGCGGAAGCCGCCATCAATACCTTCCGGCAATCGCCGGGAATGCTGGATCAGAGCGGGATGCAGACCCTGTCGTTCTCGACCGGAACGGTGTTCCTTTCCAAGGACGATGCCCAGCCGGCCAAACGCATCGTCACAGCCACCGCCAGTGTCAACGGCACCCGGCGGAGCCTGCAGGTCGAATTCCCGGCCAACGCCCCAGAGGTCTTCAACAGCACCGTCACTATCAACGGGGACATCGAGATCTCGGGAAAAAAGGTCAGCGCAGGCTTTTTCGACAAGACGCGGCTGAGCGGCAAGGTCGTCAGCTCGTCCAGGCACCCGACGGTCTATTTTGAGGACGTTCGGCAGGGCCAGGACCGGCATTTGGTGACGATGTTCTACCCGGACGTCAACAATAACGGGTCCATCGATGAGTTCGACGATTTTGTGCAGTTCAATCGCCGGCTGGTCACCGCTTATCCCCAGCAAGAGGTGATCTATCTTAAAGGGGATAATACTTATACGGTGGTCCCGGACAGTTCTCTAAAAGGGAAGAAAATTCTTTATGTGGAAGGCAGCAGCAAGGGCAAGGGGAACGTGGTCGTTCAGTACGCGGGTGGCTGGGGCGAGAAGGAGAACCTCACGGTCATCTCCACCGGAACAGTGACCTTCAATCAGATCGGCGGCAACCGGACCGATTCACAGCTGAATATCATCGCCTGGGGCGACTATCATGAAACGGCGACGCTTGCCGGGAGCCATAAGGGCATGACCTATACGCACGGCCGCGCTCATTTCGACGATATCGATGAAAGCTCGGTGACCTACGGAAGTCTCGTGGCCAATGACGGGGTGTCCATGAAAGAGGTTTGGGCCCAGAAGGCTTTTCACTACGCCGATACCCGCACCAACGGTATGGTGCCTCCGGGTTTTGAAGGATTGCTGGGGGGACGGCTTTCTGCCGGGTATGCCCCCCAGCCCAATGTCTGGAGGGAGATCTGATGGTCCCCCGGAACTTTTATATCCTGATAGGCATAACGACGGCGGTGTTCCTGTTTTTGTCCACGTTCATCAACCGGGCGATCAATTCGAGCGTCCATTCCTCCGTTCCCATCAAGTCCGAAGCACCCAAGGACCTTCTGAGGACACAGTCGGAACGTTCCCCGGAAGAAATCGCTGCCGAGGCCGATGCCAAACCGGTGACGCTGCACAACCTTTCTCCCGATGATCCGGCCAAGTTCGGGATCCTGGTGCAGAAAGAAGGCGATGTTCGATCCCCGAACCACTGGGAACAGAACGTCAAGCGGACCCTTGTCGCTTCCGGGGCGCTGGCCGGGATGGAAAAGTCCGGCGCTCTTTCCAGCGGCGTCCCATCGGAGAAGGAGTTCGAACGGAGGTCGAGGTCGATCGATGAGCGGATCCGGGAACAGGAGCGGGCCATCAAGAACGACCCCAGCGATGAGGAAGCCCAGCTCAAGCTGCAGAACCTCTATATGCTCAAGGCCACTCTTTCCGCTGTCGGGAACAAGGCTGCGACCATCCCCGCGAAGCCCTGATCGCCCTGCTCCGATTCACGGTTTAATTGCCTAGAATTGCTTTGAAAGTCCTACCCCGCGATATTATAATCTTAACAAATCCCGTCGAGTCCGGCCCAATTGGAGAACCAGGCGACCCTTCATGAAATTCCTTTTTTGGTGGTTTTTGCTCCCGGTCCTTTATTGCTATTTTATTTATCCGTTGCTGCTTTTCTTGTGGGCCGGGCTTTTTCCCAGACCCGTCAGGAAAGGCGCGTTCGACACGTCTGTTTCCATCATCGTGGCCCTCTGCAATGAAGAAGATGTCTTGGAACGGAAGATCAATAATCTACTCTCGCTCGAATTTCCGTCCCAGCAGCTGGAGATCCTCCTCGGTTCCGATGGCTCCGATGACCGGACCAACGAGATCCTGCGGGCTGTTTCCGACCCCCGGATAAAAATCTTCATCTTTCCGCAGCGTCGGGGAAAAGTGGCCGTACTCAATGATCTTGTCCCGGAGGCGCGGGGGGAGGTCCTGGTTTTTACCGACGCGCGGCAGGATTTCGCCAAAGAGGCCCTGTCGCAGCTCGTCAGGAATTTTGCCGATCCCCGGGTCGGGTGCGTCAGCGGCGAGCTTGTTTTGGGAAAGAGTTCGGAACCCACCGGCAAAGGGGTCAACCTTTACTGGGAGTATGAGAAATTCCTGCGCCGTTGCGAAAGCGGTATCCATTCCATGCTGGGCGCGACCGGCGCCATTTATGCGATCCGGCGCCACCTCTATCACCCGCCGTCCGCCAACGTGGTTCTCGATGACATGTACATTCCCTTGAAGATCGTACTGGAAGGCCACCGGGCCGTTTTCGATGGCGACGCCCGCGCATATGATTCGGTCGCGGAAAGTCCCCAGGTAGAGCACGCCCGCAAGGCAAGGACGATCTCCGGGAATTACCAGATATTTTTTCTGCTGCCCGGGCTGTTCAACCCCGCAAGAAGCCCCGTGGCTCTGCAGATGTTCTCGCATAAGCTCTTGCGGCTGGTTGTGCCGTTCCTTTTGATCGGGTTGTTCGGCGTGAGCCTGCGGCTCATGTTCGAGCCGTTCTACGGCATGATGTTCTTCCTGCAGATGTTGTTCTACGGATTGGCGATCGCCGGTTTCTTGTTGCGCCGGCCGGAGTTCGTCCGGCTGCGGCCGCTCGGCAAGCTATGCTACGTGCCGTACGTGTTTTGTCTGTTGAATTTCTCGGCGTTGGCCGGTTTCTTCCGTTTTGTCCGTTCGCGGCAGGCGGTGACCTGGGAAAAAGCGAGGGCGGTTAAAGATGCTGTCTAAACATATCCGGGATTATTGGCGGGAGTGGACGGTGGCGGCGGTGTTCCTCCTTGCCTATTTCCCTATCTTTCTTTGGATGTGGGACCGCTGCACCGCACGCGATTCCTACTATAGTCACGCTGTTTTTGTCCCCTTTGCGAGCGCGTATCTCCTATGGCTTGACCGGGGGGAGGTGGCATCGGTGAAAAAGGAACCCTTCCCCGGTGGGATCTGGCTCATTATCTTTGGCGTCATCGTTCTGTTGTTGAGCTCTTTATTCCGGGTGTATTTTACGGCGGCCTTCACGATGCCGATCGTGCTCAGCGGCGTTATACTGGTTTTTTTCGGCAAGGAGTTCTTCCGGCGGATCTTTTTTCCGGTTGCGTTCTTGGTGTTCATGATCCCTTTGCCCGAAGTCCTGATCACCGAGATCAGTTTTCAGCTGAAAATGTTCGCCGCCCAGATCGCGACTTCGCTGCTCAACAATCATCTGCGGATCCCGGCCATCCGGGAAGGAAGTCTCATTAAAATGCGGAATGCCTCGGTGATGGTGGAGGACGTTTGCAGTGGCCTGAAGTATTTGATCTCCTTAACGGCATTGGGAAGCATTTTTGCCTATTTGCTAAAGGGTCCATGGTGGAAGAAAACGATTCTGTTCTTGTTCACGATCCCGATTTCGATCCTTACCAATGTCTTTCGGATCATCGTATTGTCGTTCGTGAGCGAGGTCTGGGGGTCGCAGTATGCTTCCGGTCTTTTTCACGATCTGACCGGTTTGCTGGGTTTTGCGCTTGCGTTTGTCTTGCTGTGGATTGTTTCCAAGGTGATTGAATGAATGGTAAGCGGAATATCTATTTTGTGGTCGTGATCTCTTTGTTGGCGATCACCGGAGCGGTGAGTTGGAGATTGTATTTCAAAGACTATCGTCAACAGGATACGGTCGATATTAATCGGTTCCCGGCGCGGATCGGCGAATGGACCGCCACCGAGATGCCTTTGACCGATGACGTCTATGACATCCTGGAAACACGGAACGTCGTGGCCCGAAAATACATTAATGCGGATGGCCGGGCGGTATACTTGCTGCTAGTTTATTCGCAGTACAACCGCAAGGTCTCGCATCCTCCTGAGATTTGTTATACGGGAAGCGGAATCTCCATAGTGGAAAGTGGCTCCGTTACGATCCCTCTTAAGGATGATCGAAATCCTCTTGCCGTGAACCGGCTTTTGCTCGAATTGCGTGGATCGCAGCAATATGCTTATTATTGGTTCAAAGTGGGGGATTCTTACACGCCTAATTATTGGGAACAGCAGTTTTTGATCGCGACCCATATGTTGAAGGGGAGGTCGCATAGCAGTGCGTTAATTCGGGTCTCGGCGGATATTGTTTCTGGGAATAAAGAAACCGCGTTGGCCAATATCCAAGAATTCATCAATCTCATCCATCCATTCCTGCGGGAATACCTGCCTTAATCTTCCTTCTTTGTCCATTTTCTTCAGTCGCGCCCTCTGATTGATTGCCGGATTCTTCTTCCTTACAACATGTTGTAAATAATTTAAACAACTGTTTATTAAAATAAACGCATCCTATGGTCCCCCTGTCATGGTCTGTCCGGGTATGACCAGGTAGCTCGTCACTTTTTGTGTATTATGTTGTATAACATATTGAAAATAAATTAGATACGGGAATAATTATTTGATGAATTATTAGAAAAACTCAAGAAAGTTGGCATGCAAGTTGCTCCATATTCTTTATCACCGCCCGAAATTTTGGGCCTGATGGAGAGTCGAAAATGGAGCAAAAATTGAGAAAAATCAGCATACTTCTTGGATCGGTTCTGGTCTTGGTATTCTTGGCCTCCCCGGTCTTTGCTGTCACCTTTGTCAAGCCGCACGATGCCGCACAGGTGATCGAAGAAGCCAAAATTGCCGATATCCCGGCCCAATTGCCAGAAGATTCGCAATCGCGCGCCCCGGAACCGACCACGATGGCGCTTTTTGGCAGCGGGATATTTGGAATGATTGCCAGCTTTATCCGCCGGGCCTATGGTGCCGCCAAACGGGTGTTCGATATTTGCGCGGCCATCGCGGGAATTATTGTGTGCGCGCCATTGTTCCTGCTTGCCGCGATCCTGATCAAGATCACATCTAAGGGACCGATCATCTACAAGCAGACCAGAGTGGGGAAGGATGAGAAGCATTTTGAGATCTACAAATTCCGTTCCATGCGAATCGATGCCGAGAGAGAATCGGGGCCCGTATGGGCGAAATCGAACGACGATCGTCTTATCCCTTGCGGAAGATTTTTGAGAAAGACCCGC
Source organism: Candidatus Omnitrophota bacterium (assembly GCA_023247755.1). Classification (GTDB taxonomy): domain Bacteria; phylum Omnitrophota; class Gorgyraeia; order Zapsychrales; family JAHFFX01; genus JAHFFX01. The sequence continues at coordinate 28,919 of JAHFFX010000004.1, read as the reverse complement.
CTCGATGAGATTCCCCAGTTCTTCAACGTCTTGCAGGGGGACATGAGCCTTATCGGTCCACGGCCCGAAAGGCCGGTTTTCGTGGAGAAGTTCAAGGAGGTCATCCCGGACTATCATAAGCGCTTGACGGTGAAGCCTGGCATCACAGGACTTGCCCAAGTATGGCATAATTACGATGAAACGATTCAGGACGTGCGTAAGAAGATCAAATATGACGTTCTGTACATCAAAAAGCTCAATTTCACGACCGATCTGGGAATTTTCTTAAGAACGTTCCGGGTGGTATTGACCGGAGAAGGCGCCCGTTAATCGGGTTTTGGGCGCGCGGGGTTTATTCTACTCTCAAAAGTTCAATGAAGCTGGCTGATAACATTGTGGCGGCAGGTTAAGAATCATTAACCTGCCGTTTTTTTATGCAGGATGGACCGAAGAATATTTCCGGGGGTGCGTTTGACACCCTGGGCAATGCATGTTAAGATTGACACAACTTATTGAAGATGTTTCGGTTACAAAATCATGGCAGCAAAGAAAACGAGAAAAAGCGTCCTGGAACTACTTCGGTTGTCCGTCGTTGCGATTATCCAGCAACCGATCATTATTCTCCCTTTTTGTGTTTGGGCGTTTATCCAATTGTTGACATTGGAGATCCTATATTTCGCCCCGCGCTTTCCTTTATCAGTTTTCTTCGCTCCCTTGATAAAGAAGCTGTATGCGGAGACCTTTTTGCATTATCCTTTTAATTTTGTGTTATTGCCCAAGCTGTTTCACTATGTGAAGCTGTTTTTGGATTTTTTCCTGGAAGGTTTCCTGATCGCTTCATCCATGGTGATCGTCTCGCATGTTAACAGTGAAAAGCGGATCGATTTTAAGGGTGCGGTTCGGAAGGCCAAACCCCAATACGTTCATATATTGGTCGGCACATTGATCATCGCGCTGGTGGTCGCCTTTTGGGGAGTGATTTTCGAGCTTCTCCAATCCCGGGCGATGCAGATCCGTTCCGATCAGGGGGCTTACTTTCTGCTCAAGAGGGTCATCCTCGAGGGGGGGCCTTATTTTAATTTTCTCGTGACAATTTTCATCAAGGCGTTGTTCATTTATCTGTTCGTCGTGATCGTCCTTGAGAACCGGAAGGTTTTTCGGGCCCTTGGGGTCAATTTTCGTCTATTGCGGGATTCGTTCTTTTTCATGCTGGGGGTGGTCGGTATCCCGATGTTCTTTTATCTCCCGGTGTTGTTCTTGCGCAACAATGTTGCCGCAGTTGCTAGCGATTCCTTCCCAAGTCTTCGGGCGTGGGTGATCGTGCTGAGCATCCTGGTCCTGGTGGTGATCGATGCGGTGATCTATACTGCCGCGACGTCCTTTTATTTGTACCGTCAGGAAGGTAAATGAAAAGAAGTCTGCTGGCCATGCTGGCGGTTCTGGCGGGGGTCTATGCGGGTTTATCCTGGATCGACCGGAATGACGATTATGCGGCCGAGCAGGCCAACTGGAAGATAAACCGGAAATTGGAGCTGGTCCTGCGTGATCCGATGGTCTCTGCGGACAGGACGTTCTTGGAACTGGAGAAGGAATACAAAGGTCTGGCCGTTCGCTTCCCGGATTCTTATCTGGCCCCGCAATCCTACTTGACGATCGGGAACATGTACCTTGTGCGAAAGAACCCTGAGCGGGCCCGATCGAATCTGCAAGAAGTGCTCCGGTTGTATCCCGGGAATGCGGAATCCTGCGCAAAAGCTATGACCGCGATTGGACGATCCTTCGAGATGGAGGGAGATTGGCCCAAGGCGCAGGAGAGTTACCGCCTATTGCGGAAAAGTTACCCGCTGACCGACCCGGCCTTGGAGGTTCTTTTATATATCGCTCGCGTCTACGAAAAGAACGGGGACCGCGCGGGCGCGCAAGCCGCATTCGCGCAGGCGGAGGAGGAGTACAAGAAATTGGGCAATCGCTACGCCGGCAGCGAAGTCGAGGTCAAAAGTTTACGGCTCCTTGCGAATGTATATGTGGCGCAGGAAAGATGGCGGGAGGCGGTGGAGACCATGGGGCAGGCCTTGATCTCCGCGGCATCGCAGCGAGCGCTTACCCCGCCGCAGGCCAATGTGCTTCTCAAGTCCATTAACACGATTTCGGTCGTGGAGCTAAAAGATTACGATCTGCCGATCGGGATTTATAAAGAGTTCATCGAGAAGAATTCTTGGCACGGCCTAAGGCCGGTCTTGAAGAAATTGATCAAGGTCCTGGAAGATCTCAAGGCCAATAAGGTGAAGTTGGAAGCTCCGAAATCATGAATGTAGGAAGACATGAGAATCCGGTCGCGGAATCTTCCACCGTTCTTTTACAAAGGATCGGCGAAATCTGCGCCAACGTCAACACGGTCCAGAACGCCAAAGAGCTTCTGGAGCGTTCGCTTACGCAGACGATGGAAATCTTTGGGGCTCGGCGCGGCTCGATCTTCATTCTGGATCCTTTAAAGAAAGTGCTCGATCTGAAGGCCGTTCGCGGTATGGCCCTGCAGGAGCAGAAACAGCTGGTTAAGCGTCTGGGGGAGGGGGTGGTGGGGCAGGTGGCCCAACAGAAAAAGCCGCTGGTGGTGGAGGACATCTCCCAGGACAGCCGTTTTAAGGATTATAAGGCCAGGGGCAGTTATCGTTCCCCATCGTTCATTTGCGTGCCGCTCTTGCTCAAGGACCAATTGATCGGGGTCATCAATGTGGCGGATAAGGAATCCGGTCATCGGTTCAATAAGGAGGAGCTGGGCTTGTTGGATTTTCTGGGAAGCCAGATCGCCCTTAATTACCGGAGGATTCAGCTTTATCATAAATATATGACGGTCGTTAAGGAGTCACGATCTTTAAAGAGCGCGCTGGGACAATCTTCGGAGGAGACCAGCCGGCTCAAAAAGCAGATCGTGGTCCAGGAAAAATTCGCTTCGATTGGCAAGCTTGCGGGCGGCATCGCCCATGAGTTCAACAATCCTCTGGATGGTGTCATGCGATATACCAACCTGTGCCTTGAGCATTTGCCCGATAATGAGGTCGTGCGCGGGTATCTTCTGGAGATCAAACATGGGCTGAACCGCATGGCCAATATCGTTAAGAATTTGCTGGCCTGTTCCCGAAATGTCTCTGCCGGGACCCAGGTCGTGGAAGTGAACCATAAGATCGAGCAGGCCATTGTCGGATTGCAGTCGGAGCTTTATCAGAAGTCCATCGACCTTGAGAAGAAATTGGTGGTCGGCGTGCCTCCCCTGAGGGATTTCGGTTTGGAGCTGATCGTCTCCAATCTGCTCCGGAATGCGATCGACGCGGTTGCCGAGCGGGGCAAGATTCGGATAACGACCCGGTATTCGAATGGCTCGCTGGTACTCAAAATGGAAGATAACGGTGTGGGCATTCCTGCCGATCAATTGGAAAGCATATTTGAACCGTTTTTTACCACCAAAGATATTGAAAAAGGTTGTGGTCTGGGTTTGACCATCGTTTCTGAGATCGTAAAAAGTTATAATGGGCAAGTCCTGGTCGAAAGCCTTCCCCAAAAAGGAACGACTTTCACAATAATGATCCCGGTGTCAACGACATGATCCTGAAAAAAGCAAACAATTATCGCATCCTGGTGGTCGATGATGAGCCGTTGATCCGGCAGTCCCTCTATGAGATCCTGCGGATCGAAGGGTTCCAAGCGCACATGGCCGCTAGCGCTGAGGACGCATTAGAAAAGCTCAAGAATTTGAAGGTGGATATTCTTCTGACGGACCTGAAGCTTCCCAAGATGACCGGCATCAGTCTTTTGACCCAGGTGAAGAACGATCATCCGGACACGGATGTCATCATCATCACGGGGTTCGGCACCATCGAAACGGCCGTGGAGGCCATGCGAAAAGGGGCCTATGATTACATCACCAAGCCCATCAACGACCAGGAGATCAAGCTGGTCCTAAGCAAGATTGTTGAGAAAAAAGAGATCCTCCGGGAAAATCTCGATCTAAAACAACGGATCGCCAAGGTGACCCCGGATTCTTTCTGCCACCTCATCGGCCGCAGCGAAAAAATGCAAAAGGTCTATCAAGTGATCGAGTCGGTGGCCAGTACTAATGCCACGATCCTTATTTTCGGGGAAAGCGGGACCGGCAAAGGCATGGTCGCCAATGCCATTCACCAGGTGGACCGTAATCGTGGTGATAAGCCATTCGTGGAGATCAGTTGCGGCGCCCTTTCGGAAACCCTTCTGGAAAGCGAACTCTTTGGACACGTAAAAGGGGCCTTTACTGGGGCCATACGGGACAAGGAGGGCCGTTTTGAGTTCGCAAGAGGGGGGACGGTCTTTTTGGATGAGATCGACGCATTCTCGCCCAATCTCCAGGTCAAATTGTTGAGGGTCCTGCAGGATGGGGTCTTTGAGCGGGTCGGGGACAACAAGACGCGCCATACGGATGTGCGGATCATCGTGGCCACTAACCAGGATCTCCACAAGCTGGTCGAGGTCGGGAAATTCCGGGAGGATCTTTTTTACCGGATCAATGTCATCGCCATCCGTTTGCCCCCGCTGAGAGAGCGAAAGGAAGATATCGAGCTGTTATTGAAGCATTTCATCGAGAAGTACAGCAAGATCAATCGCAAGCCCGTCACCGGGGTCTCCGATGAGGT
>JAHFFX010000004.1:23748-24266 GCA_023247755.1 Candidatus Omnitrophota bacterium | reverse complement strand
GTCAAAAAGATTTTTCTGGAATATCATTGGCCGGGAAATGTCCGTGAGCTGGAAAATGCCATTGAGGGTGCCGTTATCATGGCCAAAACGGAAGTTGTCCAGAAATGGGACATTCCGGTATTGGCCAAAATGACCGAACCGGAGACGATGAAGGCCACTTCGGATGGCCATTCGCTCAAGAAGGTCCTGGAAGAGCCGGAAAAGGAAATGATCTTGAAGATCCTGAATGAATGTAATTGGAACAGGATCAAGGCGGCCGCAAGGTTGGGAATCAATCGTACGACCCTTTATAACAAAATGCGGAAGTACAACATCCTATCTAGGCGTTGAGGATTTATGAACCCGGATGAATTGAGAAAGTTGGCCAATGACCTGATCGCCCGCGAAAAATGGGCGGAGATCCTGTCGCGCTTCATCGAGGTTCTCAAGATAAGCATCTTCATCGTGGATTTTGAGGGAAAGATCATTCTGCCTCCCGTTAAGGGCCGTTATGGGAGCGATCTGCTGACTCGAATTGG
>JAHFFX010000004.1:0-23738 GCA_023247755.1 Candidatus Omnitrophota bacterium | reverse complement strand
GTCGTTCCCGGCAAGGGGGAATTCATCGCCAATTTCGCCAAGCAGGGGGCCTACTTTGAGAAAACCTTGCCTTGCGACCTGCGTTGTTATGCTATTCCTGTTAAAGCCAGGGACGAGAGCGCCTTCGCATACCTGATCCTGGGCCCGGTCATCCTCAATAAGCGTTTGGAGCGTCAGGACTATGAAATGGAAGCGCAGCGGTTCAATTTGTCGCCGCCGGAACTGGTCGACGCATTAAATGAGGTCAAGGTCATTTCCCACGTGACATTGAAATCAACCTTGGATCTGCTGGCGGAAGTCCTCAAGTATGGCATCCAATTGAACCTCCAGCGGCAGGAATTGGAGCGGCTGCAGGTCAGCATGGGTGCCATAAGCCCGGAAATGACGGAAGCCGCCAAGGACATCTTTTCTTCGATCTATCTTGATGAATTATTGGTGGCATTGCTGGATGTCGCTTTGAGCATGACCAAGGCTGAATGCGGTTCGATCATGATCCTGGACAGCGAAAGGGGGGAATTGACCATCAAGGTCTCCCGGGGAATCGACAATAACATGGCTCAGAACACCCGCTTGAAGGTCGGAGAAGGGATTGCCGGCCTCGCGATCAAAGAAAAGAGCCCCATGGTCATTAACAGCGACCGTCCTAATAACCGCATCAAACATCTTTTAAAAAGGCCGGAAATCCGATACGCCCTGATCATGCCCCTGATGGCCAATGAGAATGTTTTTGGTGTCTTGAACCTGCATACAAAGATGGAAGAAAATGTCATATCCGACCAGGAAAGCCTGGATATCGTTTCTCGCCTTTCTCAGTTGACCGCGACCGCCATGGTCAATATCCAACAGAAAAGCCAGGGTAGTCCCAAGTTGTAGCCCTTTTAATCCACAGGGTTCATTCACTTTGAAGTGAGGGATTTTCTGTATATTAATTATGAGCATATGCTCATTATAACCGGGTGGTTGCTGAAAGGAGGTTCAATGATGGTGGTCCGTGGAAGGCCGGTAAAGGTTCGGAGGGTCGGGCTTCTTCCCGGGACCCTGCATTTCAGTCCCCGCGGAAAGCCAGGAAGGCCGGATGAGGTGGAGCTTGGCTTGGACCAGTGGGAGGCTTTGAGGGTGGCTGATTGGCTGGGGCTATCTCAAGAAGATGGGGCGCAGATGATGGGGATCTCGAGGGCCAGTTTTGGAAGGATCCTGCGAGTTGGCAGAAAAAAAGTGGCCGATGCGCTAGTCCATGGGAAAATGATCAGAATAAAAAAGGGAAAGGTCCCAATGGAGGAATCCGTCAAGCCAGTTCCTAAGTCAAAGATTTTTCCATTTAAGGCCAGATAGAGGGTCGATTTTTGAAATTGGGGGTATTCAGGGGTGGGTTGCCCATAATATTGGCGAATATCTAATACTTCCTATAATATATGTTATGTTAATTTAGTATATTGGAGAGTATTGATGTAAGTTGCTTTTGGGCGCTCTGTTATGGATTTTGGGATTATTCTGTGGAAAAGTCCGTCTTGATTTACCGCTTTTATAATATTTCCATGATCCCATACGGTTCGCTGCCCCTTCTCTTCGTTTTTTTGACTGATAATTGGTTTTTGAGCGGAAAACTCAGAGAATTTTGCAGAATGATCTGAATAAAAGAAAAGCCTCCCATAGAATACTTGGGAGGCTTTTTTGCTGATTTTGGGTGTTTCTATTTAGTCGCTGACCAGCTTGAAGGTGTTGATTTCGGGGGCTTTCTGGGTCGGGGTCATGGTTTCTATGCTTTCTGAATCGATTTCCAACAGGACATATTGGGGATCACCGGGGCTCGAAAAATACTGCCGGAGCATGGGAATATTGTTCCAAACGGCCTCTTTTTTCTCAAGGTCCTGGCTGACTTTTGCCTTTCCGGTGATGCGGCAATAGCACATTTTACGGTCGATATAGCAGATCTCAACCTGGGGGTTCTTTGCTACCTGCGGAACGGTCCTGGACCGTTCTAGGACCGCCAAAAGGAACGTCCCATCATCCGCCAAGTGCGGCATCATGGGCCGGACCCGGGGTTGATTGCCTTCTATGGTGGCCATGCATCCGAACCCGGCGTCTTTGATGAGATCAATGATCCAGTTCTTCTTCAGGTTTTGCTGGGCATCCATCTTGCTCCCTCCTTGTTGATTTATAAAGATTTGAACTTCGATGACCCTATATGCATCCGGTTATTGACCTCCACCAGCTCAGCTGCTATCGAAATCGCGATCTCTTCCGGGGTCTGGGCCCCGATATCCAGCCCCATGGGTGCATGGATCCTGGCGATGTTCTTCTCTGATACTCCTTGCTCGCGCAAACGGCGGAGAAATTTCACCTTTTTGACTTTGCTCGAAATGAACCCGATGTAGGCGGCTTTGCTCTTGAGGGCGACGCACAGGCTGTTGTAATCATGTTCAAACCCCTGGGTCACGATGGCGATGAATGTGTTTTGGGTGATCTTGAGCTTCTTCAATCTATCAGCGTGTCCTCCCACACAAATGTCGTCCACATGGGGAAAACGGCTCTGGTTGGCGAATTCCGGCCGATTATCAATGATCGTGACCCTGAAGTTTAATAGCTTCCCCAGGAAGGATAATGGCCGTGCGATATGGCCCGCCCCGCAAATGATCAAGTGCCTTTTCCCTGCAAAAGGCTCGATAAAGACCTTGATCTGACCACCGCATATGGAATTCCCGGGCTGTTCATCGAATTTATAGGTGACGATCTTGGGTTTCTGGGACTTTATGGCCTCCCGGCATTCCAGCTGGGCGTTGCGTTCATTCCGCCCCCCTCCTATCGAACCGAATATTGAGCCATCCTCCAGGACCACCATTTTGGCGCCGGTCTTGCGGGGGGTCCCCTTGAGGGTGGATTCTACGATGGTCGCGAAGGCGTAACTTTTCCCCTGTTGAGCGGCTTCGTAGGCTTTTAAGAACAGGTCTTCCATAGGATAAATTGATTTAAAGATCAACCTGGTTTTGTTTCCGATTCCGGGGGTATTGGCGGTGTGGTCCCTAGTGGTTCCTGGGTGGTCTCGACCGCAGGAGTGGCATTTTCAGGTTCCGGGCTGGGATCCTGCGGCCTGGGTTCGAGCACTATGGCCGGCTCGGTGGTTTCCGCCGTTTGTTCGGATGTTGCTTGGTTCGTGGTCGGCGGCAGTGGTTGAGAATCCTCCGGTTGAGCATCATTATCCGGAACTTTTTCCTGCGTGGGTTGTCCGTCCTGTACCGGTGCGGCCGCACCGGCGGCCGGCATTTTTCCGGTAAAATTGACCAGTTGTTTGGTCAACTCATTGATCTTGTTCTCCCGAGCTAACAATTCCTTGTCCTTTTTATTGCTTTTTTCTTCCAGTTGAGAACTGCGTTTCTTTTGGTTCTCGACTTCCATTTGGGCGGCCGAAATTTCCAGGGAAAGTTTATGGTTCTTTTCTTTGAGTTCCTTGATCTCCTTTTCAAGAAGGTCCTTGACCTTGTTGAAGTCCTTACGGATCTTCAGTTCATTGGCAAGCTCATGCTCCTTTTTCTGTAGATCCTGGCTTTTTTCCTGGAAAAGCGCCTCCAGCCGCTCGTGTTTGGCCTTCAGCTCCATGAACTCCGGAGAATCCGTGGCGGTCTGGGTTATAACGATGGTTTCAGGGGAAGCCTCGGGAGATGCCTGGGTGGCGGGCGTTAGGGCCGGCGCGGGGGTATCAGCGTTCTCCCCGGCGGTATTCTTCATGAGGTTGGGAGACTTGGGCCTGGCCGAAGAAGTGTCAGTCTCTTCCAGGCCGAGTCGGTTTAAGACTTCTTGAGCGGGATGATTCTTGGCGGCCGGCGGTTTGGTCGGGACGCCCTGGCGATTCTTTAACCCCATTACCAGCATCAGGATCAAGAGGACCCCGATGACGACAAGGACGAAGACCGCATAAATATAAACAAAATGGTCCATTTTTCTTTTAAACCTCTCCCCTGTCCGGGAAAAAGGTGGAGGGGGCAATGTAAATCTATATTAGATGTTAGGGTAAATTCCTGCGTTCGGGGTTGGGATTGACAATATCGGGAATCTTTTTATAATGAGGCCATGGTTTCTTGTGTCCTACTCTCCGCAGGGTTAAGCCGCCGGTTCGGTTCTCCAAAGGCTTTGGTCCAGTGGGATGGTCAGACCCTCATCGAACGTTTACAGAAAGAGCTTGTCGCCTCCAGGGTCGATGAGGTCATCGTCGTTCTGGGCGCCGACGAGCAAAGCATCAAACCGCACCTATTAAAGCACAAAAAAGTTATTTCTGTCTATAACAAAGATTACAATCTTGGACAGACATCGTCCTTTCAGGCCGGTTTGCGGGCGGTTTCGCCTGAAACTCGGGGAATTCTGCTTCAGCCGATCGATGTGCCGTTCGTGCGAAAAGCAACGATCGACGACCTCATCGATTCTTTCCTCCCTCAACCCCCTCCCATCCTCATTCCCTCCTACCAGGGCCGCAAAGGACATCCCCCGGTTTTCGATGCGAACCTGTGGGGGGCTCTTTTAGGGCTTGCCCCTTCCGTAGGTATCAACGAATTCATCCGTGAAAGAGAGAAATCGGTCGTGTATCATGCGGTCCATGATGAGGGAGTGGCCCTGACTTTCAATACTCCCGAAGAATGGAATATCGTGCAGGCAAGGATCACGCGCCGGGCGTAGTCTTGTAGGCGATCACGTCCGCGATGAAGTTGGTCCGGACGTTGGCGTTGCCGAAAAGCTTCTTGGGTTTGATTTTCGCCCATTTGCCGGTGCCGGCGTTGGTGCGGATGTTGGTGATGGCGTCGCCACCCATGCCCGCGGCCTCCCGCTTCATGCGTTCAATGACGTCATTGAGGCGCTGGTTGCGTTCGGCGTTCACGGTGACGGTGCCGATCACGTCATAGGGCTGGGAGACCACTTCCAGGTAGGTCACTTCCGAGGTGGATCCCTTCGAGGGGTGGAATTGGGTGGACGTCAGGTCGGAATCGACTTTGTAAAAACTGCAGGAACTGAGCAGAAACATCGTTGCCACAAGGAACACCGTTCTGAACATGGCTAACCTCGCGCGGCGGAGACGGGTGTTTCTGGGCTCTTCAGCCGCTCCTGTTCTTCTTTTTCTTTGAGGGCCTTGAGGATCTTGTCCGGCGTGATGGGGAGCTCTTTGATTCTTACTCCGACCGCGTCCTCAATGGCGTTGGCGATCGCGGCCGAGGTGGGAAGCAGTGATGCCTCTCCCATGCCTTTGGCGCCGAATGGTCCTTCCGGGTCGATGGTCTCGATGAGAATGGTCTCCATGGGCGGAGTTCCCAGTGATTTTGGTAGTCGATAATTGGCAAAATTGGCGTTGACCACCCGCCCATTCTTGAATTTCAGGTCCTCATAAAGGGTGTAACCAATACCCATGGCCATCGATCCTTCGATTTGCCCGATGACCGCTTGTGGGTTGATCGCCTTGCCGATATCATGGGCGTCCCACATCTTGATGATCTTGACCTGGCCGGTCTCCCGGTCGACCTCGACCTCCGCGATCTGGGCCTCAAAACCGTAACTGCCGGAGACATTGCCTTCGGCGGTGCGGAAATCGACCGGTGTGGTCTTGGGGTTGTAGCTCCCCCGGCCGATGATCTGCCGGCCGTAGTTGAACGAATAACAAAGGTCGAGGGCCTTGTCGAAGTTCATGATGACCGAATTGTCCTTTTTGTTGACGACCTGTTCGGCGATGATGTCGAGGTCTTCGATGGCTGCTTTGAATTCTTCCGCGACGACCGAAAGGATCTGCTTCTTGGCGTCGTTGGCGGCGCGCTTGGTGGCGTTGCCGGAGATGAAGGTGACGCGGCTGGCAAAGCTCCCGGTGTCGAACGGCGTGATCTCGGTATCCCCCGATTTGCAGCGGATCCGGCTGTAGCTGACGCCCAGTTCGTGGGCGGCGATCTGCGACAGAGCCGTGTTGGAACCCTGGCCGGTATCGGCCGCGCCCGTAAAGAGATACACGGAGCCATCCTCTTCGACCTTGACGATGGAGCCGGCCGATTCATGGGACTTGTACATTTTGGAGCCCATGACGTCGGCGGCGATGCCGATGCCGATGCCGCGGCTCATGTTGCGCATTTTTCCGTGCTTGTTCTTCCAGTCCGCCGCTTCGGTGGCCTTGGTGATGCATTCCTTAAGGCCGTTGGAGCTCAAATACATTTTATTGATGGTCACCATGTTGGGGTCCGTGGCGTTCTTCATTCGGAACTCAACGGGATCCATGCCGATGCCCTTGGCGAGCATATCGATATGCGATTCGACCGAAAAGCCGGACTGAACTCCACCGAACCCCCGGATGGCACCGCTGATGGGGTTGTTGGTGTAAACCCGGTATCCGTTGATGCGGAAATTCTTGATCTTATAGACCATGAACGTGCGCATGATGGCCGCCGCGATGACCGTGGGGCCATAGCTGCAGTAGGCACCCCCGTCCGCGATGACTTCGCCGGTCATGACCATGAGCGTACCGTCTTTTTTGACACCGGATTTCAGCTTATAGATCATGCCATGCTTCCGACGGGAAAACGAAAATTCCTCTTCGCGGGTATAGGTGATCTTGACCGGTAAACCCCCCGCCTTCTGTGACAAGAGGCAGGCCGCGAAATCCATGGGCAGCATTTCCAACTTGCTGCCGAACCCTCCTCCTACCGCGAGTTTTATGACCCGGACGTCGTTGAGGTCCATCTTGAGGCACTTGGCCAGGGATTCCCGGCATTTGAACGGGGCTTGGCTCGAGGACCACAGGGTGATCTTGTTGGAAAAGTTCTCCCATTGACCGATGCACACATGGGGCTCCATGGACGAATGGGCCGCCGCCTGGGTGCGGAAAATGTCTTCGCGAATATAATCGCTCTCCTTGAGGGCCCGGTCGGCATTGCCGAAATTGACCGGCAGGATGACCGCGATGTTGTTCATCGCTTCGTGGATCGCGGGCGCCCCCGGCTTCATGGCGTCTTCCATGTCGAAGACGGCGGGCAGCAGTTCATATTTCACATCGATGAGCTTCAAGGCCTCTTCCGCGGTTTCTTCATCCACGGCCGCGACCGCGCCGATCTCATCGCCGATGTAGCGGACTTTTTCGTCTTCCAGGGGAAGCTGGTCCACGGTGTGCGGGAAGAAATATTCGTTCGAACCATATTTAATGAGATGCGTGTCTTTGGAAGTGACGATGGCCTTGACCCCGGGGAGCTTCTCTGCTTTGGAGGTGTCGATGCTTAAGATGCGCGCGTGCGGATGGGGGCTGCGCAGCATTTTTCCCACCAGCATGTTGGGCAAATTCACGTCGAAGACGTATTTGATCTGGCCGGTGACGATCCCTTTGCCGTCGATCTTGGGGACGCTCTTGCCGACGGGATTGACGTAATCTTTATTGATGGTCTGCATGGGGAATGGTTTCCTGAAGGGTTATGATTTAGAAGAAACGGTTTCCGGGGTGTGCCGGTAAAACGTTGATTCTTTTGGGGCTTCCATCTCTGAGAGGCGCCCGCCGGCATCGCGGATCGCTTCAAAGATCTTCAAGTACCCCGTGCAGCGGCAGATATTGCCATCGAGGGCGTATTCCATCTCTTCCTGGGTCGGGTTCGGATTGTTGTTAAGGAGCGCCGTGCAGGACATGATCATGCCGGGAATGCAGAACCCGCATTGGGCGGCACCGTTGTCGAGGAACGCCTGCTGTACCGGGTGAAGCTCCTCCCCTTTGGCCAGCCCTTCGATGGTGGTGACCTCTTCCCCGGCGACGTTGGCCACCAGGGTGATGCAGGACAAGGTGGCCTTCTTGCCGATGATCACGGTGCAGGCGCCGCATTCCGATTCGTTGCAGCTGGTCTTGGTCCCGGTCATGCCCAGCTGATCGCGCAGGACCTCCAGGAGAGTTTCATGGCCCTTGATGTCCACTTCATGTTCTTTTCGGTTGATGTTTAAGGTCATTTTCATTATTTTTTTCTCCCGATAAGATCGGCCAGGGCCCTTTTGATGGCCACGCGGAACATCGCCTTCTTGTAATCATCGCTACGGTTATCATAGATCGCGGTGTTGAGGTGTTCAAGCGCTTCTTGCGGGATGTTCTTGGAAGCCTCGCTCTTCTCGAGGAACTCCTCGAGAACGCTGTCCCGTTGCGCGAACGTGATGGTATTGTTGATGCAAACGCGGGTCTTGCTGAAACGATCGCCGATAAAATTGGTTTTAATGCAGACCCCAAGCAATGGAACGTCCACGTCCGACATTTTCTTGACGCGGTAATAGCTCACCGTGGCGGTCTTGTCGCGGCGGATGCTCACATGGGAGAGGATCTTGGTGGCCTTCGCGCCGTTCTTGAAGAACTCTTCCACGCTGATCTGCTCTTGCTCCCCGTTGGGGCCGACGAAGTTCAGCATGGCCTCCAGGGCGATAAGCGGCGCTCCAAGTTCGGTCCAGGTGTAGCGGCTGGTGAGGTTGCCCCCGATGGTCGCCATATTGCGGATCGGATTCGTCGAAATGTTTCGGCAGACGGTTCTTAGGATGGCCAGATTATCGGTGAGGTGTGCCGAGTTGAAAAGATCGTTGATGACCGTAATGGAGCCGATGCTCAAGGAGTCTCCGGCGAACTTGACCCCCTTCAGCTCCTCGACTTTGCGGAGGCTGATGATGTTCTGCGGGGTTTTGAGGCCTTTGCGCTTAAGCAGCTTAAGACTGTTGAGCAGAAAGGTCCCCCCTGCCAGGATCCGGGCCTCGGAAAGCGATGCATAAAGCTTGGTGGCCTCTTGCAGAGATTGGGGTGCGTAGAATGTCAGCGGGTTCAGAAGCATTGTCAGTTCCAGTCCATTAAAAAGTTGAATATAAATATAACAGAAATAGGGTTTTTTTCAAGAAATTAGTAAAATTTTACTATTTTTGAGATCCCTCCCCGTTGCTCGATTCTTCCATCGCCGTTTCCACTACGGCCATGTCCCAGCCGTGCGAAAGGAGTTCTTTTTTGATGGTATCCATATCCCGTCCTTTCGCCTTTTCTTCATTCAAATAATGTCTCAACACTTGCCGGTGGAACAGTTGGTGTTTGTTGAGATGCCAGCGCAATGGCTTCTCTTCCGCCGTTTTATTGAAAAGATATCCGGCCGCTCCCCAGATGAACGGCAGCAGCAGGACCGTGATCGACGAATAGAAATAGAAAGGATGGCTTTTCCCCAGAAAGTAGCCGGAACTGCTCAGGAACACATTGAACGCATAATGCGCGACCAGTGTGCTCAAAAGCCCGAAGCGCAGATATATGAAAGACAAGAACAGCCCGATCAGGGAGACTTCCAGCCCCCGGAACCACATCGGGTAAACGATGTAGCTGCTGTGCCCGAATCCCCAGATCACGGAAGCGGCAAAGACGGCCAGCGCGGTATTGTTGAACAACTTCTTCCCCCAGCTGATGGCGAACATCCGGAACGTGGTCTCCTCAAAAAGACTGGCGTAGGCCCCCACCACCAGCGCCGAGATGAACGGCAGATACGCCGAGGTGAAATGGGTCTTCCAGGAATGTTCCATCCACACTCCCCAATAGCGCCGGCCTATTTCCGTGATGACGGCCTGCAGGCCGATCAGGATAAGGGTCACGACATATCCCAGGAATATCTTGCCGGAAACCCGCCGGTTCAAGAACCCGGTCGTCAGGTAAAAAAGCAAAGAGGACTCCTTCTTCTCCCGGAATGATTCGAAACGCAGGGCTTCTCCCGCCAGGCAGCAGATCGGAAAACCGATGATGGCAAAAAAGGTGTGCAGGAGCGTTTCCACATGGTAGCGCCAGAGGTAGGAACGTAGCGAAGAAGTGGTGTTGTATTCGAAAAGGATCACCTGCAGGTCGTTGAAGTTGTCGATCACGGTGAGGATGAAAAGGACGGCCGCGATCCCTATGTAGAAATTCTTTGTTGTGTGCATCACGAGATGGTGGCGACGGATGACCACGAAGTACACGGCGGCGGCAAAGATGATGTAATTGAAGAATTTGAAGACCAGGGTCAGATTGCTCCCGGTCGTGCCCAGGGATGCAAGGTAGCGGTTATAACTGTCGGGAATGCTCAGATTATTCTTGGAGAAGACCAAAACCTCATTGCCGGCAATGGTCGCCCCCATCAGGATCTTGGCCCCCCCTGCGGCCGACGGGTCCGCCCGCTCATTGTCCCAGGGAACCATCACGCCGGTCTTTTCCCAGCTGAAGGAATGTTCCTCGCGTTTTTCCATATGGCGCTGGCTGTCCCCGGAGACCGTGTATTGTCCGATGTCGATGTTGAATTGCCGGGAGAGGAAATCCACCGCCAACTGGCGGGCTTTTTCATGGCCGGGGTCCGCCCGCGCCTCCGTTTCTTCGATGGTGTGAACAAATCCGGTGACCTGTCCGGTGGCGGAGCTCACCGTCAGGCGGTATTCCTCCTTCTTGTTCTCCTTAAAGAAGCGGACCTGCCAGAAGAAAAGCTCAAAGTCATGCTGCTTGAGGAAATCTTTTTCTTTGCGGAATCCCATCGCCTTCTGGAGATACCGATCGGCCTGGTCGTCGATGATGAAAACGGATGCCGTCCGGAAAGACGCGGGGTCCACTCCCCGCTCGCGTTTTAGATGATCGGTCGCGATGCGCAGCGCATCGTTGCGGGAGATGGACAGATCGATGAGGGAGTATTTGGGATAGCTGAATTTCAGCCAGGCGGTGAGGCAAAGGAAGGCCACGATGCCGAGGATGATCCAATGTGTGCGCTTGATATCCATGGTCATGTGGTTGTGGGCTGAAGTGTTCCCGATGGGATCGGCTGAAGGCGAGGCATTTACAGGAGTTTGATGACTTCCGACGGAAGCCGTTTAAGTTCTTCCGTGCCGAGGATCTTGATCGACCAGCGTAGCAGGTCGAGCTTTTGTTTGAGCTTCTGGTTCGGCTCTTTGACGTTCGCGAGACGTTTTCGGGAAAGAAAGAGGACTTTGCGCAAGGTGTTGAAGACCAGCCTGGCCTCGTACGCCCGGTTGGTGTTCTTGTAGAGAATGTCTTCCAGGGCATGGAACGCGAGGTCATCGACCGCGGTGTTGTAATGGTCGAGCTTCTGGATCAAGAACGGGACCATGGGATTGAAATATCGATAACGGTCCATCAGGCACAGCGTGTGCATGATCTCCACCTGCACGAAGCTGGAATCGGTGATGTTCAGCCGCCGCAGAAGATATTTCTCAACGAGGATCTTGTCCTTGGAAAAGACCTGTTCACTAAATTGTTCACGGAATACCCGCACTGCCGCAGCGGTCTTATAGGAGGTCAGGGTGTCATCTTTGATCATCTCGAGAATGATCTCCAGCGGTTCCGATCCGTATTTCTGGGCATAGCCGTTGAGCAAATGTTTGTCATCGAAGATGGCGTTATTTTCATTCATCAACGCATTATCATCGACCGTCGGTTGTGGAGGTTCAGGGGCAGGGCCCGTTTCCTCGGCCTGGGACAGCGGAAGGAGAGTGATCAGGATCAAGAAAGTCGCCCAGAGGGACCGGCTCATGAAATTATCTCCAGAGAAAAATCAATTGCGGAAACGCTGTGCGTGAGTGCCCCGATGGAGATGCGGTCGACGCCGGTCCTGGCGATGGCGCGGACGTTGTGGAGGTCGACCCCGCCGGAGGCCTCCAGGAGCGGACGTTTCCGGCGGTTGGTCTGCTGGGAAAGCTGAACGGCTCTTTGCATTTGGGCCACGCTCATATTATCCAACAGAATGATGTCGCCGCCGGCCGCAAGGGCCGCTTGCATTTGCCGCAGGTCGGTCACTTCGATGCAGATGGGCTTCGCCGTCCGTTGTCTGAGGAATCGGGTCATTTGCGCGATGTCTTTCCCCATTTCACAAACGGCATGGTGATTGTCTTTGACCAAGACCATTTCGCTCAGGTCAAAACGGTGGTTGTGGCCCCCTCCTGCCCGAACCGCCAGTCTTTCCAGTGACCGCAAACCCGGAGTGGTCTTGCGGGTGTCATAGACCTTGGCGCGGTAAGGCCGAATCGAGTGGACGAACCGGGAGGTTGCCGTGGCGATCCCGGACAGATGGCTTAGAAAATTGAGGGCAACGCGTTCTCCGGTGAGGATCGCGCGGGTCTTGCCGTGAAGTCTCGCCACCTTCTGTCCCGGCTTGACCAAGGTCCCTTCTTTTACGTTGGGTTTAAAAGCAAGCTTAGGATCGAGCTTGTGAAAGACTTCTTGAGCGACGGTGAGGCCGCAAATAATTCCCTTTTGTTTAGCTTGAATGAAGGCCTGCGAGCTGGCTTGGGAAGGCACCAGCAACCTTGTTGTAATATCAACAGTCCCAATGTCTTCCGCAAGTGCCGCCGCAATGGTCCGATCGAGAGATGTGGAGTTCATTTCGCCTCAATGAGTGAGGTTGATTATAAACTCGACCCTTCTTTTTTGCAAGGCAAAATTCTCTTAGGGAGTTAACTGCGGGGCCGGCACGTTGTCAGCCGGCGGGTTACCGGAGGGTTCAGTGGCGGGTGCCGAGGGGAAAAGCCCTTCCGGGAGCTTGATGTCGTCGCGCGGGGAAGCGGTGACCTTGTCTTTCAATATTTTGCCAAGAGAGCGCAACATATAAAGTTCCTTCAAGTGATGTTCGGCGTCCTCATCGCTGGGGTTATCGTTGCGTTTCTCTTCAAAGAGTTTGATGCGGTCCTCGATCTCTTTTTGCCGGGCGGCGAACTCCTCCGGCTTTTTCTTCATGACCTCAATGGCGGGCGCGGCTCCTTCCTGCTCCAGGACCTTATTCTTCTGAAGGGCCTGTTCCATGAAGAGATCCCACTGTTCCGGGGTCTTGGGGGTCTCCGCCGGGTCCTGAACGATGATGCCGTACTTGGCCGGATCAGAGGGAATAAGCGGATAGGTCTTATGCACCGGCGCCACCGCCGGCTGTGTCGCCGCTCCCACTGGGGCCTTGGCAACGACGGGAGCCGGTTTCTTTTCTTCCAGGCTCTGGCTGAGAAAGGAATTAATGATCTGGGTCGTGCCGAGGATCAGCAGGATCAGCAGAAAAAGGACCAAGATGGGGTGATTTCTAATCATTGGGAAAGGGATTGAAGGTTTAGATCTCTTTCCAGCTGGTCGGCGTCGATGCATAACCGGAGGTCGCTGTGGTTATCAGACCCTCAAACCCCGGCGGCACCGCGCCCGTCGATAAGGTGGAATCATAGTTGAAGCTCTTGCTCGCTATGGTCTCTGAGCAATTGACGCCGGTCTTGCCGATGACGGCCCCGGTCGTTGAGGAAATATCCAGGAGTTCCGTGTAATCCGCGTTGGCGTGGGAATACGTTACCCCTTTGTGGGTGCTGATCAGGATGGATGGTTCATAATAACGTTCCCAGGTGATTATATTGAGCTTGGAGTTAGTGGCGACGGTGAGCGGCTGAACGTAATTGACCGACCCCGTCGAGATCACGGTCAGGTTCTGATCGGCCGCCCAGCTGGCCCCGAAAATAATATTAACGTCCCCGGCGCCGGCGCTGGTCCCTTCCACGTAAATGATCTTCTTCCCGGCGAGGGAGCTGCTGGGCGTCACGGTGGTGGTGGAGTTGGTCGGGATGTAAACCACTTCGCTCGAATTGTAGGTGGAAACAAGATCGCGGTTGAACGTCACAAAATCATTGAATTGGTCGGCGGTGCCGTTACTGTCGGAATCGGGATAGGTCAGGGTCGTAGAGCTGCTGCTGACCCCCTCCGTTTTATTTTCGAAGTAGGCGGAAGTTCCGAGCCCGCTTTTGGTAAATGTCCCGGTGATCTTGGTCAGTCCATAAACACTGATCGAGCCGAGCAAGCCGCTGAGCGCGATGTTCCCGCCGGAGGACATGGTGTTCGAGAAGATCGGCGGCGGATTGGCCGGAAATTCCAGTTGCAGGTCCCGGGTGTTGCCACGCACGGTGCTGGTGGCCGTGACGGTCCTTTCGGTCGAGCCGTCGGTCTTGGAAACGGTCACCGAATAGCTGCCAACGGTGAGGGTTTGCGGGTTGGTCGTGTTCAAAAGGTTCGTGTTGGCCAGGAATCGGTTGAGGCCGGCCTCGGAGGTCCAGAAGGCGGTGGCCGTATCGCGGTAGCGCCGGGCGTTATTCAGCTCATTGACCGTGGAAAGCGCGTAACCCGCCGAGAGCGTCAGCAGCGCCGAAAGGATGAAATATCCGATGATCAGGGCCGCTCCCCGGTTGTTCAATTTTTTGGATTCTCTCTCTGTCCTGGCCATGTGTGCATTCCTCCTAAGGCCGGTTTTTTTCCGGCCTCATCTGAGAGCTACCTTTTCCTTAAGGCTGAAGCTGGTCGCCGCTCCCAAAGAAGGCGTTTTGGTCGCGGTCAAATCCACCAATATAGCGCTGCTCGAATTGGTAAAGGATAAAGCTGAAATATTCTGAGCCAAAGTCCGTGTCGCGCTGCCAACGGTACGGATGATCTTGTTGGCGTTCCCCCCGCTGTTGCTCCAGGAATAGGAAACGCTGCCCAGGGTCTCCGTGCTGAAACTGATGGTGGAGCTTCCCGAACTTTGCGTAATGACAATGCTCTCCGCTTCCCGTAATTCCGGGACCATCGCGAGGATGGCCCCGCGCGCTTCCCGTTGCAGAGCCACGTTATTCTCATAGGTGGACCAGGAACGGTTTCCCGTCAAGAATGCCGCGTAGGCGCCGGCCATCATGGACATGAAAATGACGGTTCCCACCATGACCTCCACCAGCGACATGCCGAATGGGTGGAGGAATTTTCTGTTCCGGGTGGAATTATTTGTGCATCTCGGTACGCAACGCGACATTGTTCGACCTGCCTTTTTTGGTCCAGCCCACGGTCACGGTGATGTCCAGCGGATCGGCGGATGCGTTGACGAAGGTGACCGTCACCGTCTCGCTGGGAAGCGTATTGAGCGAGGCGCCTGAGGCCCAGCTCACCCAGTTGGTGCCCGTGATATTTGCCAAGGAACTTCGGGTCTTCATTTCCTCGAGCGTGTATTCCGCGTGGGTCGTTGCTTCCGTCATGTCCCGCGCCGTTTCGGTGGCGATCATGGCGGAGGTGAAGAACATCAGGGCGCTCAATATCCCGATGGAGAGTACAAAGACCGCAATGAGTATTTCCGCCAGCGTCATTCCCGCCGGCTTTCGTAGCTTGATCATCCTTGCGGCATCTCCCCCAAAATAAAAATCCTGCCCTTATGGTATCAAGGCAGGATTTTCACGGACGCCGGGGATGAAGGAAGAATAATGACGTTTTGAGTATGAACGATTTCCCGATAATGCAACCCAGCCGTCTTTGAAAATCCTGCTTTCTTTAGACCTGTGGCTTTGCCATCCGATGCTATCGGATGATCCCCCATGCTGCTGGGATGTCCTGTCCTTTCGGACAGTTTGCCTTTTTATTATCTAAGGCAAGTATAACATGCACAATATAAAATAAATTTATTTAAAACAGAGGGTGTTGGGAATTTTGGGCGGAGATCAGGAGAGATCGGCCAGGATCTTGCGGAATTCCTCGATTTTGGCTTGGAAGTTGGCCAGGCGCTCCTTCTCCTTGGCGACGATATCGGCGGGGGCTTTCTTAAGGAACTCCTTATTTTGCAGGCGGTTAGAGAGGCTCTCTGCGGATCGGACCTGTTGCTGAAGTTCCTGTTGCAGGCGGTTCTTCTCCTTCTCGATCTCGATGATGCCTTGCAGCGGGATGAAGATATTGAACGGTCCGGCGAGCGAGGAAGCGCTTTCTTTGATCTTTATTTTTTCCACGGAAAGGCGGATGTTGCCGGTTTTGGCCAGTTTCTGAATCGCCAGGCGTTTGGTATCGCCAAGGACCTTGCCTTTGGGGGCAATGAGCACGATATCGGGTGTGGTGCCCTGGCTGATGTTCCATTGGGAACGAAGGTTACGGATCGCCGTAATGATCTCCATCAATTCATCGACCTCAGATTCGATCTTGGCATCGATGAACTTTTTTTCGACTTTGGGCCAGCTTTGCTGGGATAGGGACCCCGCTTGGGGACGAAGGATATGGAAGATCTCCTCCGTCACGAACGGCATGAAAGGATGCATTATTTTCAGCGACTGCTCGAGGATATGGAGCGTCACCTGCTGCGTTTCTTCGGAAGACCACTGGTCCTTGATGAGTTCCAGGTGCCAGTCGCAGAAATTCTTCCAGAAAAAGTCATAAATGAGCGTTTCGGCTTCCGAAAAACGATAACCTTCAATGGCCCTGGTCACTTGATCGAGCGTTCTGTGAAAACGGGATAGTATCCAGCGGGAATAAAGTTCAGATGCTTGGGGCGTCGAATCCGGCAGCCCCGCCGCGGAAGCGTTCATGAGGATGAGGCGTGTCGCGTTCCAGATCTTGTTGGCGAAGTTGCGGCCGACCTCGAATTTCTCTTTGGAGATGAAAAGGTCCTGGCCGGAATTGATGATGAGGCTGAAGCGCAGCGCGTCCGCCCCGTACTCCCGGATGATCTCCAGCGGATCAATGGCGTTGCCCAAGGATTTTGACATCTTCCTGCCCTGCGTGTCGCGCACCGTTCCGTGGATATAGACGTCGGAGAATGGCCTCTCCCCCATGAATTCAAAACCGGCCATGATCATGCGCGCCACCCAGAAGAAGATGATCTCGGAGGCGGTGAAGAGCGACGCGGTCGGATAAAAATATTCCAGGTCCTGGTTCTTCTTCGGCCATCCGAAGGTCGCGAACGGCCACAGCCATGAGGAGAACCAGGTGTCCAGCACATCCTCATCCTGACGGAGGTCCGTTGATTGACAATGCGGACATTGTTTCGGCGCGGTTTCGGAGACGATGATGTTCTTCCCCGCTTTGCATTGCGGGCAATACCAGACCGGGATCCGGTGCCCCCACCAGATCTGCCTTGAAATGCACCAGTCCTGGATGTTCTCCATCCAGTTGAGGTAAACCTTGGTCCAGCGTTTGGGGGTGAATTTGATCTTTCCTTTTTTGACGGCTTCGATGGCGGGATGAGCCAGCGGTTTCATCTTGACGAACCACTGTTTGGAAAGGTAAGGCTCGACCACGGTGTGGCAGCGATAGCAGTGCCCGACGGCATGTTGGTGCGGTTCGATCTTTTCCAGGAGCCCTTGGGTTTTTAGGGCTTCCACGACGGCCTTGCGGCCGGCGAAACGGTCCTGGCCGTTGAAGCGACCGGCATTCTCGTTGAGCCTTCCATCGGGGTGAAGGATATTGATGAATTCGAGCTTATGCCTCTTCCCCATCGCAAAGTCGTTGGGGTCGTGCGACGGGGTCACCTTCACCGCGCCGGTCCCGAATTTGGGGTCGACGAACTCATCGGCGATGATCTTGATCTCGCGGTTCATCAAAGGCAGGACCAAAGTTTTTCCGATGAGTTTCTTGTAACGTTTGTCCTTGGGATTGACCGCCACGGCCGTATCGCCCAGCATGGTCTCGGGGCGGGTCGTAGCAACGATCACATGCTCATTGGGTTTGTCCTTGAATGGATAAAGGATGTGATAAAGATTGCCTTGCGTGTCCTGGTGTTCGGCCTCTTCGTCGGATAGCGCCGTCTGGCAGCGCGGGCACCAGTTGATGATGCGATTCCCCTGGTAGACCAGTTCTTTTTTATAAAGTTCCACGAACACGTGCGTGACCGCGCGGCTATAGTCCTCGTCCATGGTGAAGCGCGTGCGCGGCCAATCGCAGGACGAGCCGAGTTTCTTCAGCTGATGGATGATGGTGTCGCCGTATTGTTTCTTCCACTCCCAGAGGCGTTCGATGAATTTTTCCCGGCCGACGTCCTGGCGCTTTTTGCCTTCCTTGGCGAGTTGTTTCTCAACGACGTTCTGGGTCGCGATCCCGGCGTGGTCGGTCCCCGGCATCCAGCAGGTCGCAAATCCCTGCATGCGTTTAAAGCGGACCATGATGTCCTGCAGCGTGTTATTGAGGGCATGCCCCATGTGGAGAATGCCCGTCACGTTCGGCGGCGGGATGACGATCGTGTAGGGTTTTTTCTTGGGGTCGGGCTCGGCGTGAAAGATGTTCCGCTCTTCCCAGGATCTGAGCCACTTGTCTTCGACGTCTTGGGGATTGAATCGCGAGGATAATTCGGTCATTGCTTGGCGATGGACTTCGGCTTGCGGGAATGCTGGGCCCCGTCCTTGAGGAGCTTGTACTCGATGCTGTCGATGAGCGCTTCCCAGCTGGCCTCGATGACATTCTCATGCACGCCGACGGTGGTCCAAGCATCCGTCTCATCCTGCGATTCGATGAGCACGCGCACCTTGGCCGCGGTCCCGGATTTGGTGTCGAGGACCCGCACCTTGTAATCCGTCAGGTGCATCTTGCTGAGGGTGGGATAGAACTTGGTGAGGGCCTTGCGCAGGGCCTTGTCGAGCGCGTCCACCGGGCCATCCCCTTGCGCGGCGGAGAACTCTTCTTTGCCCTTCACCTTGATACGGATAGTGGCTTCGGCGAACACCTTGCCGTCGTAGCGTTTTTCCGTCGAAACCTTGAACCCTTCGAGGTGGAAGAATTCCACGTAGCCTTTGAGGTGCCGCTTGACGAAAAGTTCAAAAGAAGCGTCGGCGGCCTCGAACTGGTAGCCCTCGTGTTCTTTGTTCTGCAGGGCCTTGAGGAGCTCGACCGCCTGCGGGGACTTCTTGTCGAGTTCGATCCCCATGGTCTTGGCCTTAAGTACGATCGGCATTTTTCCCGCGAGTTCCGAGGTGACAAAGCGCCGGTGGTTTCCCACGGCCTGCGGGTCCACATGTTCATACGCCAGGGCGTTCTTGAGGACCGCGTCGATGTGCACGCCGCCCTTATGAGCGAAGGCGGAATGACCGACGAAGGGATGATTGTCCGCCAGCTTGATGTTGCTGATCTCACTGACGTAATAACAGGTTTCGGTGAGCCGTTTCAGATTGGCTTCGGGGATCGTCGGACGCTTCAGTTTCGTCGACAGAACGCTCATGATGACGCCCAGGTCCGCGTTGCCACAGCGCTCGCCCAGACCATTGAGCGTTCCCTGGACCTGAACGCAGCCCGCTTCCACCGCGGCCAGGCTGTTGGCGACCGCCAGGCCCATGTCATTGTGCGTATGGATGCCGAGGTCCACGTCCATCTGGGACTTGATCTCATTGATGATCTTGCGGATCTCTTCGGGAAGGCTTCCTCCGTTGGTATCGCAGAGGATGACGCATTGCGCTCCGGCTTCCTGCGCGGCCAGGATGGTCTTAAGCGCGTAATCCGGGTTCCCTTTGTATCCGTCGAAGAAATGTTCCGCGTCGTAAAAGACCTCGCGTTTCTTGCTTTTGAGGAAAGCGACGGATTCGTAGATCATCCGCAGGTTCTCATCGGGCGTTGTCTTGAGGACATCGGTCACGTGCAGGTCCCAGCTTTTGCCGAAGATGGTGATGGTCGGGGTCTGAGAGGCGACCAGTTCCTTGAGATTGAGGTCGTCTTCCGCCTTGATCCCCGCTCGTCGGGTAGAGCCGAAGGCCGCGAGTTTGGCGTGCGTAAGCTTCACCTTGGACATGAGCTTGAAGAATTCCTTGTCCTTGGGGTTGGAGCCCGGCCAGCCGCCTTCGATGTAGTGGATCCCGAGGTCATCGAGCTTCTCGGTGATCTTCACCTTATCATTGACGGAATACGAGACCCCTTCGGTCTGGGAGCCGTCGCGCAACGTGGTGTCGTAGATGGTGATCTGGGACATGGGTCTTTCGTTGGTTTTTTATTCCGGGGGCGAACGGCCCATCGGGCCGTTCGCCCCCGGAGCGGACACGTTAATTGAGGTCAGGCCACCTTATCCAGGGCGAATTTCTTGTGCAGGGCCTTTACGGCCTGGTCCGCCTGCGATTGATTGATGATGCAGGATACGCTGATCTCGGAAGTGGTGATCATCTCGATGTTGACCTTGTTCTCCGCCAGCACCTGGAACATCTTGGCCGCGATCCCGTGGTGCGAGCGCATGCCGGCGCCGACGATGGAGATGCGGGCGATGTTCTTGTCGTGAAGGACCTCCCCGCCCCCGATCTTCTTGGCGATCGCGTTGGTCGATTTGATGGCCTGATTGAGCATTCCCCTGGGCACGGTGAACGAAATGTCCGTCTGGCGCGTGTGGCTCACGTTCTGGACGATGGTGTCGACATTGACGCCGCTCTTCGATATTTCCGTGAAGATCTTGGCGGCGACGCCGGGTTTGTCGGGCACCGAACAGATGGTGATCTTGGCCTCATTCTTGTTGCAGGTCACGCCCCGAACGACGACCTCTTCCATTTTTTCCGTCTCTTTGACGATCATGGTCCCTTCCTCCTTGGAGAAACTTGAACGAACGTGCAGCGGGATATTATATCTTCTGGCCACTTCGATCGAACGCGGTTGCATGACCTGCGCGCCGAGGGCGGCCATTTCGAGCATTTCGTCGAAGGTGATCTGCTTGATCTTGCGGGCCGATCTTTCGATCCTAGGGTCCGTCGTGTAGATGCCTTCGACATCGGTGTAGATCTCGCAGACCTTGGCGCCCAGGGCTTTGGCGAGCGCTACGGCCGTCAGGTCCGACCCCCCCCGTCCCAAAGTGGTGATCTCGTCATCATAGGTCACGCCCTGAAAACCGGCGACGATGACGATGTTTCCGGCGGCCAGGGCCTTCTTGATGCGGCGGGTCTCGATGCGCTGGATCCTGGCGCGGGTATGCGCTTTATCCGTGCGTATCCCGACCTGCGCTCCGGTCAACGAGATCGCGGCATGGCCTTGGGTCCGGATGGCCATGGCCAGGACCGCGATCGAGATCTGCTCCCCCGTGGACATGAGCATGTCCATTTCCCGCTTTGGGGGATCATCCGTGATCTGTCCGACCAGTTCGATGAGCTCGTCCGTGGTGTCGCCCATGGCGGAAACCACCACGACCACATCCTGGCGGTGATTTTTGTAGCTGATGACCCGGTCCGCCACCACTTTCATCCGTTCCGGATTGGCGACCGAAGAGCCGCCGAACTTCTGCACGACGATATCTTTTTCCATCGCTGTCGATCTAACTCGCATTCATGAAGGTCCGCATCAAATCTTCCCCGCTAGGGAACTTCAGCCCCTTTCCCCGGGCCGCTGTTTCAGAATAGGTCTCAGCGCCATCTCGGGGAATATTCTTGCCGTACATTACAAAAGGCACGGGCTCGCGCGTATGCGCGCGTTTACCGACCGGTGTGGGATGGTCCGGGGTCACGAGGATCCGCACGTCGTCTTTCCCTTTGAAATAATTTAGTATAGTCCCTATGATTTCTTTGTCAATATGTTCAATGGCGGCGATCTTCTGTCGCACGTCGCCGTTGTGGCCCGCCTCATCCGGGGCCTCGATGTGAATGTAAACGAAGTCGTTCTTCTTTAGAAAATCCAGGGCATACTGGGCTTTGCCGAGATAATTGGTGTCGAAATATCCGGTCGCCCCGGGAACATCGATGACCTTCAGCCCCGTGAGCTTGCCGATGCCCATGACGAGGTCGACGGCGGAGATGATGCCGCCCCGGACGCCGAATTTTTCCGCGAAGGCCGGCAATTGGGGTCTCACTCCCTGCCCCCACAGCCAGATTATCGTGGCCGGGTTCTCCTTAAGGTCCAATCGGACCTGATTGACCGGATGGTTGTCAAAAAGTTTCTTTGATGATTCCATCAATTCCAGAAGAATCTGGGCGGGTTCCCCCTGGGGCAGGTATTTTCGGGTGTCCTGGTCTTGGATATCGTGCGGCGGCGTCGTCTTGAGGCGGAACATCGTCTGCGGATCCCGGGTCTTGATGACCATGAGGTGCCGGTAACTCTTTCCGACGTAGAATTTGACTTCCGGGCGCATGATCTTTTTGTTGAGGTCTCCGATGAACACCGCGGCCTCTTTGGTGGAAATGTGCCCAGCGCTGTAGTCCATCATTTTGTTATCGACAACGGTCACAAGATTGCAGCGGAATGCCACTTCATTATCGGCCAGCATGATGCCCTGGCTCGCGGCCTCGAGCGGCGCCCTTCCGAAGAAACATTTTTCGGGATCGTAACCCAGGAGTGCCAAGTTGCCCACGTCGGAGCCGGGGCTCATCTTATCCGGAATGGTCTTCAGCAGCCCGGTCATGCCGTGCTGGGCCAAATGGTCCAGGTTAGGCGTATCGGCCGCTTCGAGCGGGGTCTTGCCGCCAAGGATATCCAGGGGTTCGTCGGCCATGCCATCGGGTACGATGATGATGTATTTCATAAGCGTTGCGATAAAAGTTGAGTCAGTTTTTCCACCAATTGCCGGCGGCTGCTAGCTTGCGTCAGGACTTTGACATCTGTATCCAAGATCCAGGCCCGGTAACCGGCCTTTGAGCATGTGTTGGCTACCACGAGGTCACAATGCGCGTCCTTGAACAATTCCCGGCTTGCGGCCTGGGCCGAGCGTTGCGTCAGGCCAGGCCGCAGTTTGAACCCTACCAAGAAAGTTTGCGGCGAAGTCCTCTTAACGGCATTGATGAGCTTCGGGGTCGGCATTAATTCCAATTTCAGGCGCCCGCCCCGCGAATCGATCTTCTTTGGGCTCGGTCGCACCGGCTGGAAATCGGCCACCGCCGCGGCGTGGACCACGGCCGCGTAGTGTTTGCCCAATTCCTGCCGAAACGTTTTATGCAATTCATCAAAAAAGCGGAAACGGATGACCTTCGCCCGGCGGTCGGCGAACGGGTTGGCGACCGGGCCTTCCAAAAGCGTCACTCGCGCCCCTTGTTTCAATAGGGCTTTCGTCAGAAGCTGTCCCAGTTCCCCGCTCGAAACATTGCTGATCACCCGCACCGGGTCGATGGCCACCCACGTCGGCCCGCAGGTGACGAGGATTTTCTTGCCTTTCAAAGAAGATCTCAAGGAGTGCTTTCTGTGATTTCTTTATTGTTCTTATAATTTTCGACGCCTATCAGTTTAAAATCTTTGCCCAGTGTTAGTGTTGCCGGCTGATTGTCGTAGTTCTTGAGATCAATTTTCCAGTCGGAACCTTCGTGGCGGATCGTGGCTATTTTCGCCCCTTCACAATGGGCGTTGAACGGCCGGCAAAAATAGTCCTGACTGAGCTTGTTGCGGAGCGCAACTTCTATATTCTTTACGGGTAAATTCCCTTTGCCTTCGATGTCTGCCAGATCCGCGTCGATAATGGAGAATACATCGGCGTACGCTTCGGTTTCCGAAGCGTACTTTTTCTTCGATGCGATCATCCAAATCCTTGGCGGCGGATCGATAAGGGAAAAGGAAACGATTTCTTCCTTTGATAAATACAACGAGAACGAATTCGTGAAGATCTGCGGAACGTTTTCATTGGTCAGTTGCGATTCGGACAAGTGATTCGATTGGCTGTCCTTCCATCCGTAATACCACCAGGTCCACCAGAAAAGTCCGGTGGCCGTATCGTAGACGGAAAAGATGGTCGACCGTCCGATTTTTTCTGCGGAAAATTGCAGTTGGACATCCACCGCCCGCAGCTGGATCTGGACTTCTCCATCCGGACTATAAGC
Organism: Candidatus Omnitrophota bacterium; assembly: GCA_023247755.1. Taxonomy (GTDB): domain Bacteria; phylum Omnitrophota; class Gorgyraeia; order Zapsychrales; family JAHFFX01; genus JAHFFX01. Next base: position 281 of record JAHFFX010000004.1, on the reverse strand, counting down.
GGGAATGGCGATTTTTTTTTCCGTGTTCTCAATGATCTGGACGCGTGAATTTTTTTTCGGCGCGTCGGCCCAGGCCGGGATCTGAAATAAAAACATGACGAGGGCAACGATCAGGACTCTTAAGAGGCGGCGGATCACAATCAGTATCCGATTTGTTTGAGGATCGCCTTCAGTTCTGCCTTCACTTTGACCGGTTGGCTGATGTTGGCGATCGCGATGTTGGGGTCCTTAAGGCCGTGCCCGGTGAGCGTGCAGACGATGTTGCCCCAATGATTTTTGAA
>JAHFFX010000172.1 GCA_023247755.1 Candidatus Omnitrophota bacterium | reverse complement strand
GTTAAGAAATATTTTTTAGAAAGATACGGGAAGCGAAAGGTGCTTGTCCAGCGGCGAAATGGGAGGATCCGGCGGGATCAATCCCGCTCGGCGAATTTTAACGCGGTTTCGATCTCGATCTTGACCGAGTGCAGGCCCAGCGCGATGTCCCGCAGGAAGAGACCCAGCGACAGGATCAGGAAAGACAAGGCGGCAATGAACAACCATTGGGCCATCCTGGTAAGATCACATCCGGTTATATAGATCAAAAAAAGCGAGAGAATAAGAATGCTCACGCAGGTGATACTGGCGGTCGCCAGGATGATGGCCGCCTGCAAATACCGGCAGCGCCGGTAAAGGATCTCGATCTGCCGTTTGAGGTCTTCCCCTTGTTGGGACGGCCGGTCCTTGAGCTGCGCGCACAAAAGCCGGATCCGGTCGATCGGTCGCGAGAGGCGGTTGGTCATCGACAAAAGCACCAGCCCCACGCCGGAGATCAACACGACGGGCGCGATAGAGGCCTGCAGGATCTGGATGAGATCGGAAGTTGCCATGGATATTTCCTCGACCGGGAGCGGATAAGGCCAATGCCACCACGACCGAATTGCTTTCATTATAAATCAGAAAGACCCGTTGGGGAACGGGTCAGCGTTATATTTTCAGGAAGGGAAAAACCTGCCAAGCGCCGCACCCCGGGTAGCCCTTTGAGATCAAGGCTGCCGCCGGACAAACGCCCGAATCCGGAATCCATTGGGGTGGACGCTGTCGGCCTCGCCGATGTCCCGGCACTGCGCCAGGAGGACCGCGCCGAGATTCTCGTTGAGGTCCACTTCCCCCCAGACACCCGTTCCAGCGCTGATCGTTCTGGCGGCCTTCTTGATCTCGGAGCGGGTGGCGCCCGGTATGCATTCTTTCAACGCCTCCTCGATCTCTTCCTGGCTCAACAGCATGAAACCCCCTCGGTTCTCAGCATTTTGAAAAACCACAACCGTGGCATTTCAGGCATCCTTCCTCATGATGAAGCGGATTCCCGCAGTCCGGGCATACACCGATCATGTTCTTCTTTCCTTTGGGAACGGACGGGGAATGAACGGCTCCCGCCCCCACTTCGACGAGCGCCGGTTCCGGCGTCTCTGCTTTGAGCGTTCTACGGGCCGATCGTTTCTCGAGGATCCGGGAGATCGCGTCGGCGCAGGAGAAGATCCGCTCCCCGTGCTCCCAGGACGGCGCCGGGCAACGGATCCCGCGCAACTGCTCCATGATGATCTTGGGATCCAGGCCCGAGCGCAGCGCCAGCGACACCAGCCGCGCGATCGCTTCCAGCTGGCTGGCGGCGCAACCGCCCGCCTTGCCCATCTGGGCGAAGAGCTCGAACGGTTTCTGCCGTTCGTCATTATTGATCGTCACGTACAAATTCCCGCAACCGGTCATGATCTTCGACGTCGAACCGGCCATGACCCGGGGCCGGGGACGCGGCTGCAGGGGATCGTTCCCGCTTTCTTGCGGAAGCACAGCGATGGCGTCGCTCGCGGCGGATTCCCCCAGGATCTCGTCCTCTTTCTTGAGCACACCGGGATACTCCAATTTCTCCGCAGCGTTCCCGACTATTGCGGCGGGATCGTTCTTGACGACGTTGAGGACCTGCTCCCGGCGGCTGCCGTCGCGATAGACCGTGATCCCCTTGCAACCCGATTCATGCGCCAGCCGATAGGCCCGGCGGACCGCCTCTTCGGTCGCCTCGGGAGGAAAATTGATCGTCTTGGAGACGGCGTTGTCCGTATATTTCTGGAATTCCGCCTGCATGCGGATGTGCCGTTCCCAAGCGATATCGTGGGCGGTAACAAAGACCCGCTTGACGTCCTCGGGGACCTCGGGAACGCCCCGGATGGAACCATCGTCGGCGATCCGCCGCATGAGCTCTTCCGAATAGAATCCGCGCTCGCGGGCGACCGCTTCGAAGACCGGATCGATCTCGATAAGCTTCGTTTGGTCCATGACATTGCGGTAATAGGAAATGGCGAAGATCGGCTCGATCCCGGAAGAGCACGGACCGCCGATGATGCTGATCGTCCCGGTCGGCGCGATCGTCGTCAGGGTCGCGTTACGCAACCGCAGGGGATCTCCCTGGTCGGCATAAATACTGTCTGCGAACGCCGGAAAGACCCCCTTGGCCTTGGCCAATGCTACTGATTTCAGGCGAGCCTCCGCACGGATGAAGGACATGAGCTTTCCGGCGAGATCAACGGCCAGGGGATCATCGTAAGGGACCCCCATGCGGCAAAGCATTGAAGCCCATCCCATGACGCCCAGACCGATCTTGCGGGTCAGCTTGGTGCGCCGCTCGATCTCCGGGATCGGATGATGATTGGCATCGATCACGTTGTCGAGAAAATGGACCGCGAGGTGCACGGTGCGGCGCAGCCGGTCCCAGTCGATCTGATAGCGGCCCTCTTCCTTGCGCAGCATCTTCAATAAATTGATCGAACCGAGGTTGCAGCTTTCATAAGGCAGCAGCGGCTGCTCGCCGCAGGGGTTGGTCGCCTCGAACGCGCCTAACTTCGGCGTCGGATTGCATTGGTTGACCCGATCGATGAAGATGACGCCCGGTTCGCCGTTGCGATGCGCGCTCTGGACGATAAGGTCAAAGACCATTTTGCTGTTGAGGCGCCGGACGGCTTTGCCGGTGTGGGGTGAAACAAGATCGTAGTCTTCATTGCTTTCCAACGCTTTCAAGAAGGCATCGGTGACGGCCACGGAGAGGTTGAAATTGCTGATCTGCCGGTCCTGTTCTTTGCAGGTGATGAACTCCAGGATGTCCGGATGGTCGACGCGCAGGATCCCCATGTTCGCTCCCCGGCGGGTCCCCCCCTGTTTGACCGCCTGGGTGGCGCCGTCGTAGACCTTCAGGAACGAAACGGGTCCCGAGGCGACACCGCCGGTGGCCTTCACCGGCGAATTGGCTTCCCGCAGGCGCGAAAAGGAGAATCCCGTGCCGCCGCCGCTTTTGTGGATGACCGCGGCGTGCTTGAGCGTATCAAAGATCGATTCCATCGAATCCTCGATGGGCAGAACGAAGCAGGCGCTCAACTGCCCCAGCGGCCGGCCCGCGTTCATCAGGGTCGGCGAATTGGGAAGGAACTCAAGCCGGACCATCGCTTCGTAGAACGCGTCCTCGATCCGGCCAACGGCATCCGCCGGGAAGCCGTAGCCGAGATCCACCCGGGCCACGGTCTTCGCCACCCGGCGGAACATCTCCGACGGCGATTCGCTGACGTTCCCGGACCCGTCCTTCTTGAGATATCTCCGTTCCAGGACCTTTAAAGCATTCTTGGACAGCTCGGGTTCCATGTTCATCCCCTCGCGGCGAGGCGCAATCTGAAATCCCCATGCCGGCGGACGGCATCCTTGAAATTCATCGGTTCCAGCTCATGCGTCGGCTGATCATAGACGCTCACGACCGGCAATCCGGAAAAGCTCTTTTTGATCTCCTCGAGATCTTCCCAGCGCAATGGCCGCACGCCGGAAGGCCGCAGAGGCGTGCTCAGCTGGACCTCATCCGGGTGGATCAGCCGCGCCACCCGGGCGATCTCTTCGGCCCAGCCCTTGTTGCGGGCGATGAACATCACCTGCAGCGCGAATTTTCCCGCGAACTCCTCCCGGAAGGCCAGCAGTCCGCGGATGATGTTGCCGTAACGGACCCGCCCGTCGACATTGTAGATCTCTTTCATCCTTTCCTGGGAGGTCACATCCAGCTTGGCCAGGACATAATCCGCCAAGGCCAGCTCCGAGCGGACGTCCTTGCGGTGCAGCAGGGTGCCGTTGGTAAGGACCGCCACGGACTCGGAACGGACCTTGCGTATCGTCGAAACCATCTCCCCGAGGTTCTTGGCGAGCGTGGGTTCCCCGCGCCCCGCGAATGTGATGTAATCGAATTCAACGTTCTGGGGAACAAGCAGTATCTCGCGAACGACGGCGACGGTCGGAACGAACACTTCCCGCCGAAAAGTCAGCCGGCGGGTCTTTCCCAGCTGGCAGTAAACGCAATCCAGGTTGCAGACCTTCTGCGGACAGGACAGGGGGTCGACCCCCAACGAGCGTCCCAGGCGCCAGGAATATACCGGACCGTAAAGGTAATGGAACTGTTCTTCCATGCCGCCTCCTGTCAGACGAACGTTTTTTCCCGCCGCGAGGCCGCTTCGAACTTCGCGATGTTGCTCATAAAGTCCATCACGCACAGTTTGACCAACTCGTCATATTCGCTTTCCATGATGCGGTGGATCCGCTCGGGACGGGAATAGAACTCCCGCATGCACCAGGCCCCCAGTCGTCCCACCGTTTCGATGGAAAGGTGTTCCGTCGGGACCACCGGGTGATGGAAATCCCACTCCTTGAGGTTGAGATGTTCGGGATCGATCCAGCCATGGCGCAGCGCCCGCCTCCAGATGGGAGAGCCGGGCACCGGCGTCACATAATCCAGCGCCAGGATGTCCGGGTCGATCTCTTCCGCCACGCGCAACCGTTCCTTGATGATCGCCTCGGTATCGTCCTCAAGCCCGATGAGCACGGTCCCCACCGAAGCGATCTTATGGGCGCGCAAGGTATCGACGGTCGTTTTGATCTGGGCGAGCGTGACCCCTTTGCCGAGGCGTTTCAGGCCGGCGTCGGATTCCACCTCCACGCCGACCAGCCCCATGAACAATCCGGCCTGGGCCATCAGAGGAATCAGTCCGGTCTGCCGGCTCCAATCATCGGCGCGCCCCAGGCAGACCCATTTGATCTGGTTCCCCGGCGAATCTTTTCCCGGCAAAACGCCTCCACCGACGCCGGGTCCACGTTGAAAGCGTCATCCTGGAACACGATCACCTTCACGCCGTAGGTCTTTTCCAGCAGGTCCAGCTCGTCGCAGATCCGCGCGGCGGACAGACCGCGCCAGGAGGTGAAATCCTTTGTGTTGGAACGCGGGTCGTATAAGCTCCATTCGTAACAAAAATGGCAGCCGCCCGGACAACCGCGGGACGTCATCAATTCCACGAACGGTTTCCAGTGCGTATGCCCGACGT
>JAHFFX010000171.1 GCA_023247755.1 Candidatus Omnitrophota bacterium | reverse complement strand
CGATGAAACGAAAGCCCAGAATTTGCTGACGGCTATTTTTAAGAACGTCCGGGTCCTCGATTCCGGGGCGAGGGGGGCTACCACCACGTTCGTGGAGCGCGGCATCGGCGATGTGCTCATTGCCTGGGAGAACGAGGCCTATCTGTCCGTCAAGGAATTGGGGCCGGATAAATTCGAGATCGTTACCCCTTCGGTGAGCATCCTTGCGGAACCGCCGGTCACCGTGGTGGATAGAACGGTCGATCGCCGGGGAACCAGGAGGGTGGCGGAAGAATACCTCAATTATCTTTATTCGGAAGAAGGGCAGGAGATCGCCGCTAAGCATTATTACCGTCCGCGGCTAGCCAGCGTGGCCCAAAAGTACGCTGGCCAGTTCACGAAGCTGGAGTTGTTCACGATCGATGAGGTTCTCGGCGGCTGGGCGGCCGCGCAGAAAAAGCATTTTGCGGATCAAGGGAGCTTCGACCAGATCTATCAACCTAAATAATGAGCGTGGGGGGCCCCGGCGGCAAGCCGCCGGGGCCCCCCACCCAAATATGTCACCCAAATTAAAGAAAACTCGCGTCCTCCCCGGATTCCAACTCTCCCTCGGATATACCATCTTTTATCTGAGCCTGTTGGTGCTCATCCCGCTGTCGATGCTCTTTTTTAAGACCGCCACGATGGGCTTCCCTGATTTTTGGGAGGCGGTGAGTTCCCCAAGAACCCTGGCGGCTTACCGGGTGAGCTTCAGCGCGGCGTTCATCGCCGCCGGCATCAATGTGGTCTTCGGTTTTCTGGTGGCCTGGGTCCTGGCGCGTTATTCGTTCCCCGGGAAAAAGATCATCGACGCTTTCGTGGATTTCCCTTTCGCCTTGCCGACGGCGGTCGCCGGCATTGCCCTGACCACGATTTACGCCCCCAACGGCTGGGTCGGGCAATACCTGGAGAAGTTCGGGATCCAGGGGGCTTACAGCTTTTTGGGGATCGTCATTGCGCTCACCTTTATCGGCCTTCCCTTTATAGTGAGAACCGTTCAACCGGTTCTCGAAGATCTCGACCCGGAGATCGAAGAAGCGGCGGCCTGCCTCGGGGCCAACCAGCTCCAATCGTTCATGAAAGTGATCTTCCCTATATTATTGCCGCCTTTGTTGACGGGTTTCACCCTGGCCTTTGCCCGGGCGATTGGCGAATACGGGTCGGTTATCTTTATCGCCGGGAACATGCCGATGAAGACCGAGATCGCGCCGCTCCTTATCATGACCAAACTGGAACAGTACGATATTGCCGGTGCCACAGCCATCGCGTCCGTGATGTTGATTTTCTCTTTTGCGCTGCTGGCGGGGACTAATTTCCTGCAGTGGTTGAGCTCCAAACGGATCGGCATGGAGTAAGGCTATGTTGACACCCGTCAAATCATTGTCTGCCAAGACCACCCGTTCAACCCTCGGGCGAACCGAATCGGGGCCGGTGAAATGGGTCCTCATCGCCATTGCCTTGGTGTTCCTGGCCTTTGTCCTTCTGTTGCCGCTGGCGTGTGTTCTGACGACCGCTCTCAACAAGGGGCTTGCCGTTTATTTCAAGTCCATTCAGGATCCCAATGCCTTATCGGCCATCCGGCTGACGCTTCTGACGGCCCTGGTCGCCGTTCCGCTCAACATGATTTTCGGGATCGCCGCTTCCTGGGCGATCGCCAAATTCGATTTTAGAGGAAAGAACTTTCTTCTGACACTGATCGACCTCCCGCTTTCGGTCTCACCGGTCATCTCCGGCATGATCTTTGTCCTCATCTTCGGCGCACAGGGTCTTCTGGGCCCGGGGCTCATCGAACACGGCATCAAGGTCCTCTTCGCGCCCCCGGCCATCATTCTTGCGACCATCTTCGTGACGTTCCCGATGGTCGCCCGGGAACTGATTCCGGTCATGAAAGCCCAGGGCAGCGAAGAAGAAGAGGCGGCGATCACGCTGGGCGCCAGCGGCTTTAAGACCTTTTGGCTGGTGACCTTGCCCAACATCAAGTGGGGCCTCTTGTACGGTGTAATTCTTTGCAACGCCCGCGCGATGGGGGAGTTCGGCGCCGTTTCCGTTGTGTCCGGCCACATCCGGGGACAGACCAATACACTTCCCTTACACATCGAGATCTTGTACAACGAGTATCATTTCACGGCGGCGTTCGCGGCGGCGTCGCTGTTGGCCATGCTCGCCATTGTGACCCTCATTGCCAAGAGTCTGGTGGAAGCAGGCATGCACCGGCAGATTCAATTATCTCAATCCGACAACGGAGAGAAATAAACCATGAGCATCGAAGTCAAGAATATCTCAAAGACGTTCGGCAATTTCAAGGCGCTGGATAACATTAGCCTGAAGGTCGAAACGGGAGAACTCGTGGCCCTGTTGGGCCCGTCGGGGTCGGGCAAGACCACGCTTCTTAGGATCATCGCGGGACTCGAGCAGGCGGAAGAAGGGCAGGTCCTCTTCAGCGGACAGGACGCCAGGGAGAAGAAAACAAAGGACCGCAACGTCGGCTTTGTCTTTCAGCATTACGCGCTGTTTCGTCACATGACCGTTTTCGATAACATCGCTTTCGGGCTGCGCGTCAAGCCCCGGCCCGAACGCCCGTCGGCAGATCAGATCAAAAAGAAGGTCTTTGAGCTCCTAAAGCTCATTCAACTGGAATGGGTCGCCAACCGCTACCCGTGGCAGCTCTCCGGCGGGCAGCGCCAGCGGATCGCCCTGGCGCGGGCCCTGGCCGTCGAGCCCCGCGTGCTGTTGCTGGACGAACCGTTCGGCTCGCTCGATGCGCAGGTTCGTAAGGAATTGCGTCAATGGTTGAGAAAATTCCATGACGATCTGCACATCACCAGCCTGTTCGTGACCCACGATCAGGAGGAAGCCCTGGAAGTGGCCGACCGTGTCGTCGTCATGAATAAAGGGAAGATCGAACAGATCGGCACGCCCGACCAGGTCTATCACAATCCGGCCAACGCGTTCGTGCTGAATTTCCTGGGGAACGTCAATCTTTTTCATCTGAGGGTTGAAGACGGGAAAGCCTATGTGGGCGATACGGCGATAGAAGTTCCCGGGTTCAAAGCGGAAAACGCCAAAACGGCCAGTCTCTATGTCCGGCCCCATCAGTTCGAGATATCCCGCCAGCCCAAGAACAAATCGTTCCTGAAGGCCACCGTGAAGTTCATCAATCCGGCGGGCTCGATGGTAAAGCTCGACCTGGTCACCGAGGTCGGCAGTTCCGTTCAGGCGGAGATCACTCAGGAAGAGTTCGGCGCCTTGCGGATCTCGCGCGGCGATCCGGTTTTTGTGGGTCTCAAGAACATCACCTATTCCGAATATGAAATTTGATGGACCGTCGTCGGAGATTTAAGATCGCGGGGGGCGACCGTGGTGGGAATTCCCACGAAAAAAGCGATCGGTCAAGCAAAGGGGATGGCCTTTTCTTTTTCTCGACGAGAAAGTGTATCCGTCCAACATCAGGCGCATAAGTCCATTAATCATAATAAGTTGCATTTTTGCGCTTTGCAGGGCCAAATTCCTGTTGACAAAAATGGGGTTAGGCGATATAAATTAACTGTCTCCTAAAAGTAGTATCTATCCTTTTCATAATCAATTTTTTCGGAATTCCCGCATATGCGACTCGTTTCCAGAAAACTGAGTCCTCTCCTGAAGGTCATCGCGCTGCTGAACATTTTGACCCTTCTGCTTCCACCGAGTTTTATCTCCACCGCATTCTCCCAGCCCGTTTCCGACCAACCGCTGCTCAATCTTCCCAGCCCAGGAACTATGGTTAACCGGAGTACTGGCTACCAGCCTCCATCGCTCCGCGCGATCCGATTGCATCCGGAGAATGCCCTCAAACTCGATTTCCTCATCGATCATGGCGATGATAAGAATTTGGAGGGGCAGGCGCTGCAGGATGAGACCCAGAAGCTGGTCAAATATTTTCTTGCCGCACTGGCCACTCCGGAGTCGGAACTCTGGGTCAACCTTAATCCGTATGAAAAGGACAAAATCACCACCGAACAGTTAGGCTTCACCGAAATGGGCCGCGACCTTCTGGGGCAGGATTACGTCCTGAAACAGCTCACCGCTTCCCTAATATATCCCGAGAAAGATCTTGGCAAGGCTTTTTGGACGAAGGTTCGCCAGAAGGCCTACGAATTGTTCGGAAAGACCGACATTCCCATCAATACGTTCAACAAGGTCTGGATCGTCCCCGATAAGGCCGTTGTTTATGAAAAAGGGGATACCGCCTTTGTGGTGGAAAGCCGCCTGAAAGTCCTCCTGGAAGAGGATTACCTCGCGCTCATGAACAACATCAGCAACGAGAAGTTCGGCACCGATCTCCTCAAAGCGGACGAGGTCAAACAGCTGAATAATGTCTCTTCGGCCATCGTTAAAGAAGTCATTCTTCCGGAGATCGAAAAAGAGGTCAACGAGGGGAAGAATTTTGCCCAGCTTCGGCAGGTCTACAGTTCGCTGGTCCTTGCCGCCTGGTACAAGAATAATCTGAAGCAAGGGTTGCTCAGCAAAGCTTACGTTGATAGAGGACGGATTGCGGGTGTGGACCTGGATGACAAAACCATGAAGGATAAAATTCACGAGCGCTACATGGAAGCCTATCGGCGCGGGGTTTATGATTATATCAAAGAGGATTTCGACCCTGTTGCGAAGGCCAATGTGGAGCGGAATTATTTTTCCGGCGGTTTTGATGGAGGGGAGATTGTACAGATCCAGGCGGCGCAAGGACGTAAGTACGATACCATGAACGCTACGCAAAGATCCGAGACCGAGAGCCAATTCCGAAACGTGGTCGCCGGAAGACAATTGACGTGGAGCGTCGAGAACATGCAGCCGACCCAGGTTGCCAAATCCACCAATATCACGATCAACAGTAAGCCGACCCAATTGACCACCACGGGTGTCGTCCGTGGCATTGCAGAGATCGATCTTACGAAGTATCAAGGGCAGTTGGATAAGGTGGTGCAGACGCGAGGGATGGGGAATCTGACGGTGAATCAGGTGAATGTGCGGGGAGATCTGGATACTGCGCAGGTGGTGGCG
>JAHFFX010000170.1 GCA_023247755.1 Candidatus Omnitrophota bacterium | reverse complement strand
GACGGTGTTATGGCCTGCCGCTGGGCGCCGTTTTCCGGGGTGTTCGCCCGCGCCGCGGCCGTGGTGCATCACGGCGGGATCGGAACGACCGCCCAGGCGCTGGCGGCCGGAGTTCCCCAGCTGGTCACGCCGTTCGCACACGATCAATTCGACAATGCGATGCGGGTGCTCCGGCTGGGCGTGGGCGAGCGGATCTTCCCCAAAGCGTATCGGCCGGCGGCGGTGGAGGCGGCGCTGAAGCGGCTCATGCAGGATAACGCGTTGCGGGAGCGGGCGCGCTCCCTGAGCGTCCGCCTCAACGGTCCGCAGGCGATCGCGCGGACGTGCGACTTGATCCTGGGGGCGGTCAATTCGACTTCGCGGACTTGGACGGATAAATGAATGCGTATGGTCGATCCTAAGCAGGGAGGACATGATCTGTTCTGGCGCGCTCTTTGGGCGTTCATCACTTTGCCCGGGGTGGTGGGTGTGCTGATCCCCGCCGTCATTGTCCCGCTTGATCCCTGGCGGGGGCACGTGCAGCTCATCGGAGTTTTGCCTTTGGCGGTGGGTGCGGCGATCCTTTTTTCTTGCGTCCGGAATTTCCTGCTGATCGGTAAAGGGACCCTGGCCCCCTGGGATCCGCCGAAGCACCTTGTGGTCGTCGGTCCGCATCGATTCACAAGGAATCCGATGTATATCGGACTGTTGCTGTCCATTGCCGGTTTGAGTTGGACCGCCGCTTCCCCTTTGCTTGCCGCCTATGTGGTGGCGATGGGACTGGTCTTCCATTGGAGAGTGGTATTTTATGAAGAACCGTGGTGCAAAAAGCAATTTGGAAAGGAGTGGGTCGCCTATTCCCAAAAGGTTCCCCGCTGGTTGCTTCGCCGCAACATTCGCAAGATTCGGGTGGAAGATTTTTCGCGGCGGATGTAGACTTTGGGCATGACCGATTACGAACGCATTGAAAAGGTGATAGGTTTTCTCATCGCGCACCAGGGCGAGCAGCCGGACCTCGCGACCCTCGCGAAGGTGGCTGGCCTAAGCAAATTCCATTTTCAGCGATTGTTCACCCGCTGGGCCGGGGTCAGCCCCAAGATGTTCCTCAAGTTCATCACCGCGCTGCACGCGAAATCGCTGTTGCGCGATTCTACCAGCGTCCTCGACGCCTCTTATGAAGTGGGGCTTTCCGGCCCGGGCCGCCTGCACGATCTTCTGGTCACCATCGACGGGGTTTCGCCCGGCGAGTTCAAGTCCGGCGGGGAGGGGATCGAGATCCGTTACGGGTTCCACCCGACCCCGTTCGGCCGGGCGCTCATCGCGCAAACGGTCCGCGGGGTGTGCCAGTTGAATTTTTTCAGCACGCCAAAAGAAGGGAGTGGCGCGCTCGCGGGGCTCACACGAATGTGGCCCAAGGCGAACATTGTCCGCGACCAGCGCTCAACGTCCGCCACGATCCGGCGGATCTTCAGCCGTTCATCCGCGGGCGGTCCGGTGCGGGTTTTCCTCATGGGAACGCCGTTCCAGCTGAAAGTGTGGGAGGCGCTCTTGAGAATTTCGCGGGGCCAAGTCAGTTCCTACGGCGCCATCGCCCGTTCTCTGGGAAAACCCGCCGCGTCGCGCGCCGTGGGGCGGGCCGTGGGCAGTAATCCGGTGGGGTTCCTGATTCCCTGCCATCGGGTGATCCGGGAGACCGGGGTGATCGGGCAATACCGCTGGGGATCGTATCGCAAGCACGCGTTATTGTTGTGGGAACGGAGTAGTGTTAAGTGTTAAGTGGACAGCCCGTAGTTCGAGCAATGGTCAATTTCGACTTAACACTTTACACTTAACACTCTACACTGAATAAAAAATTCCAAGACACCTCAAACCATGCCCCTTCCCGACCAACCTCCCGAACCTTCGCCCAGCGATTCGCAAAAGGCCCCGCTGTGGATGGGACCTTGCTTTATGTTGCTGGCGCTGGTGATCGCCTTCCAGCACACCTCGCCCGGCGTGCCGCAGTGGATAGGCTACGCCGCGGCCCTGGCCACTTTTCTCGGTGGGCTCGCCGCGACCGGCATCGCCTTCGGATTCCCAGAGATCTCCAATTATCTGGGGCCGGCCATCATCGCCGTCATGGCTGTTATTCCCACGTGGATCTCCTTCGGGCCGGGGCCGCGGCATTGCAGCGGGGGACTGTCGTTGTTTGGTTTCTCCCTGACGCACGGCGGTGACGTCGAGTGCCGGGTCGCGTTCGGGTTCGGGGCGGTGATGCTCTGGGCCATGCTGGGCGCGGGGCTGTGGAGCGTTTGGAAGAAGAAGTGAGCGGGGGAGTCGTTTACAGTCATCTATTGCTTAAGAACTGAAGGGTGACCCGGTAACCCAGACACCCAGCGACCCAGTAAAAGCGTTTCCTGGGTGACTGGGTCACTGGGTAGCTGGGTCCCCCAAAGTTTTTATTTTCGGGTGATCAAATGAAAGGAGAACCCACCGCATGGCTTTCAACGAAAAACTCGCCGGAAACATCCGAAAACAACTGAAGGGCACCAAAGGCGTTCTTGAGAAGAAGATGATCGGCGGGCTCTGCTTCCTTTATCAGGGGAACATGGCCGTCGGGATCGCCGGGGAGGACCTCATGGTCCGGGTGGGGCCGAAGCGTTATGAAGCGGCCCTTAAGCTGCCGCACGCGCGGGTTATGGATTTCACGGGGCGGCCCCTGACGGGGTTCATCTTCGTGGGGCCGCCCGGCACCCGGACCGCCGCTTCCTTAAAGAAATGGATCGCCCTCGGTTTCGATTTCGCGAAATCCCTTCCTGCGAAATGAATTCGGGTCACCTCTCTTATTGTATGGTGACTTGTGACGTGTGTCTGGTGACTACACTTTTTATCTTTACCGTGGTATTATGAACACAATTTAATTTCCCCGCTTCCCTCCCAAGGGCATGATCTCTACCCGAACAAAGGAGAGAAATATGCCCGTTCACCGATCTTCCTCAAGAGCTCAAGCCTCGGCAGGTCTGGTTCCCGCAGAAATCATTCAGCGCAAGATCCTTTTGCTTCGAGGCCGAAAAGTGATGTTGGATAAGGACCTCGCGTATCTTTATCAAGTCCCGCCGATCGCTTTACGCCAGCAGGTAAGAAGAAACCAGGATCGCTTCCCGCCGGACTTTTGTTTTCAGCTGACCAGAAAAGAAACGGACTTCTTGGTATCACAATTTGTGATACCAGCGGTGCGGTCGTTAGGCGGTTATTTGCCGCTGGCCTTTACCGAGCAAGGGATCGCCATGCTTTCGAGCGTTTTGCGTAGTAAACGCGCCGTCTACGCCAACATTGCGATCATGCGGGCGTTCGTGAGACTTAAAGAACTGATGATTTCTCATAAAGATTTTGCCCGGAAAATCGAGGATCTCGAACGGAAGTTCAAGGATCATGACCGTAAATTCGTCCTGGTCTTCGACGCCATTAAAGAGCTATTGAAAGGATCTCGGGAGCCGGTCAAACCCAAAAAGGAAATTGGTTTTCATGTGAGGTAAATGGCCGCAGTCCGGAGATCCGGGACCTATCACAGTTTGTGATACCATCGGTAAGATCATTGGACGGATTTTTCCCTTCCCGCGCTTGTCTTTGCCGGCGGGGTGCTATAAAATGCGAAAGGAATGGGAGGCCTTTCGCAATGACCCAAACGTTGGAACTTTCCCCCGATATCCTGACCGACGCGCCCATGACCGAGGGCGTTAAGTACGCCGGTTCCAAGCTCAAACTCCTTCCTTATATCTTGAGGATGGTCCGAACGCTCGACGTTCACACCGTGCTCGACGGGTTCTCCGGCACCACGCGGGTCTCCCAGGCCCTCGCAAAGAGCGGTTACCGGGTCATCGCCAACGACCTCGCGGTGTGGTCGCGGACCTTCGGCACGTGTTACCTGCGCAACCGCAAGCCACCGGAAAAATACACGGAGCTGATCGCGCACCTCAATGCGGTCAAGCCCAAGGACGGCTGGTTCACGGAACACTACGGCGGGCTTTCCAACGGCGGCTCGGCGGTGCAGCCCGACGGGCTCAAAAAACCTTGGCAGGTCCACAACACCCGCAAGCTCGACGCGATCCGCGGCGAGATCGAGCGGCTGCGGCTGCCGCCCGTTGAGAAGGCGGTGGCGCTCACGAGTTTGATCCTCGGGCTCGATCAGGTCGACAGCACGCTGGGCCACTATGTTTCGTATCTGCAGGATTGGTCGCCGCGTTCCTACAAGCCGCTCACTTTGCGCGTTCCGGCCGTGTTCACGACGGCCGAGACGCATCAGGTGTTCCGGGGGGACATCTTCGATCTGCTTCCCAAGGTTGAGGCCGACCTCGCGTATCTCGATCCGCCGTACGGTTCCAATAACGAGAAAATGCCGCCGTCCCGGGTGCGTTACGCTTCCTACTATCATCTGTGGACGACGATCTGCCTGCACGATGAGCCGGAGCTTTTCGGAAAGGCCGGCCGGCGTGCCGACACGTCGGATACGATAGCGGCGTCGGTCTTTGAAGAGTTCCGCCGCGGTGCCAGCGGCCGGTTCGCGGTGGTGGAGTCGATCGAGCGTCTGATCCGGAACACCCGGGCCCGCTGGATCATCCTTTCCTACAGTTCGGGAGGCCGGGCCACGGCGCGCGAGCTGCAGGACGTTCTCAATTCTTGCGGAACGGTCCGCGAGGTGCAGGAGATCGACTACAAGAAGAACGTGATGGCGGGGATGAAGTGGACCAAGGAATGGATCAAGGACTCGGAGACACCCAACCGCGAGTTCCTGTTCTTAATAGAGAAGCGATAAATCGGGGAAATGACACGGGGGCGGGGCCCGGTGGATAATTTATCCACCGGGCCCCGCCCCCCAATAAATTTTCTTTATTTTTAAAAAGTTCTGGGGTAGAATGAGGCCTTCATTGAGACACTTCGATTCAATAACAAGGAGTTACCGATGGCCATCGATGTAGCAAAACTTTTAGGCAGTGAGGCGAAATCGCTGCTCGAGCACAAGTGCACGACCATTCCCAAGGAGAACATTTGCCTGCCGAGCGGGGACTTCGTGGAGAAGATCTTCTATCACTCCGACCGCAATAACAACGTCCT
>JAHFFX010000056.1 GCA_023247755.1 Candidatus Omnitrophota bacterium | reverse complement strand
ACCCCGGGGAAGTCGGACAGAAATTCCATCCGCGCCAATTGCCCGTGAATTTCCCGCCGGCCCTCTTCGAGCACCTCCACCTGACTGAAAACAGGCCTGGTCAAAAGATAAGAATATTGCGGATTCCTCCTCACAAAGTCGTAAAGCAGGCTTAATGCGTCCAACAACAGGTACTGCTGGTGCGCATACGCCGCGGCGCGCTGGGCGCGTTCCCGGAGATCTTTCCGCTCGGCTTCCAGTCCTTCCAGGAGAAAATGGAAATTCTCCATGGCATCTCGATCACCCCAATAAAAGCTATTCCCCTCGGCGAAATAACGGATGCCTCTCTCGATCATGACGTAGGAGCGGATGTCCAGGGTCTCTCCGTTCATCTTTAGATAAACCCGGCTGACCTCATTCCTGATGAAGTGATCGTTTAATTCCTTGGCCGAGATCGCGGGATCGATGTACAGACCGCGGGCGCCCCGTTCGCGCACGGCGGAGGCGATGGCGCGGCGCGTGAAGCTCGGCAATTGATCGAGGAACCGGGCCAATGTGGAATATTGATAGTACCGGGAACGGTACTGATCATCGTACAAGGTAATGCCCTCCAGAAGGCCGGGCGTCGGTTCAATAATCTGATAAAGAAGGATATCCTTATGCCGGGGCTTGCGCAAAGCGGTCATGACGACATCTTTGATCCCGGCGCTGTATTTAAAATCCCAGGTCTCTTCCAGGAGTGCTTGACTCTGATTTCTGAGCTCCGACCACGGCCCCTCCAGGCCTTCCACCAGCAGACAGGCGCACTCCACATCGAACGGGAGATAATCCCGGGGGGAGCGGACCGCCCTATAATGTCTCTGCGCCATGCGGATCGCCTCCAGGGTGCGCAATCCCAAGGTCTCGCCGTTCATCCGGACATAAATCCCGCTTTCCTGGCCGCTGAAGAAGCGGGAAACGTCCTGGGTCGTTATGATCGGATCGATATAAAGTCCGGTGGCACCGTGCTGAGACAGGAGGAGCGCCAAAGCCGCATCACTGCGCGAATCCAGATGCTGCAGGAATTGCGTGAGACTCCACCCCTCCTGATCGTCCATCCGAATGCGGGACAGATGATCGTACAGATTAATGCGTTGATCGAGCACGGACAAGACCAGGACCGCCGACAATGACAATAGGAAAGCAATTCCCGGCATAGCAATGATCTGGACGGAGGAGGGATCTTCTTCCTCTCCGGTCCCCCGGCGCGCCGGGGATCTTCCCGGTCGACGGGTTGAGGCCGTGCGTGCCTCATCGAACAGCACCCAGACCCGGTTGGCCGCGCGGCGATCGACCAGACCGTCCTTCGCCAGGTCGATCTCACGGTGCAACGCCTTAAGTTCCTCCTGAAGGTCCTCCACCGCGACAAGCGCGTCAAGGTCCTTGCGCTGCCGCGCGTCCTTACGCCGGATGCGATACCGTGAGCCGAGATACGCCGCCAGGTCGCTGAGCACATCCGCCCGCCAGGACAGAGCGTTCAACCTGCGCCAGGTGGAGCGGATATCGACAGTCAGGATATTGCGGGATTGAACACTCCATAAAAGCGAGCGTTGCAGCTCGTTGACCTCATCTTTGTCTTCCTTGGGAACCTCCGGCCAATCCAGAAGCCAGGTAAGATAAGAAGCCCGTTTCAACAATTCGAAGAAGAGCCGGATGCGCGCTGCGAGCCGGCGCAGCTGGACCTGGATGGCGTCCAGGGATTGTTTTTGCTCTTCCGCTATGCGGTTGGCATGGACCATATCCATGATGCTCGCCTCCAGAGCATGACGCACCCGTTGGCTCTCGTTCACATCGAGAAAGCGGTTAAGGGCGAGATTCTGGACGCTGTGGTAAAGCGCCAGCGCGCCCGGCCACCGCTCCAGGGCGTATGAATCCCGGAAGAGGCTCAGGGTTTCGTGGTGCTCGGTCTGCGCCTCGACCGTGATGCCCGCCGAAGCCCGCGGATCCACAGGATCGACCGGAAATCCGATGACCCGGCCGCGCCCGGTCGGCGTCAGGATCGCATCTCCCAGGCCCGCCGACTCTTCCGCCGATGACGCCCCGGCCCGGGACCGCTTTGCTGGCCCGCTCTCCCGCCGAGCGGCGGTCGCGGCGTCCAGAGCTTTCAGATCATCGACGACCTGCTGAAGCTGGGCCGGGGTGGCTTGGGTGAAACCCCGCAACCGTTCGACATATTGTTGGGAATCGGTCGAGGAGCGGACCTTCTGCAGTTTGGGTTCCAGGACGTTCCGGGTGACGCCATTCGCCTGGATCTCTTCGAAGAATCGCTCAATGAGCCGCGAACGTCCCAACTCCGGACGCGCGACGCGCTTACTGCCCCGTCCGGGATTTTTCGCCATGGCCAGGATGATCGAGCTCAGCAGAACGATGAGCTGAACTGCGGAGGGTCCCACCGTGAAGCTCAATTGGTCGGCGCCGCTCAACGGGATGAAATCCCGCAGCAGTTCTTCTTCGGCGATACGCTTGAATTGTTCGGCGTAACGGTTGCGCAAAATGAAATCGTTCAGGAGGCGCTTCTGCTCGCGACCCGGATATTCCGGGATATGAACACGGATCCCCGCCCTTTCGGTCTGGGCGCGGAACATCCGGCCATATTCAATGACCTCCTGCCGGCTGATCCGGAAATTCACCGCCGGGTCGAACGTCAGTCCGGTGGTCTCCTTGTAGACCTCGATCATCCGTGCGGCCAGCGGTCCATCGCCAAAACTCCGGAACACATTGATCGGCTGATAGATCGCGAAACCGCGTTTATTCATGCGGTGTTCGTACCCGACGGGCTGTTCAGGCCGGAAGAAGATGTCCCGCACATTGTCCGGGTACAGGCTGTGGACATCGATGGTGGCATTCCCCAGGTCCAGCAGGGTGATCTCGCCGTCCTCGGCAACGCCGTACTGCTTGAGGAAATGATCGGGCACCAGGACATGATTCTGCAAGATGGCCCGGTCCAGGGCCGCCTTTCGTTCAAGATGATGCTGGAAGCCCCTTTCGTTCTTCTGCGCGAAAAGCATTTGTAATCTCTCATCCAGCGGAATGCGTTCCGCCTGCAAGATCGCTTCACCGTCCTGGAGGATTCCTTGATGGTGAACGATGATCAGCCGACCGCCCATGAGCGTTGGCGGAATGGACGACGGAATATATTTCAAGGCGGTCTGGTACCCCGAACGGGTGACCCGCCGGGCTTTCTCAATGTTCAAGCGCATGATCTTCGCAACAAAACCCAGGCCTTTTCTGCGGAACACAAAGGTCTCATAAGAATCGGTCACGACCTCATCCTTGCGGAATTTTATCTCATACAAGATCTCTTGGGCCTGTTTAAAGGAAAGCGGACCCCCCCGGGAAGCCTCCGGGGCGCTCCCGACCGCCGACATGGCCAGGGCGGCCAATGCCAGCAGTCCCCCTATCTCTGCGCCGGGGAGGATAAAGGACAACGGTTTCTTGCGCGATCCCTCGGCGTCCTCCGCCGCACGATAGACCCGTGAAGCGGTCTCTTGAACAAAACCCAGGTCCAGAATGAATTCTTTCCAGGCCAGTTCCGCCCCCTCGGTCTCTCCCTGATATATCATCGTGAGGGAAAGTCCCTCTTTTCTATGATCGTTCACGAACCGCGCCAGCAACCGCCGGCCCCAACCTGTTCCATGACCCGCGCGGAAGGTCTCCACGACATCAATCTCCCAACTCCAGCCCCTGCGGTCATCTGGCTGAACGTGGGCAAAGAGCACGGCGGCCAGACGGCCGTTATGCCAGTAAGAATACGCGGCCAGCTTCCGCGCTCCGCTATAGACCATGTCCAGAATGACCTTGAACATGTTCTCAAAACGGCTCGAGCGATCGGCCTCCCATTCCCGGAAAAGCTCCAGGACTTTGGCGCGGTCATACTCCCGGCGCAGTTCCGGCGGCGTTCGCGCCGAGATGGCCGCCAGCACCAGCAAAGAACTTAAGAGAAACGTGATCGGCTCATAGCTCATAGCTGATAGCTCATCGGCTCCATTCATACCTTGGGTCATGGGCCATGCGCTGTCAGGTAATCCCGCCGCCATCGCACTTATTGAGTTCAACGCCAAGTGAGAAGGACCGGATTGCGCGGATGTTCCAACCCCCTGCAACACCCCGCTGAGGGCGAGCAAGATAAGCCCCAGCACCGACAAACCAAAGACCTGGTGGCTCACTTGGGTGCGGCCCAACACGGCCTCGTTAAGGACGGTGAAGCTCTTGTCATCGTACTGAATGGCATCTTTATCCAGTCGGTGCAGATCCTTGATCGCCTGACGGACCTGATGGGCCGCGATATAATCCATTCGGTCGACCAGGTTCTTGATGGCGAACTTCTTGCCGACCCGAATGTTACCCCTCTGAATAACCCCGCGAATGGCCTCCTGGACATAGAGGCGGACGATGTGCGACTGGATCCGTCCTTCGCGGTCCCAGCGCATCACGACGGATTTGTCAAGCTGGCGGATCTCATCGAGGACATACACATAGAGCCTCAGATACTCATAGCGGTTCTCCCGCCCGGTACTTGCGCCGGTGCGGTCGGTGATGAGATAAGCGCGCCCGGCGCGGTGGTCGAAGACGATGCCGGATTCATGGGAATTGTCCCTCAACTCGAACATACCCTGATGGATGCGGCGGTCGACGATCCGGTTGATCAGTTCAATGACCATCCGGATGTCTTCGGCACTAAGGTCTTTCCGGATCCGGTCGATATCCGGATCATCCGCCAGCCGGCGAAGGTCATCCATGTAGATCTCATCCTGCTGCGGCATGCGGGGCGTCTGCTCAAGGGCCTGCGGGAAACGTTCTTGCAGTCCGCGGGCCAGGTCCGGGAACACCGCTTTCCAGGCGTCCTGGGTGAATGTCCGAACATATTCTGCGTTCTCCAGGTTCAGCCGCGCGACGAAGTGGCTGGGCGATCCGATGAGATAATCATGGTGGCCTACCTTCTCCACCGCCATCATATCGGCTTCAAGATCGAACTTGAGATACTCCGGAAGGACGATCGCCCAGACGGGCTCGATGACGCTGAAAGAATGGGTACCATTCTTGACCGCTCTGGTATACTCGGACAGCATTTGATTGGCAAAGATCTCCCAGGGCGGATAAAATCCGCGCCGGTTCCATTCGGGAGCGGTGATGAGCAATGCTTCCATGAGCAGGCGCTCGACCGCGCGCTGATCGACGGCCCGCCCGCTGGCGGCCGTGATATCGGTCAACATCCGCGAAAGATAATGCTGGATCATCTCCTGCGGCCCTCCGGGGAATTTCTGAAAGCCGTATTTCACGGGATCATCCAGGATCCCGTCTTCCTTGTTCATCGGGATCTTCCCCAGCCGGAAGTTATGGATGATGGGATTGACCATGACGGCCAGTCCCCATAATAAGAAATCCCGAGCGGTACGGGAAGAACTGGGGCCGCGATAGCCTTTTTGCGGCGGGACGACCAGGTCGATCCATCCTGAACTTTGCGCCTCCAATACTAGGGCGATGTATTCCGGCACGACCTTGGCCATCTGCTCGCTGTCGGCGAACTGCGGCTGGCCATTACTGTCAATTTCCACATGCGGACCGTCCGCATAAAGGTGCATCGCATCGGAAACCCCCACGCTCCACAACGCCACCAGGCGTTCGTAAAGATTGTGGGATGCGGTGAACGCGGATAAACGTTCCCGGAACAAGAACAGATTATCCACCCCCTTGACGATATCGTTGGCAACGATCGAGAAGTGCTGATTCAGCGTGCCCGCTCGCTCGCTCCATGTCGTCGTCCAGAAATTACGCAAACGCTGTCCGATGTATCGAAAAATACGTGGGTCTTTCGGGAATTCCGAAGGATTGAACCATTCCGCATGCCGGCCCTTGAATTCCCTTCCCATCATTAGGTATTCCACGCTCGTATAGAACACATTGGCGACGCTCACATAATCATATGAGGATATACTGTTTTCCGAAGCCGCCCAGCGTTCCAACTGGTCCGTATACTGCACGGCCAGCCTGCGGTCCCGTTCGTCCGGGATCCGTGCCAGCAGCTCTTCCAGCGACGGATTTTGCTCTCCCGCAGCGTAAACCTGTCTTAAATACTCGGCGCGCTGGGCATTTTCTTCTTGCACGGTTACGGCAAGGACCATGATCATGAACAGCAACCACGAACCCAGCAACAACGCGCTTTGAGCGTCGCGGGGACCTTGCGCCGCCGCTTGATCACTCTTGAGCGCTTCCTGCAGTTGCCGGACCGAAACGGCCACGTCCGGCGCCCGAATGGCCTGATTGATGATGTGCCTGGCCTGCTTCCTCCCCATTCCTTGATCCTGAAGATCCCGGAAAAGCTCATCCAAGTCCTCGAAGGATATCTTCGGCAGCGCCCAAGTGGCGGCCAATTCTCCCAATCCGATGGCCCTCCGCATATTGTTGTGATCTTCTATTAATTGCCCGACCAGGTCATCCAAAAGGTCGAGCGCTTGTTGGAGGTCTTCCTCGGATAGTTTTCTCACCATCCGGCTGGCAATGGAATAGGCCGCTTGAGAGGGAATGCCCGATCCATATAGCCTTTTTGCCCATTCCCGGCTGTCCATTATCTTTCTTGTCGCTCTGATGACCGGCCCGTGGCGGATGATCCTCAAGATCCGAGTTCGCTGATCGTTCGGCCAGCTCTCGGCCATCGCCAGCGCCAGGAGGCCCAACAGACCCAACAGCGACGCCGAAAGATCAACGGACGATTGCTTGTCCCCGGAAGCCTCAGCAACGGATCTCCCGGACGGCCCTTGTTCCTTCAGCGCTTTTCTTACCCGATGGATCCTGCCTCTCAGGGCCCTGTAGGAAGTTCTCAACTTCCACGCCATAACTTTACGGTCGGTTCCTTTCATTAACATCCGCATAAGCTTTTTGTCGGCCTTCGGCAGCTTTTCAATATGCATCAGCACGTTGATCAATCGCAGGCGCGCCGCACTTGCGGAGTCGAGCGGATTGGCCGCCCCGTTGCGCTTTTCGGGCCGCAGCGCGGCCTCCGTCCAGGCAAGTTCCGTAAAGGACACCAGGCTTGAACGATTCAAGTGATGGGATCTGACCATTTTCGCCCAGGTGTTGCGCAGCGCCTTCACGAAATAGACTTCCGGCGCGGCATTCCCCTGGAAGAATGAAGGATCTTCGACCGATCTCGCCAGGATCGCGGCAAAGACCATCTGCACCAGATCTTCACGGTCAAACCGGTCCTCAACTTTAAGATATCGCTGAACGTGACGGTCCAGCTCTTGGATCATCCGCCGGGTGGCGCCTTCCTCATCGTTCAAGATCGCCCAAAGGCGGCGGATGTTCTCGCTCCGCTCTTGTTCGGAGACGCCGTCCACGCCGAGATCGGACATCGCCGGTCCATAGAGCAGGAGCCCGGCAAGAAGGGACAAGAACGCGCCGGCGACCCCGATCAGAGAGAAGCCGAACGATCCATCCTCGATCCCCTTGAGCGCCCAGCGGGCATTGGCGGCGATCTCCTGCGAAGGATGCCGCTGATGTCGTTCCAGCAATCCCTGGACCTCTCGCCGGATCTTCTTTTCGGGGTGGCTCAACAAGAAACGCGCCGCCCGCACAACTTCCGCACTGCCCGGTTGCACGAATTCGTTCTTTCTCAATCCCCGCAAGGGGATCAGGACCATCTGGACACTGGCCTGATCCATATTCAGTTTTCCGGCGGAATCATATTCCACGCGAAGCGGGGTCTTGGTGACACCGATCCCTTCGTCCCAAATAATGAGCCGGGGGGCCGTCACGTCCGCACGCCTGGCCAGATGATCAATGACGCTCTGTTTGGCCGCATCCGTGGTAAGGTAGATAAGGGTATTGCAGCTGAAGCAAATGTCGAACGGTTGCGCTCTGAGACGATCATGCTGATTGACGTTGTTCAGATCGATATAAACCGGCCGGATACGCGACCTTAATCGTTGCTGGACCGAACTGCCGTCGGGGCCCAGATACCGGCGAACCAGGGCCCGTTGCCCGGCGGAGATCCCGCCCAGTTCCTCCGGATTGACATCCCCCAGGGCAACGATGCGCACCAGGTTGAGCAGGCTCTTATCAAAGGCAATGGCTTCCAGTTGCCATTGCTCGATCCATTCCGCGCTCGAGTCCGGGACTTTCTCCCCGGATTTTCTCAGCGTCTTATGGAACTCCCGCAACCCTTCCTCGATCAGCATATGAACGCTGTACGGTTCCTGGCCGGTGCTGGCGCTCACATGGGCCGAGCGGACGACCAGTTCCCGCCGGCGCCACTTTGCCGGCAGAATTTTTCTCAGGAATTCCGGCAGACGCCAGTGCCGGCCATCCCGGAAGAACCTGGTCGTGTTAACAGTGGAGTGGGAGGTCTCCAGCAGTTGAAGAAGGTCTTCGCGTTCCAGGTCGCTCTCCCTGGTCCTTCCTCTTTTCAGAAGTAGTACAAAATCTCCCAGGGACATCTGCAGCAGTCCGGCCCGCAGCACGATCTCGTCGAACAGGGCGTCGGAAAGGATCGCGATCATGTCCTCCGAGGGCAGGTCCACTCCCCAAAGCTCTTTCATTGTTTCGGCCCCGATCTGGTGATTCACAAAATGACCAATGAGCCCCCGGATGATGCGCTCATCGCTTCGCCGCCGGACCATCGGGCCGGTCCGGTTCGCCGCCATCGCCAACGCTATTAAGACCAGCTGGGCCAGGTTTCCGGCTCCGAACAGGACCGCGGAATGGTGATGGTCTCCGGAACCTTCCGCGGCATCCCGGTCTTGATGGGTTTCCGAGCCGCGCCTTCTAAGAATCCTTTCAATCATTTTGGCCGCCGCCTCCACTTGAAGATCCTCATTCTTGCCGGCTTTGCTGACTTCTTTGAGGATCGTCGATATCTCCGGCGCGGTAAGGACGTGGTTGATCATTTCTTCACGGATCAGTAACCGCGCTGGCGCCGAAACTCTTTTCAGCGTCCTGGTTAACGGCGCCCCAACAACGGCCTCCATTTCGAGATTCAAGGCCCGATTGGAGAGGGCAATGACCTCTTTCCCTCCGCGAACATCGGACGGGGGAGGACGGACGGCTTCCCGATAGGACCGCTGGATCTTCTCCAGGATGGCGCTGCTCCGGAGGTATTCATCCCAGTTCGCAAGACCCCGGTAAACATTGGCTTGGTGCAGGTACCGCTGGACCTGTCCATTGGACAAGGCCTCAAAAGAAACACCGGCTCTTTGCGCAGCCATGATGGCAAGGGTAAATTTCGACCCCTTGGTATCCAATTCGTTCCGGACCAGATTGTTGGCGAAAACGATCAATTCCGTGCGGGAAACGGACACCGGCATGGATCGGCCGTACAAAAGGATATTGGACAAAGCCGCCATCGTTCTCAGGAATGGATGCCGGTTCAACATCCAGTCATTCTGGTCGACCAGCTTGAGATCAACGAACTCCGCGCCCAGGACAAGCTGCAGGTCCCGGGGCAATGGAACATGCATACGTTCGATCAATCCGCTTTCGCTGACCCCGACCAGATCGATATCCGGACTGCTCTTGAACGGATAAGAGCCGACCAGGTAGAGCGCCCGAACGTCAGACAGATCGATGGATAATGCCCCAAGGGTCCTTTCGATATGCGTTCGCAGCCGTTCGACCTTCCTTTCCACATCTTTACGTCCTTCGGGGCCGACAACGGACCACAGCGCGTGCTCCTCCAACTTCACCATCGCCAAGAGAAGCACCGCCAGCATGACCGTCATTTGCGCAACGCTGCTGAACAACTGCGCGGCGCCGTTCTCCGGCACTTGGACCACGTGCACGATCCCCTTCTCCTGGCGGACCGGCATTCGACTGGCCAGATGGAGCAGGCTGGCCTGCTTGATCGTGCTGAGGATCATCTGCACTTGCGGCGACTTCTCGCTGTTCCAGAACATCACCCGCCCGCCGGGCCGGACGACCGTCCTGATCCCCTGCGCAAAACGTTTGAACGCCATACCGTCCAGATCATCGTCATAGAACCCTTCAAATCTCCGGTATCGACCCGGACGAGGCGCCAGCGCCATCGGATCGAGCAATCGGATGGTCTGCATGTTCCAGGACAGCCGATCCACCTGGTCCGCAAAGACCGGGCGGCCCTGGGCATCAACGATATTATCGGCCTGGACTGAAACGATCTCTATCCCCGTCTCCTGGGACAGATGCTCGACATTGGCGTTCTCAAAGGTATTGATCCCGGAGACACGCACGGGGCGCCTGGTCTTCAGGAATGTCTCATAAACATCAAATCCCATCCCCGGACCCTCGACCCAGGCCAACTGTCCCTGGCGCAGAGCATAGCCGGTTCCATTCCCGTTGCCGTTGGAAGCTCCGTAGATCTCCCGCAAATAGTGGGCATCTGCAAAAAAGCGGGGAACGAACACGAACGGCAGGCGTTCCAGGACCACATGAGAGTAACGCTGCGGATCGACCGCGGTGAGCTTAAAAGGATTCGACCGATACTTGCTCACGAAAAATTTGTGGGCCTGCCGGGCACCGGTCTTGTGATCGATGGTGTATCGAACAAAATCAACGACGTCCCCTTCGTAGTCCGCCTCGGCATGGCGGATGTCCGTATGTCCATTGAAATAATCCTCGATGATCTGTCCATCGCGCTTTACCTGTTCCATGAACTCTCCCCAAATGCGGCCCGGCTCATCGCTATAAGGCCGATGGAATACACGCAGGTCCAGATAACGGACCTCCTGCCCCGATTCCTTATCGATATAGATGATGTTCACCAGGGTCCAGTTGGCGAAAGAGACGTAGCTCTCATATTCCGGCTTCAAGAACGGGGTGATGGCGATCAGGTTCCCCCGGGGATTGTAAATAAGGTCGAACTCGGAGGCCCGGTGATAAAGTTCCTGCCGCAGAAGCCTTGGTCCAATGGCCGGCCATTCTTCGAGGAGTTCATCGACCTCGATCCGACGGACCACCGAACCCCGCGGCCCCTTGCGCGTGCCGAGCAAACGCGCGCCCGCGGCGGGATGTTCCGGGTCCTGCAGGCCGAGGAGCCGCAGGATCCGCTCACCCGCGGTCCGATAGGCCGGACGACCGATCCCGCGGGCCTCCGCTTGCTGCGTAGTCATCGCTATGAAGACGGAGAGAAGTCCCGCTGACAGCAGAGCCACCGGCAGACTGAGGGATCTGAACTCCTCATCCGCGGCAGTTCGGGCAACTGAGGCGCCGTCATCTTTTTGCGCAGCATCAGTTGATGCGGAGGACGCGCGCTCCTGCGCCGCCAAGGTCAACAGGAAGATGGCACCGACCGCCATCGACCGGAGATCGATCCCAAAAGCAAAGACCAGCTGCGATTGGTCCTCGTTTTCCGGTCCGCGTTTCTGCGTCCGGGCCAGCCGCCGCAGGGTTCGCTCCACGTCGGCCTTCAGGGAACCGATGGTCCGGGCCGCTTCGGGCAGTTTCAGCTTCCGGGAGAAGCGCAGCAGCGTTTCGAAAAGATTCCGCTCCAGCGCCGGCAGTTTTCCATCGAGGCGGCCGTGCGCATAATCATCGTAGACCCGGCTGGCCGTCGAGGACGAATGCCTCGCCGCCGCCTTGATGAATTCGCTGATCCGCTCCTGTTCCCGGACCAATACGGTCTCGAAATTCTCCCCTTCATACACTTTTTGCGCGAGCCCCAGCTCAACCAGCGTCGCCACAATGATCTCGGTCCGCCGCTGCAGCTGCGCATCCTGGAGGATCTCACCGATATAGACCCGCCGGGCCGAATCGCCTTCGGCCATGTTAAGGAGGGGAACGGCGTTAACGGTGAGGTTCACCATCGCTTTCTTGAATTCGATCGCCAGCGGCCGGGCGTTTGTGGCATCGACGGCGAACCCGCGGGCCTTAAGAAGTTGCTCCACCCTGCCTCTGGCGGCAGCGGAGCCACCCGCCAGGGACATCCGGCCCGGCTGCCCCGGCCGATAGACCGCGCCTCTTCCTTCCCCGGATCGCGTGCCCGTCTGGATCGTGGGACCACGAAGGAGATGCGCCCGGATCGCCCCGCGCAGGTCCGCGCCGACGTTTCCTTTCAAGCGCTTTTCGATCCGGCTCACCCACTGATCGAAGATAATTCCGTTGCTGGAAAGAACGAAATACGGGAGGATGCCGGCCAGATCGCCGTTGGATGCGATCACGCCGCGGGCGAGGAGCTCATGGAAGAACTCCGCAAGCTCGTCGGTCATCTCATCCAGCCGGTCATTGGTCGGGGCAAAGATCACGACCTCCGGAAGGGTCCCGTAGAAATAGGCCGAGAAAAGATTATTGGAATAGTTCTCCAGGGAAAGCCCGATGGCCCGGTTCGTTCCGTTGAGATCGGTGCGGATCTCATTGCCGCGGGAATACCGCTGGGTATGCCGGACCTCGATGAAACGCTCCGCGTTGAGGTGCGCGGCCAGGGCGACGTTAAGGGCCCCGATGGGCAGCAGGCCCACTTGCCCTTCGCGAAGGTTGCGTTTCGTAAGCCGCGGCAGGTCCCGGACGAACGCCCTGGCCAGATAATGGTGGTCCATGATGACCATCCGCCCTTCGGTCCCCGTGGTCACGATGCCCACAAATCTTCCCGTCGGATCAAAGGCCGGCATGCCGCCAAAAACGCCCATGATATCTTGGACATCGAGCTTAAGCAAATTAGCGTCGGGAATGGCGGTCGCGGTGGCGATGCTCAGGCCCGGCTCTCCCATATGCGCCCAGAGATTCGCCAGCATGACGACGTTGGGCTCGGTGGCCGTGGGAATCGAGAACTCGTAATTGGAAATCTTTTGGGAAGTGACGGGAACAACTTTGGCAGAGGAAGTGACGGAACTTTTCCGCACGCGGATGAAACTCACATCGGGCACGGGGAAACCGCGCGGCTGACCGGGAGCGCCATCGGCAATGTGCCGCGCGATCAGCTCGCCGCGGGCCACGGTCTCGCCGAAAACGAAGAATAATTTCTCCAGCTCCCGGTCCCGTCCCTCTTCGAATATCTTATAGAACCGCCGCGCTTCCCAGAATTCCGAATTCTTCTCAAGGGCCCGGCCCGAAGTGACGATATAGAAGAATTCCTTATCTTCGGCGAACACCATGCCGGAGCCCACGATGAACATGAGGTCCTTCTGGGGCGCGTCCTCAAAGATCAGCACATATCCTTCGCGAATGTCTTTCCAGCGTTTTTGCCCGAAATCAGGAAAGTGATAGCGGATGATGGAGAACATTCTTTCAAAGGCGACATCGATGCGCCGATGGTAGCCCGCGGCGGCCGCGGCGTCGAATTTCCCCGCCGCCATCGCCACGGCCAGCAACAGAACGATACCCTCAAAGAACAGCAGAGTCGAGTACGTCAATTCACTTCCGGTATCGCTGGGCATCATATGCCGCCGCTGATATTCAAATTCCGCCCATACGGCAACGCCGGATTGCAGTGCCTGGACGCGGAGCTGCCATTCGGGTAAGGGAACG
>JAHFFX010000055.1:10272-13522 GCA_023247755.1 Candidatus Omnitrophota bacterium | reverse complement strand
TGAAGTCGGACCCGTCCTCTCCCGCTTCCGTCGGTGGCAAGATGGCCGGATATCTGGCGAACAAGGGGAAGAATGGGGCGGCGGCGGACGAATACCTGTCGGTCGTGCTGTCCCAGGAGAAGCTGCGCCTCGAAAGCCGCATTTCCTTTCTGGGGACCATGGTGAGCATCGCGCCCTTCGTGGGTTTGCTCGGCACGGTCCTGGGGATCATCAACGCCTTTCACGGGCTCGCGGTCAACAAACAGGGAGGGGAGCTCGTCATGGCGGGGATCGCCGAGGCGCTGATCGCCACCGCCTTGGGCCTTTTCATCGCCATCCCGGCGGCCGCGTTCTACAACTATTTCGTGAGGAGCATCAAGAAGATCATCATCTCTTCGGAGAACCTCGCCCGCTCCATGATGATGGCCTGTTCCGAATGATGCACGGAGGAATGTCGCGTGTCGTTTTCAGTCAAGAACAGTGATGACGATGAGATCCTGGCCCAGATCAACATCATTCCGCTGGTGGACGTCAGCCTGGTGCTCTTGATTATCTTCATTGTTACGGTCAATCATATCCTCACGCCTTCCATCCGCATCAAGCTCCCGCAGTCTTCCAATGCCAGCAACTCGAGCGACATCCAGAACATGAACGTTTCGGTGACGAGCGAAGGGGTCATTTACCTGGACAACGACATCGTGACGGTCAAGGAACTCAAGGGCCGGGTGGGGAAATTGCACCAGGAGAACCCGGAGCGGGGGCTGGTCCTCAATGTCGACAAGGCCGTTTATTTCCAGCGGGTCGTTGACATATTGGACGCGATCAACGAGCTGGGGATCGCCAAACTCGATATACGGACCATTAAAAATTAGTTTGTAATTCGTGGGGACGGTCCCCGGGAGAGAAAATGGTTAAAATGAAAGCGGTCTATGAAGGGGATCTGCATTGCCTGATCACCCACGGCCCGTCGGGAAGCACGATCGAGACCGACGCCCCGGTCGATAACATGGGGAAAGGTGAACGGTTCTCGCCGACGGACCTGCTGGCGGCATCGCTGGGTTCGTGCATGCTCACGGTCATGGGGATCGCCGCTCAAAACCATAAGGTCGACCTTGCGGGGACCACGGTCGAGATCGAAAAGGAAATGGTGGCCCAGCCGCTGCGTCGGATCGGAATGGTCACCCTGCGTTTTCGGATGGCGCCGGGGATCGCCGTGGACAAGCGGCCGTTGCTCGAGCGGGCGGCCGCGGCCTGCCCCGTGCGCAAGAGCATCGGGCAAGAGGTGGAGATGCCGGTGAGTTTTGAATATCCGGATTGAGACAGGTCTTAGGTCGTTAAAAGACCTAACACCTAAGACCCGGGATAGTTCTATGAAGGCGGTATGCATCTATCATCGATTGATACCGGTCTTTCCGCTCCTGCTGATAGGTCTTGGTGGTTGCGCCCCGGTCCCCGACCTTGAGAAATTCCAGCGGCGTTGTGAGAGAAGCGGCGGGGTCTTTCTGAACTGTCAGGCGGCCTTCGCGGAAGGATGTAAGAACGCGGTTGTGGTCAATAACCTGCCCGTTATTTGTTCCTGCCCTCCCCCAAAAAATTGGGACCCTCAAAAGGGTTGTGCGGCCCGATAAAATCCAATGAATTTGTGCTACAATGACCTCACCATGGGAAGAGTATTTTCTCGACTGCGGTGGGTGGTCGTCCTGGCCGTGTTGTCCGGTTGCTCGACCGGGGTCGCTTCCTATCGGCCGGCCCCCAGCGTCCTGCCGCGCACCGAGCGCGCGATGAAAGCGCCGGGATTCTGGGTCAGCCTTCAGCCGCATCCGGACCGGGTGCTCATGGATCCATTGGCCATTAAGGAATTCAACCAGCGGGTCGTGAAAGAACTTGGGCTTGTTTCCGACCTTTCGGCGATCCCCGATCCCTACGTTGGAGCTGAGCTTAGCGCGCAATTGGAAAAGCCACTCACCGAGATCCGCAAGAAAAATCTTTACCAGAGCGACGGGCAAAGACCGCACCCGGCCTTCTGGGAGAGGCTGCGTGAGAACCTCAACCTTGCCGCCATTCCTTCCGTGATCGAACTTCGTTACGGCCTGATCGTCCACTACGCCGATCAGCGGATTTTCCCGACGGCAGAGGTTCTCACCGCGAAACCCCGGGACATCGATTTCGATGAACTGCAGAACAACACGTTCGATGTCGGCACTCCGGTTGTGATCCTGCATGAAAGCGCGGACCGGGAATGGTGCTACGTCCTTGCGGAGTTGAGCTCCGGCTGGATTAAAAAAGAATTTATCGCGGTGAGCGATCGCGGGGACTGGGAACAATTTCTCAAGCCGGATAAGTCCGTCACGGTGACCGAAGCGAAAGCGGACATCTTCCTCGATCCCGAAATGACCCGTTATTATGACTATGCCCGCATGGGAACGCCTTTCGGGGGCGCGACCGACCGGGGGACGGAGGCCGTTCGGGTCCTTTTGCCCGGCCGTGACGCTCAAGGAAAGTACGTTCGGCAAGCCGGTTATTTGCGTGTCGGGGACGTGAGCGACCGGGACCTTCCTTTCACCCCACGTCATGTCCTTGAACAGGCCTTCAAGCTTTTGAACGCTCCCTACGGCTGGGGCGGCATGTACGGGGAGCAGGACTGCTCCGCTTTTCTCATCGAGATCTTTTCCACCTTCGGGATCCGTCTGCCACGCAATTCGGGAGACCAGGCGAAGGTGGGGCGCATCCTGGAAGAGTTCAGCGACGAGACCTCCGAGCCGCATAAAGCGGAACTCCTCGCTCGGGAGGCCGTGGGTGGAGCGACGCTGCTTCCCATGAAAGGACACATCATGCTTTATCTGGGGGACGTGGACGGACGACCGTACGCGATCCACGACACCTGGGGTTACCGGGAAAGAAACGGCTGGCTGCGGGTGATCAACCGCGTGGCGGTGACCGATCTTTCTTTGGGAGAGAATTCGAAGAAAGGGTCGCTCCTGAAGCGTCTCAAAAGCGTCAACGTGCTATCGCCATGACGAAAAAAATTTCCTACATCGAAAAGTTGGGCTGGGACGCCGCTTTCGCAAAGGCCTTCGAGCCTTACCGGGCCAAGGAATTCGTCCCGGCGCGGGTCCTCTCCGAACACAAGGCGACCTATCTGGTTTCCGCCGAGGACCATGACTACACCGCCCGCGTTTCCGGCCGCTTCCGGTATGAGGCCGGCGGCCGCGAGGGCTATCCGGTGCCCGGCGATTGGGTGGCGATCAAGCCCATTGTCGAGATCAAGGAG
>JAHFFX010000055.1:0-10262 GCA_023247755.1 Candidatus Omnitrophota bacterium | reverse complement strand
CCCCGCCGCAGCAAGATCTCCCGCAAGATCCCCTTGAAAGAGACCCGCGAGCAGGTGCTGGCCGCGAACGTCGACGAGGTTTTTATCGTGCAGGCCCTGGACCAGACGTTCAACCTCCGGAGCATCGAGCGGTATCTCGTGGTCGCCAAAGAGTGCGGCCTTGATCCCGTGGTCATACTCAACAAAACCGACCTGTGCGAGAAAGTGCAGGCCCGGATCAAGGAAGCGAAGGCCGTGGCGCCGGGGATCCCGGTGCACGCGGTCTGCTCGCTCAATCAGAAAGGTTACCGGGCGCTGACGAAGCATTTTAAAAAAGGGAAGACCGCGGCGCTGGTGGGTTCCTCCGGTGTCGGCAAATCCACCATCGTCAATAATCTGCTGGGCGATGACCTGCAGGCGGTGGAGGACGTTCGGGAAAAGGACTCCAAGGGACGCCACGTCACCACCAGCCGCGAGCTCTATCTGCTTTCGAGCGGCGCTCTGGTGCTCGATTCCCCGGGCATGCGCGAGTTGCAGATGTGGGGAGGGCAGGAGGGCGTGAAGGACGTTTTTCCCGACGTCGAGGAATTGACCGGCCAATGCCGCTTCAACGATTGCCGGCATGAGGCGGAACCGGGTTGCGCGGTGCTGGCCGCCCTTGCGGAGGGAAATCTTTCCGAAGAACGTTACCTGAGCTACATCAAATTGAAGAAGGAGCTCGCGTTTCTTGACGCCCGCAAGGATGTAAAGGTTCGGCTGGAAAGAAAACAGAAGGCCAAGCGGGCCAACCAGGATTTCCAAAGGCGGCAAGATTTTGATGATCGGCAGGGAGAACAAAACGATGTCAGTGGTTGAACACGTGCCGGGGGGCCCCGCCGGCGGCGGGGCCCCCCGGCCGATCTCCGTCATGGGGGAGAGGGTTTCCGTTGCCGCTATCTTCCTTGTCTATCTTCTTTTGCAAATGAACGCCATCCATCACGGCAGCTACGCCGGGCAGGATTTTCATCGCAACAAGACGATCATCATCGAGGCCTCCGCGGACCCGATTGCGGCGCTCACGCATCTGGTCTATGTCGGGAGAGGATTCCCAACGCTCTATCATCTTCTTGGGGCGAAGCTATATCTTCTGGTGGGAAAGCCGCACTATCTTCCGGCGCTGGCCTATTTTAATTTGGGGATCAACCTGATCGCGCTCGGTGCTTTTTATGGCGTGATCCGGCTCGTCCTTGCTTCTGCCGTGATGCGGGTCGCGTGGCTGGCCTGGACGGCGTTCCTGCCGCTTTTTGTGATCCCTTCCCTGGTGATCGCCTCCGATGCCGCTCCGGGAATATTCTTTACCCTTTTGGTCTGGTTGAATATCCTGGCCCTTGATCGAAACCGTTCTCTGCGCAGCGGCACACTGCTCATGTCGGCCATGGCCGTTGTCTTGGTCCTGATGGTGATGATCAAGATGAATTATGCGATGTGCATCGTGGCCGAGCTTATCATCCTGATCGTACTGGCGGCGGCCC
This sequence comes from Candidatus Omnitrophota bacterium, assembly GCA_023247755.1. Classification (GTDB taxonomy): domain Bacteria; phylum Omnitrophota; class Gorgyraeia; order Zapsychrales; family JAHFFX01; genus JAHFFX01. Next base: position 8,772 of record JAHFFX010000055.1, on the reverse strand, counting down.
GATCGCTCGCTCGGCGGCAGATCATCCTGGGCCTCGTCTTGCTGGTGCTGCTTCCGCTGGCCGCCAGCGCAACGTTATACAAATTGTACCTGCGCGCCCAGATCGCCTCTTCGTGCTTAGAGAACCGGGACCAGATCCCACCTGAGATATCGCGGATGTCGCTGCGCAGCTTTTTGTTCTTCCGGCCGACCGACCGGGAACTTCTGGAGGCGCCCTATTTTCATGAGCTGAAGAATATGGGAAATGGGTTCGCCCGTCCGCTGCACATCAATAATTATTACAGCTATCCGGGGATGCTGCCGCTGGCGATGTTCACCGATGTCCTGAACATGTATCAACCGATCGTCTACGCGAGCGATGCGCCGGGCATCGTGGATGAGTATTACACGCGGGTCCGGCCGCCGGAGAACAAGCTCCGAATGCAATGGGCCCTGAAGCTCGGATTGATCTTCTATTTCGCGGGGTTCATTCTGATCCCCGGTATGATCCTCAGTCTTTTGTTGCGGGCGTTGACCGTCCGGTTCGAGGAGCCGGACCGGGTATTGGGGATCCTGGCGGCCCTCAGCAGTTGCGTGGTTTCCGGGATGGCGCTCACTTTGCTGTTCGTCCTTTGGCCGTACGTCAAGGCGAGCTGGCTGCCGCGTTTCTGCTGGCCGGCGCACCTTGGACTGTTCGTTCTGGTCTTTGCGGCCTTGGAGAGATGGGTCGTCAGGAAGATACCGAACTTCCGCTGGGGGATTTTGGCCGTGGCCTTGGTCCAGGCGGCCCTGAACATAGCATTTTTGTGGGTGCCGGGAAATCCTACCGTTTTGCCATCGGTGGAGATCGTGGACCAACCGGTCCCGTCATAGAGCGGAGTTCCTGCCATGAGTGATGCAGTAGTGATCAAGAAATTTTCGGTCAAGCCCTTGCGGGCTCCCCTTAACCAGCCGTTCCGCACGGCCCTGGGGCAGCATGACCGGATGGAGAACGCGCTGTTCGGGCTCGAACTGAAGGACGGCACGAAGGGCTACGGCGAGGCGGGCATCGCCACGCACATTACGGGCGAAACGGTGGCCGATACGTTCCGGTATTTGCAGGACATCGGCGGCGCCCTCATCGGCCGCAACGCCGGGGAGTATCTGCGCATCGCCGCGGAACTGCACGAGCTTTTGCCAAGGAACAAGGCGTCGGTGGCGGCGGTGATGTCGGCGTTGATGGACGTCCTGACCCGTCACTGGAAAATCCCCTTGTGGAAGTTCTTCGGGAACCGCTGCCAGAAGCTCGTGACCGACATCACGATCGTGCTGGCGGACCTTCCCGAGACCGAGGCCGCGGTGCGCAAATTCCACGGCCAGGGATTTCGCACGTTCAAGATCAAGATCGGCCGGGACGAGGATCTGGACCTGCAGAGGATTGTTCTGGTGAACAAACTGGCCCCCCGCGCAACGATCTATCTGGATGCGAACCAGGCGTTCACGTCGGATGGCATGTTGCGGTTCCTTAAGAAGATCAAACGATTTGGCGTGAGGCCAGCGCTTCTTGAACAGCCGGTTCCCCGCGAGGATTGGGATGGGCTTAAGAAGGTCTCGCGGCTGGCGGGGGTTCCGGTGTGCGCCGATGAAAGTGTCCGCACCTTTGCCGAAGCGGTGCGCGCCATCCACGAAAAGGTCGCGCCGGTCATCAACATCAAGCTGATGAAAACGGGGATCTTTCATTCCCGCGAGATCGCCCTGTGGGCCAGGAATCGCGGCGTCAAGCTCATGATCGGCGGCATGATGGAATCGTCCCTCGCCATGACCACGGCCGCGCATTTCGCGGCGGGGCTCGGCGGGTTCGACTATGTGGACCTGGACACCCCGTTCTTTATCCGTAAAGGCTTCGACCGCAACCCATTTCTTTCCTCGGATGGCGTTTATGACCTGCGCAAGGTCAGCTGCGGGGTGGGGATCGTGCCCAAAATCGCCGCTTGATCTATTTCCGGTGCGCCTAAGAAAAATCTTGCCTAAAAGACCCTTATATCCTATACTTCATGAACTTGTAGGGGCTTTCCAAGGAGGTTGTTCGATTTTCGCCCTTACTGCACAGAAATTGATTTCCGCCAGTTTTGCCTGAAAAAATAGCATAGGTTTAACTGAGAAAAAGATAGATAAGAGGCAGGCGTCCCCGCTCGGAATCCAGCGGGGACGCCTGCCTCTTTCATATAAAGGAACCATGACTCCCGCTATCGGGACGCTGGAAGTCTCATCGCTTCCCGGCAAGCCCCTCACAACCGCAGATGTCCCGTTCTTAATAACGGTAAAAAGCAACCTGACGATCCTTGTCCCCGCCTACAACGAGGCGAAGAGCATCCGGGACACGATCGTGAGCTTGCTCAAGCAGACCGTCCAGGCCGATGAGATCGTGGTAATCGACGACTTCTCTTCGGACGGTACGGGCGACATCGCCCGCGCCATGGGTGTGACGGTCCTGCGCCCTGTGCGGAACACCGGCTCCAAGGCCGGCGCCCAGAATTACGCCCTCCAGTTCGTCAACACCAAATACACCATGGCCATCGACGCCGACACGACCCTCGCGCCGGATGCCGTGGAAAAGCTCCTGGCGGCCCTTAAGGACGAGCGGGTCGCGGCGGCCTGCGGGTTCGTTCTGCCCCGCTATGTGCATTCGGTCTGGGAGCGCGGACGTTACATTGAATATCTGCTGGCCTTTACTTTTTACAAGCAGATCCAGGAATATTACGAGAAGCCGCTCATCTCCTCCGGGTGCTTTTCCATCTATCGCACGTCCGCCCTCAAGTTCAACGGAGGATGGCCCACCCGCACGCTCGCCGAGGACATGGACCTCACGTGGAGCTTTTACGAGCAGCGCCTCAAGGTCCGTTTTGTGCAGGACGCCGTGTGTTATCCGATCGAGCCGCATAATTTCGAATTCATGCGCAAACAGCTCAAGCGCTGGTCGCACGGGTTCGTGCAGAACGTGCTGCTCCATTGGCCCAAACTTTTGAAGTTCCCTTACCTGCGCTCCATCATCGCGGTCGCGCTGTGGGACGCGGTGGTCGCGTCCATCGCGTATTTGCTCCTGTTGCCGGTCCTCGCCATCGTCTTTCGCAGCCCCTGGTTCTTTCTGGGGTATGTGATCGATCTGCCGGCGGTCCTGATGCCGATTCTGTATAAATCCGTGGAGCGCCGGGAACTGATCAGGACCGTCCTGAGCATTCCGGCGTTCTTCGTGCTGCGCACGACCAACGCTTTTTTCATGCTCGAAGCCCTGATCAGCGAATGTATTTTCAAGAAAAAGTTCTGTGTGTATGAGAAGGGGCATTGAGAGCGGGAGCGAAGGGGCTCTTAGCTCATAGCTGATAGCTCTTAGGGAATATGAATGAAGCTCGGGTTATGGTCAATTACGCTAAGAGCCATGACCTAAGAGCTATGAGCCACAAATCTGAACTAAAGGACTAACTATGATAGCTGGATTACCTGCTTGCGGCATTGGAGGCGTGTTCTATCTGCTGAGCGCCATTTTCATGCCGATCATCGAGCTCAATAAAATGCTGCGCCGCAAGGCGCGCCGAAACCCCAAAGAGCGCTGGAAGCTCATTGCCTTTCAGTTGATGGTGGCCCTGAGCATGATCGGAGGATTCTGGCTCACGGGGGAGGTCCTGGGGCAATTCACGGCGGTCATCGGCGTTGTTCCCCGCGGCAGAGTCATTCCCGCGCACCACAATCTGGTCAGTGCCAAGCCTTTTTTTATTTCTTCCATTTTGCTCTTTTTTGTCCTCGCCTTCGCGCATTTTCAGGGTATAATCGTTGCAAAACGTCTGAGAAAATAACTGAAGAAGTCACCGGTCACCAGACACCAGTCACCATACAATTTTACGGTGACGGGTCACCGGTGACCGGTGACCTTTTGGCTATTGACGCGACCCATGCCCTCCCTGAACCTCTTCAACCTTATCGACGCTCATTTCCAGAGCTCGAACCTTTTTTCCCATCTTCCCGTTTTTGACGAGATCTATTACCTGGGCCATCCGGAAGGCAAGGTGCAGAAATACAAGGCCGTCCGGGAGGGGCAGGAGTGCGGCATCTTCGCGCTGACCGTCATCCGTAAAGAGGAAGAGATCGTCTGGGAGGCCGCGGAAGACATCCTCGAGCGCTGCGTTTGGGAAGCGACCAGGCGCGTGCAGGGGCATTTCATCTTCGACCTGCTCACCTTCGACATCCACAAGGAGATCAATACCTTCAACTACACGGAGTTCGGTCAGCTCTTGGTCAACAGTTCCTTAAAGACCGATCCCGGAGAGCAGCGGCTCGTCAAGTACTCATCCGCTTACGGGATCCTGCAGAAGCTCATCGTCGAGCGCTGGGGCAAGATCACCTTCAAGACCTCGGTGGACATCTATGACGACAAGCCGGAATTCTTTTATACCATCGTGCGCCGGATGTTCAAACTTGCCGAGTTCCCCAATCATCCGCTGATCGTGCTGGTCAATGATCTGAGCAGTGATCCCGTTTTCGATCCCGCCAACGAACAGCAGCAGCAATTCCTGCGCAAGCTCATCGATGAGCGCGTCCAGGATTCCATCGAATTCCTGCCGGAAGTGTATGTTCAGGACCGCGAAGGCGTGCGTGAACTGCTTTCCGGCACGATCGTCAAATAGGGGAGACCGCCTCCCGCCCCCCAAAAATATTTTGTTCCAACCGGGCGAAATGGTTTATAATTATACGTTGCCTGCGGAGATGTCCGATGGATTTTGAAGCGGTATTCAGGATGCTCCTTGAGACCCTTGAAAAACACCAGGTGCGCTACGCTCTGATCGGCGGATGGGCGCTCACGGCTGCGGGGCATGTCCGGGCGACTCAGGACATCGATTTTCTCGTGCATCGCGAGGATTACCCCAAGCTGAAGACGGCCCTCATGGGGTTCGGCTATGACGCCGTGCACGAGAGCGCCGACGCCGCGAATTTCGTGGGGAAGCTCAAACCCCTGGGGCAGGTGGACCTGCTGCTGGCGCACCGGCCGTACGCGGTTTCCATGTTGCGACGCGCGGTGCGGCAACCCATCTTTGCCGGGCAGTTCGAAGCCCCGGTCCTGCTGGTTGAGGACCTGATCGGGCTCAAGGTGCAATCGATGGTCAACGACCCCAGCCGCTATCACGCGGACCTGGCGGACATCGAAGCGCTGCTGAGATTGAACGCCAAAGAACTCGACTGGGACCTTATCGAAGAGTATTTCAAGATTTTGGACAAACTCGATGAATTCAATACCCTCAAGAAACTCTACGGTTAAACTCACCGACGAAGAACGCGAAAGCTTCCGGGCGGACGCGCTTGATGCCGACCGCGCGCTCGACCTGGCCGTGGGCCGCGATCTGTCGCGGGAGCTCTCCTCCAGATCGAAGGACGAGTACCTCCTTTTTCTGGAGAACCTGAAGATCATCTTCGCGGAGTTCGCCAGCGCTTCCCGCCCGAACCGGAAGGGAAGCTTGGATGATTAAGAACGATGCTTTATATCTTAATCTTTTTTCGCTCGGCTGGGCGGCCGGGGCGATCATCGCCTATTGCTGGGCGCGCTAAGTTCGCCGTCCGCCAACCTCTCCATTACCTTTCTCTGTGATGTTCGCCTTCCCGGTCAATTCCTCCAGATCGATGCTGGTTGCCGACGAACTGCGGAACAACCGTCAAAAAACTGAAAATTAGTACCTGTGAATCGGCCGCCATTGTAAGATAACATCCGTGGACAATCCCCCAAGAACCGTTGAATCGAAATACTCCGAAGAGGAGATTCAGGACTGCGTGGCCCTCCTGGAGGACCTGGTCGCCAACAGTATCGAGTTGGCCTGCATGCCCATTGAGCTGCGCAATGCCCTCATCGGCGCCGCCGGCCGGCTTTCGCGGCCCGACCGCGACGAGATCCGCAAGCGCAAGCGTGACAGCAAGCGCGTCAAACGCCAGCGGGTCGTCAATTATGAGCGGAAGGTGCGCGCCGAGACCGGCATCCGCAGCGCCCGCCAGCCCCCGGTCTTCACCGTGCCCAAGCAGATCGCTGACACCGCGAGCCTCAATGACCGCGAGATCCATCTGGTCAACCCCCGTGATTGTTATATCTGTAAAAAGGCGTTCACCCTGGTGCATTTCTTTTATGACGCGATGTGCCCGGAGTGCGCCGAATTCAACTATGCCAAACGCTTTCAGACCGCGGACCTGTGCGGGGCGACCGCGCTCATCACCGGCTCGCGCCTGAAGATCGGCTACCAGTCGACCCTCATGATGCTGCGCGCCGGGGCAATGGTCATCGCCACGACCCGCTTTCCCGTCGATTCGGCCTTCCGTTATTCCGCGGAAAAGGATTTTTCCGAGTGGGGCCACCGCCTGCACATCTACGGGCTCGACCTGCGGCACACGCCGAGCGTTGAGATCTTCTGCAACTACATCGAACGAAAATACGACCGTTTGGACATCCTGATCAACAACGCGGCCCAAACGGTTCGGCGCCCGCCGGGATTCTATTCGCATCTTCTGCCGAACGAGACCAAGAACTTCGAAGAACTTCCCGAACGGGTGCAGCAACTGCTTCGCCCCTTTGAGGCGTGCAAGCGGGAGGTCCTCTCGGGCGTTGCGGCCGGCCCCGCCGAAGGGGAGGCGGCGCTCCCGGTGGCCTGGGACGGGAAAGTGATCGGACTGGGGCTGCGGGCTTCCGCCCGGCTTTCCCAGCTTCCTTACGAGCACGATCACACCTTGTCGGTGGAAAAGGTTTTTCCCCAGGGAAAGCTCGACGCGGACCTGCAGCAGGTGGACCTGCGGGAAATGAACAGCTGGCGACTGCGGCTGGGCGAAGTCCCTACTTCAGAGCTTCTGGAGATCCAACTGGTGAACGCGGTCGCGCCCTTTGTGCTGTGCAATAGACTCTCCGCGGTGATGAAACGCGACAACACCGGAAAAAAACACATCGTGAACGTCTCGGCCATGGAGGGGAAGTTCCACCGCTACATCAAGACGGACCGGCATCCGCACACGAACATGGCGAAGGCGGCGCTCAACATGCTCACCCATACCTCGGCGAGCGATCTGGCCAAATCCGGGATCTTCATGAATTCCGTGGACACCGGCTGGGTCACCGATGAGGACCCGGCCGCGTTATCGGCGCGCAAGCAGGAGGTGCACGATTTCCAGCCGCCGCTCGATATCGTGGACGGGGCGGCCCGGGTGTGCGACCCGTTCTTTCACGGCATTCTCACGGGCGAGCACTGGTGCGGAAGGTTCTTGAAGGATTATATGCCGATCAGCTGGTAGGGGGGATTTTAGGGTCACCAAGTCACCAGAGAATGTCAAATGTCGAAATCCAAATGTCAAATGAATGACAAATTTCAAATGACCAATGATGCCCATAGGAAATTGGTCATTGGGAATTCATTTGTCATTTGACATTGGGCATTTGTCATTGTCTGTCGGGTAAACTGGGGACCTTACAAAATGCGAAACCCCTCGACAGATCGCGAGGGGTTTCGATGGGACAAGATGGAGAAAATTACTTTCTTTTCTTCGCTTTTTTCTTTTTCGTAGCCATTTGGTATTCTCCTTTCCCCTTAAGGATTATTAATGATTTCATACTATCACACCCCGCGGCGCTTGGATAAAAGAATATAATATTTTATTATAACTCTCCGTTTTCTTTTTAAGATATGCCGGAAGGATCCACCGAATTCGGGACGCAACCGCTTGATGCGGTCATGGTCCGGCTGGGGTTGACCAACCACGATCTGGTGGCGGCCTCGGCCGAACAGCTCACCCATAAGGTGGTCGCCAAAGGCCGCAAAGGCAGGAAGCTTACGCTCAACGCGCAAAACAAGATCCTTTCGGCGCTGCGGTCCGCCTGCCCCGGGGAAACGTTCCGGATCGAAGAGCTTTTTAATTATTAGGAAAGTGGAAGTTCAACCCGGATTTTTACAAAGGAGGGAGCGTATGTATACCTGCAGCGCTTGTCAGCAAAAGGTCGAGGGCGGACTCGTCGAATTCAAGGACCACACGGAGCAGCACATCATCGATCTCATCAAGCACGACCATCCGCATTGGCAGGAAGCCGACGGCCTCTGTCCCAAATGTTACGAATACTACAAGGCGGAGATCACCGGCAGCGTGTTCAAGGACGCCACCTGCGTCATCCGCCGGCGGAAGATCGACAAGTTCATCGAGAAGGTGAAGGGGGTCTTCCGGAAATAATTTGGAAGGGGACCCGGTGCTCCAGGGACCCAGTCACCCAGAAATATCCTGGGTCGCCGGGTGGCTGGGCCGCTGGAGCACCCTTAAGTTTCCAATAATATGAGTCCCCACATCCTCGAATCCCTCGTAACGCTCCTGCTCATCGCCTGCGGGGTCGCGCTGGGCGCGCGGTACCTGCGGCTTCCCTATAATGTGGCGCTGGTGGTGGTGGGACTCGTGGTCGCCCTCACCAAGATAACGCCGCACCTGACGCTCAGCCATCACGTCATCGCGACCCTTATTCTGCCGCCGCTGCTTTTCAAGAGCGCGTTGCACCTGGACCTCGAACAGCTCAAGAACAACTGGCTTCCCATCGCGCTGCTGGCCGTAAGCGGCATCATCGGCTCGGCGTTCCTGACCGGGTTTCTCATCGCCAAATATCTGGGGGTCGCGCTCATCGCGGGCCAGCTTTTCGGTGTCCTCATTGCGCCCATTGATCCCATTTCCATCCTTTCCATCGGCCGCAAGGCCGGCCTGCCCAAGCGCCTGCAGATCATCTTCGAGGGGTCGAGCGTCGCCAGCGAAAGCATGAGCGTTT
>JAHFFX010000169.1 GCA_023247755.1 Candidatus Omnitrophota bacterium | reverse complement strand
TGACCGTCCTCCAGCTTGGTCAACTTGGCCATCTCCACGCCGTTGTAGATCGACCGGCCATAGTCATCCAGTTCCTCATAGATCGGCTGGCCCTGGCCGTCTTTCCTCACCCACTTGATATGGTCGGGCAAAGAGATCGCGATCCCGGCGTCCATATCATTGCGCATCCGACCGCTGAAGGTGGCGAGGCCGCCGAGATCGATGGACAGACCGGCTTCCTTATCTCCGGCACTGAGCACAAGAAAATCCTCGGTCTCATCCTGCTTGAGTCCCGCCTTGACCTTGCCGGAAGCTTCTCCTGCCGAAGCTCCCGCACCCCGGCCTTGAGTGAGAAGTCCAGCCCATTGAGCACGGTTGCCGGCGAACTGATTGGGAGCCAGCGCTCTAAGATACATTTGCTTGACATAATCCATCCCGGTGATGGTGGTACCGACATTGTCCGCGGAATCCCTGTTACCTTTGACCAGATGGGCAAGGTTGGAGGTCAGTTCTCCTTCGCCGTTACCGTTCTTGCTATAATTGAAACTGATGTCCGCCCCCTGCACATCGATCTCGTGAACCGCTTTTGATATCTCCTCACCCGTTCGGGTCTTTATGGTAACCGCCGTGGGGCGCCCATTGATCAGCAGCGCGGTCCTTAATTTGCCCGCCAATTCTTGCCGGGGCAGGGCGATCGCGAGCGCCTGGTTGGCGCCCGCAACGGTCTCGGTCAAGGGTTCCCCTTTGCCCACGGCCACGAGGTGCGAAAATGCCGGGGAGTTCACCCCCACAGCCCCGGCCTTCAGCGAAAGATAACCGCCGGCATAATAAAGCGTCTCGCTTTGAGTAAGCTGCTTATAGATCTCGGTGTCGCTGTTCTTAAGAAGATCCCGCAGTTTTGAGGCCAGCTTGTTCACCGCTTTTTTATCGGCCGTCCAATCGCCGGCGAGCGCCTTTTCGATCTCGTCATCGCCTTTCCCTAAGAGACGCAAGAGAGCAACGAACGTCTGCTTGTTCTCTCCGGTCTTATCTTCGACGATGGATTTGTAAATGTCCTTGTTGTTTTTTCCCAGAAGATCCCGCCATATCATCACCGGCATGCGCAAAGTTTCGCCCGCGACCGAATTGGCCTCGATCTGGAAGATCCCGTTGGGCCCGCGCCGGCCCTTGCGATAAATGGCGCGTTCCGCACCGGGGGCGCCGGTGTAAGAGAAGAACACCTGATCCAACCCGTCCTTTGCTTTCTTGCCGGTCTTGAAACTGAAATCAAAACTATAATCGATGCCCTGCTTGCGCATCGCGGCTTCCTGCTCGGAGTCCACGATGTAGTAACCCTTGTCCTGCAGATTCTTCTTGGCCCCCGTAATGGCATCACCGAAAGTGCCGCTGTAGACGAGATTACCATTGACGGGGTACAGTGGTGCGGTCTGGGAAGAAAGCGCGTTCCTCAGCACGCTCACCTCCAGGCCGGGATCCACCCTTTCGAGGACGGTTGTACCATCCGCTAATAAAGTGGTCACCTCGAACCGGCCGTCCTCCTCGGCATTCCCGAAGCCGTCTTGCTCGGTGGTATTGGGGGGTACAACGCTAAGCACTGTGCCAAAAAATCTCCCACCGGAGACCAGTCGGTCTCCCGCAACCAGTTGTTCCACCTTCCGGTTGACTTCGACGGGATTAATCTGCAGATTGCCTTTCCCCGCCGCCTGGGGCGGCTGACCGGGAGAAGTGGAATCGAACCCAATGCGCAGAACATCGCCCTCTTGCTGTTGGCTCAACTGGTGTTGCTTCAGAACAGCATCGAGGACCTGATCCACCGGGACGTCCTCCCCGTAAACCGTTACTGTTCCACCGACGCTGGGGTCAAGCACGACTTTCCGTCCGATGATCTCCGAGAATAGGTCGAAGAACTTCTTAATGTCATAATCCGTTAGGTCGAGTGAAACGATTTCACCGGAATAATGCGGCGTCGCGGCCGACGCCTGAGCAGACTCCTCCGTCACGAACTCGTTATATTCCTCCGGGGTCATGACCAGATAAACTTTCCCATCGGCTGTTTTGGTCTTTATACCAAATTCTTGGGCCCTGGATATCAGCGCCGCCTGGTCGCTGCCGCCAGGCAATTCAACCTCGTAGGTTAAATTCTGGGAATCGTTCGCATCATACCGGAAGGAATTTCCCTTGCCGTCTTTCACAAAGGTATTCTGATAGGTCAATCCCAGTTTTCTCTGCCCGGCGAGGCTGAGCTCCGGCGTGGACAAGTGGATGGAGGCGATGCGGTTGACGTCATAGGAGACGCTGGTCTTGACAGCAAAATCGGGAGAGTCGGGATTCTTGGGATTCATAAAATCAAAGTTCAGAACCAGCTTTTTGTCCTTCAAGTGCATGAATTTCCGATAATCCTCTCCGGACAGGGTGAAAACGATCTTCGGCGCTTTTATCTTGCTGTTGCGGCCGGTCAGCTGCAAGCCCGCTGCCGTCACGATATTCTGGAAATTCGCGATCTCGGCGGAGCTGCCTTTGAACTCGATGGTGATCGTTCCGTCTTCCTGAGTTTTCACCTGGCCGGGGACATTCGTCCCCCCCGCCAGCAGTTTTTGATATTCCTGCGCGGACAACTTTAGGACAATCCTTCCTGGTTCTTTTTCAAGGCCGGTCAACGCCGCATCCGAATCGTGAGCGGCTTTCTCTAAGCTCGCAATCTCCTCGTCGCTTCCCGAAAATTCCGTTTTGTGAGAGCTGTACATCTGCCCCTGCAGTTGCCCGATGTTCCGGCCCCGGAAAAGGAAGCGCGTCCCGATCAAATTGCCGTTGATCGCTCCCGGATTCGTAGGGTCTTCCTCGGTGGAATAAAGAACGATCTTCTTTTTGCCGGTTTTCTCATCCATATCGGTTCTCAGACCCACCCGATCGCGAAGCGTGAAGCCCAAACCATATAAGGACTGTCGCGCACCTTTTGGTAATGCGGACAAACCGATCTCAAACGACGCCTGCAGATTGTTGATGATGGCGGCCGGGAGAACGACGTTGGCGAGATACTGCAGGTTCGCCGTTCCGGGATTGTTGGACCTGACCCAGTTGAGCCGGAACTGATCTTCCAGGGTGCCGATCGTCCTAAGCTTTCCATCCATCACCAATGACTCTAATTCCCTGACCAGACCCGGATTTTTAGCGGCCAAATTTTTCAAGAAGGCGGCATACTTGTCGCCATCAATGGCAAAAGCCGTACCGACCAGCGCCGCCAGTTCCTTAGCCCGCAAATCTTTGGCGCGGCTCGGATTTGTCCTTTTCAATATATTGATAAATTCCGCCACTTGTTCTACGGTAAGCTTCGTTGCTCCGGCCGCCACGAGAGCTTCCAGCTGTCTGGCGCGGCGAGGATCGGTCTTTCTGACAAATTCGATGAAAGCAGCCAACTTCTTGGGGTCCTTAAGCTCATCTTCCGTTAAAAGACGAGTAGAACCATCGGCGGCAGAGTTCTCCTTCAGCGTCTCCCTCCAGAGCGTTTGCATGGACAACAGCGTTTCCAGGGAATATCCGCTCATGCGGGTCATGGTCAGGGCGAATTCATGCAGGTTCACGGCGCCCGGAACATCTCCGCGTCCCCAAGCATAAATATCGGACTCCGGATTGGTTATAATGGACGTTCCGCCGGCCGAGGCATAGTTCCCCATCGCCAGCTGGAATTGTTCACCCACCCCATAGACCATCTGGTCAAAGAACCCAGCGGAGTACTCTTCCCCTGCCTTGGGCTTTTCTTTTCCCATTTTAAGGACATAAAATGTCTCTTCCTTGCCGTCGATTATGAATTTACGGGTAACCGGTTTGCCATCGGGTCCGGTTTGAAGTCCTGCCGACTGTTCCGGGTTAAGCTTTTCCTTAACGTCCACAAATCTGGTGTAACCGGTGATCTTTGTCACCATCGCGGAAGTAAATCCGGTGATAAAAGCGGACGCCACGAACTCGAGGGCCCGAAATTCCAGGGCGTTCAGTCCGTTGCCCAGACCATAGCCTTCCTTGCCGATGTTTCTCTCCAATCTATCCAAACCGAGATACCACGCGGCGGCCATGCCGCCCTTCAGGAGCCCCGCAAGCACGGTCCTCGTCTTGCTCACTTGATCTTTTTTATATTGCTCGCGCTGTTCCTGCGTCATTTTTTCCATGGCCTTGCGATCTTCCCTGCTTAAGGCCGAGATCCCAAGAGAAGTGAAGGTGCCCCCGATCTGGCCGAGGGCCTGGGAAAAATGCGTGTCCGCGCCGGCGAAGTTGTTCGGGTTATCCTTGCCGCCGCCCAACTTATAGGCGAGCAACCGGACGGCCGTGCCGCCTACTTGCTTGGCGATCTCATCAAGCTGGCTTCGCAGAACCATTTTGAAGCTCTTGCCGAAAGAACGGGTATAGTTCATTCTTCCGTTCTTATCTCGGCCAGTCCCATCCATGAGTTTTCTATAATCCGTGTGGAACGCCTTATCCGAGAAATACGAAAAGGCGGTCAACGCCAGCGCGCCGCTCACCGACTGGGCGATACTGAGCAAGGCCTGTTTGAGAATGGGATTCTTGTCGCCCATTCTCCGCTCGATGTATTGGCCGATCTCCCACTCCAGGTAACCCACGGCCACACCCATGGCGAATCCTTTGGCGGATCCTAATGAGAAAGAGGACAAACCCTTGCCGACCTTTAAGGATTGCACGGGAAGTGTCGAAGCGGAGGGCAGCGCAGAAGCGGAGGACAGTACAGAAGCGATCGGTGCGGAAATGGTCGGGACCGGCTGGCTTAAGAGGTCACGAATTGTCGTGACCGTTCCGTCAATATTGATGGTCTGATCATAGAATGCGCTATTGAGTCCGAGTCCTTTAGCCTCTTGAACGCCGGCGCCAACCCCCCCGAAGTCGCCCAAGCCGCTGTAGACGGAACTGAACCCGTCATCCACCAGGTCCAGATTGAAATCACCGCCGATACCGCTGCCGACACTAGCACCGACGCCGACCCCACCGAAGCTCTCCGTTGAATCCACCAGACCGCTGTAGACCGAACTGAACCCGTCATCCATCAGGTCCAGATTGAAATCACCGCCGATACCGCTGCCGACACTAGCACCGACGCCGACCCCACCGAAGCTTTCCGTTGAACCTTCAAGACCGCTGTAGACCGAACTGAACCC
>JAHFFX010000003.1:34167-39900 GCA_023247755.1 Candidatus Omnitrophota bacterium | reverse complement strand
CTACGGCCTGTTCGCGGTCATGACCAAGGAGCGTCCGGAGATCATTCTGGAGGGAAGCGATGACGGGCGAGAATGGAAAGAGTATGAATTCAAATGGAAACCCGGCGATGTGAAGCGGGCCCCGGGTTTTTGCATTCCCCACCAGCCGCGGCTGGACTGGCAGATGTGGTTCGCGGCCTTGGGCTCATATCGTTACAACGCCTGGCTGTTGCGGTTCATGGAAAAGCTCCTGGAAGGGTCCAAGCCGGTCCTGGCCTTGCTTGGGAAAAATCCGTTCCCGGATCATCCTCCCAAATATGTCCGGGCCGTGTTGTACGATTACAAGTTTACGACCTGGGCGGAGCGCCGTGAGACCAAGGCCTGGTGGAAGCGGGAAGTGCAAGGGCTCTATTGTCCGGTCTTAAGGCGCCAGTAGAACAGAAAGGGGATTGCGATGCTCGAATATGCTCCGCTCATTGCCGGGATACTGCTGTTACTCCTGGGCCGTCGGCTTTTCTGGGTCTATGTCGGGGCGGTGGGTTTTGTCGTCGGCCTCGAAGCCGCAAAAAAATTTCTTCCCGGCGATTCCGCTGTCCTGATCCTCGGCACGGCCACGGGGCTCGGGGTCTTAGGCGTTATCTTTGCCCTCTTCTTTCAGAAGATGGCCGTTGGGTCCGCGGGGTTCCTTGCGGGCGGCTACATCGCGTTCACGCTTTGCGGCCGCCTGGCGTGGCTCTCGCCCGATCAGACGTGGCTGGCGTTCCCGGTGGGCGGCGTGATCGGCGGTCTTCTGGCCGTATGGCTGTTCGAGTGGGCGATGATCTTCTTGTCCTCACTGCTGGGGGCGTTGTTGATCACCGAACCTTTGGGGGTCTCGGAGGAGTTGAAATTCGTCGGTTCCGCCATTCTTGCGGTTTTGGGGATTTTACTCCAGGGCGGTTTCTTGAAAGCAAGACCGGCCCCGCCTGCGAAAAAATAATAACCAAGGAGTTCGCGATGCCCACCATCTTCACCAGAATCATCAACGGCGAAATACCCTGCCACAAGATCATGGAGAACGACAAGTTCCTGTGTTTCCTCGACATCCGCCCGGTCGCCGAGGGCCACGCGCTGGTCATCCCCAAGAAGGAGGTCGATTACATTTTTGACGTCGATGACGCGCTGCTGGGCGAGATGATGGTCTTCGCAAAGAAAGTGGCGGTCAAGATCAAAAAGGCGGTGCCCTGCCAGAAGGTCGGGGTGATGGTCGCCGGTATCGAAGTGCCGCATGCGCACATCCACCTTGTCCCGATCAACGCGGTCGCCGATCTGAGCTTTGCCAACGCGAAGGCCGTTCCCCAGGATGGACTGGCCCGGACCGCCGAAAGAATTCGCAATGCCTGATAATATCGATATTAACGGAGGTTCTTCGATGAGCAGATTCAAGAAATTGCTGTGGGGAGGTTCGATATTGGCCATGAGTTTCCTGGGCGGGATGGCGGCGCAGTCCTTCATTGTGCCTGCGGTATCCTTCGCACAATCGCAGGTCCTTCAGGCGGACCGTTATTATTTCCTGGGACCCGATGGCAAGGTGAGCGGCCAGGTTTATACACCCGAGGGAAGCGGGGCCATCATTTCCCTCAACGGCCAGGACGGGGATCAACGCCTGCAGCTGGGGACCTATTCGGCTCCCGGGGAGCAGGGCCTGCCGATGGTGGGCCTTTCCGACAACGGGGGAAATCTGCGGCTTTTGTTGCGCCTGGCGGGCCGCAACGAATCTCCGGTGGTGATCTTCAAAGATAAAGAGCACCGCGACCGGATCGTCCTCGGGTTGGGGATGGAAGATGCCGGAGAGGAACCGTTCCTGGCGGTCGTCGATAAGGACGGCAACAAGAAAATGATCTTCGGAAATTATTAGGAGAATTCTATATGGTCAAGCTGATCTCTTGGAACGTGAACGGGATCCGCTCCGTTCTTGGGAAAGGGTTCGCGGATTTCGTCAAAAAGGAAAAACCGGATGTCCTGTGCCTTCAGGAAACAAAGACGGCGGGGCAGGACCTGCTCTTGGAGCTGCCGGGTTATGAGGTCTGCTGGAATCATGCCAAGCGGGCCGGGTATTCCGGAACGGCGATCTTGACCAAAATCAAGCCCAAGTCGGTGAAGTTCGGCCTCGGTATCCCCAAACACGATGACGAAGGGCGGGTCACGACGATCGAGCTTGATGATTTTTTCGTGGTGAACGTGTATGTCCCGAATTCCAAACGCGATCTTTCCCGGCTGCCTTATCGCACCAAAGAATGGGACGTGGATTTCCTGAAATTCTGCAAGACCCTCGAAAAGAAAAAACCGGTGATCTTCTGCGGAGACCTGAACGTGGCCCATCAGGAGATCGATCTGACCTACCCCAAGGCGAACGTCAAGAACCACGGTTTCACGCCCGAGGAGCGCGCCGGTTTCGACAGCATCGTGAAGGCCGGCTTCATCGATGCCTTCCGGGAATTCCACAAGGACGGCGGCCATTACACGTGGTGGAGCCAGATGGGCGATTGCCGCAAGAAGAACATCGGCTGGCGCATCGATTATTTCTGCGTGAGCCCCGGCTTGCGGGAACGTCTCAAGGACAGTTTCATTCTCAAGGACGTCCGGGGCTCGGACCACGCGCCGGTGGGGATCTTGCTGAAATAAATAACGAGGTTCGTTTGTCGTTGGTCGTTCCCCAATGGGCTATGCCGCGCAATCCGACTTTATTTCAATTCGTTTTGATCGTCTTCTCGACCGTGATGCTCGCATCGTTTGCATTGCCGGCCGGCGCCGGGGAACGCGTCACATTGCTGATGCCGGAACGGTCCCACGACATCACCCGGCCCCGTAACCGCGAGGAAGTCCTGCAGGCGTACGGATGGCTCGTGGACGCCACGGACGGTGTCACTGAGCGCGAAGCCAAGCTTATCGCCGAGCGTGAGGCCGTGGACCGGAAACTGGACGAGGATTTTGACATCAGCAAGCCCAAGATCATCGGATCCACCGACCAGGAATTCCAGGTTCGCCTTCCTGCCAAGTTCTCCATGATGCATCCACCGAAAGAGTTCGTTGTCTGTATCGATAAAAAGGACGGCCACCTCACGTGCGCCGAAGAGCGTCAATGAAGGTTCTATGGCTTGGGTTCCTGGGGCTTATGCTGCTGGCGCCTTTGGTGCGGGCGGCGTCAACCGAAACCGGGGAATTTCGCGGCACCATAGTGTCCGTGCAGTATGTCGATGTTCTAAAAGAGGAGGAAGATCGTTACGACCTGGCCGTGATGACCGTGGAAGATATCCAGGGGATATCCTTCGCAGTCACCATCAACCGTGATACGCAGATCAAGAGCCCAAAATGGGGAGATGCGCACCTGGTTTATCTGCAAAAAGGCATGCGGGTGAGAGTGGAATATTTCTCCGACAAGGAAGGGCAGTGGGTGGCGCGTAACGTTTATGTGGAAAAGGAATAGGGCCGGGAAATAAAAACCCCTGGATCCGTTGCCGGGTTCAGGGGTTTTGTATTCAAGGGGGAGTGTTTTGGGTCTCGTTGGCCGGGAAAAATCCGGGATTTTGCTCCCCCTTAGAATGTAAAAAGTTTCCCTTTTTACATACGACCTGGATTTCTCGCAGGATGGCCAAGTTGACGATTGAATAATAGCACGCGGTCCGGTTCTGCGCAATGGGGAACATGGGAAATTTTTGCGGCCGTCGACATTTTCAACAGTTGTTGCGTTCAGTGGACAACAGTCTGATGCGGAATGTCAGGGACAGGGGGGGATTGGGTTGGTAATGGTTTTGGAACCATATGAATATCAAGGAGATGCGAAATAGATAAATTGATCGAAGCGGGAATCATTTTGGCATGAATATTGCTCCTAAGAATATTGAAGAGAACGAAAGTTCTCTTTTTTAGCAAAGAACTCCCTAGCCGCTCACTAGGGAGACCCCTCCAACCCCACACCCGGGATTCCGGGTGTGGGGATTTTTTTTAAAAGCCCCCTTTGCATTTTGATCCATAGCAATCGCCGGCGAATTGTATTATAATGACGTTCGTTCAACCATCCCCGCATAGGTTATGAAGTCCGATCAGGATCAACGAAAAATCTTTCAATTCCCCGAAGTCCGCGTGGTCGAGGCTTCCGCCGGTTCCGGAAAGACCTTCGCTCTGGCCAAGCGGTATGTGCAACTGTTGCTCGATCCCGCACTACCCTCAGGGCAGATTCCCTTGCGCCAGATCCTGGCCATCACTTTCACCAAGCGATCGGCTTTCGAAATGAAGGAGCGCATCCTCGATTTTCTCAAGAATATCGCGCTCGATGAACTCTCCGCCTCGAAAGAAAGGGAGATCCTGGGCCCTTTTCCGCAAGAGATCAGCGTGCGGCCGAAATCCTTTGCCGCGATGGACCACATCATCCGACAATATAATTTCTTTCAGGTCCAGACCATCGACAGTTTCATCAATGAGCTCCTGGTCGGCTGCGCGTTTCGGATCCACTTATCCGCCAATTTTCGCATCCGCAAGAACCACGATGAGTTCCTGCGCCAGGCGCTCGACCGGCTCATCGACCGCACACCGCGGGAGCCCGGGACGCTCGCGCTTTTTGAAGAGTTCCTGCGGCAATACCTGTTCGTCGAGAACCGCACCGGCTGGTTCCCGAAGAAGGACATCCTGTCGCTGACCGTGGCGCTGTTCGCCGAGGTCAATAACCTGGGAAAAGAGTTCGGCCCGCATGCCGTCGAGGCCGGGGCGATCGACCGCCTGCGCCGGGACATCATCGTTCTTGTCCGCGAGCTCGAAGCAAGTCTTCCGGAGAATGTCGACGGCAGATTTCGCCGGACCGTGGAGAACCTTCCGGACAAGATGGCGGGCCGGTTCTCGGTGGACAAGCTGCCGGATTCGTTCCGGCGCGCCGAGATCCCCATGAACAAGGGGGGAGTCCCCCCGGCCAAGGCCGAACGGCTCTGGAGAAAGCTAAAGGACCGGATCCGGGAGTTGTGTGAGTCGGAAGCGTATTCCCTGTTCAACGGCTATGTGAACCTTTTCGCGGAGGTGAATCGGGAGCTCGAAGAATTGACCCGCAAGGAAGACGTGCTTTTTCTGAGCCAGCTCAACCGCAAGGCCCGGGCGCTGTTCGATGAAGAGAACCTGACGGTGGAGGAATTGTATTATCGCCTGGCGGCGCGCTTCCGGCATTATCTCATCGATGAGTTCCAGGACACTTCTTTGCTGCAATGGAAGAACCTGGCACCCATGGTGGAAGAGGCCCTCTCCACCGGCGGCTCGCTTTTTTACGTCGGCGACAAAAAACAGGCGATCTACGGTTTCCGGGGCGGCGAGGTCGGCCTTTTCGACGACCTGGCGGAAAGATTCAGCCATTTCAATGTTGTGCGGGAGGTGCTGGACCATAACTGGCGCAGCCACCGGAGCATCGTGGAGTTCAACAACCAGGTTTTCTCTGCCGGGAACTTAAGGCGTTTCCTCATCGAGACGGAACGCGTCGCCGAAAGGGCCGTCGAAGCCCGGCTCGAACTTTTCACTGATGAAGAGACGCAGGAGATCGTGGATGTCTTTGCCGGCGCCTCGCAAAAGCACCGGCCAGACCTTGCGCAAGGATATGTCCGCATCGAGTACGTCGATGCCAAGAGCAACGAGGAATTGTATCCGTTGGTCCGCGAACGGGTCCTCGCGGTGGTGGCGGACGTTCGCCGGCGTTCTTCCGCCAACGCTCTGGCGGTGCTTTGCCGGGACAACGCGGAG
>JAHFFX010000003.1:0-34157 GCA_023247755.1 Candidatus Omnitrophota bacterium | reverse complement strand
GAGGTCGAACTGGTCACGTCCTGGCTGCTTGAGTCCGGTATCCTCGTTGATTCGGAGCGCACTTCCAATATCCGGGAGAACTTTTTGGTCAAGGAACTGGTGGCGCTCCTCAAGTTCCTGGACAGCCCCATCGACAATCTGAACTTCGCTTCGTTCCTCTTGGGCGAGATCTTCGGCCGGGCGGCGGGGTTGACCCCCGAGGAACTGCGCGAATTCATTTTCAGCTACCGCCAACGCCGCGAGAACGAACGCGACCTTTATCTTTATAAGCTGTTCCGCGATGTTTATCCTTCGATCTGGGAGGAGTATTTCGAGGAATTCTTCAAGAGCGCCGGGTTGTATCCGCTTTACGAAATGACGGTAAGTGTCTGCGGCAAATTCAACTGCCTGGAGCGGTTCCCGGAATACCAGGGTTTTCTGATGCGGTTCCTGCAGCTCATCCAGGACCGGGAGGAAGAGGTCTCCGACATCGCTTCGTTCCTGGAGTATCTGCAGGAAGCGCCCGGCGAAGATCTGTATGTGAACATCTCGGAGAACCAGGCCGTCAAGGTCCTCACCGTCCACAAATCAAAGGGTTTGGAGTTCCCGGCGGTCCTCATCCCGTTCCTCGGGATGGACATCCAGGTTGGCCGGGGAGTCCGCCAGGGACAGAAATCCTGCGTGCTCGATCATGCTTCCGGGGAACTGCGTTTGATCCAGCTCCGGAAAAGGCCGGCGGCCTTTTCCGCGGAACTGGCGGAGATCTACCACCGGGAATACCGGAAATCTTTTGTCGGAGAGCTCAACAACATTTATGTGGCGTTGACCCGTTCCCGCGAGGAACTGTATGTCCTCATCCCGGAACGTTGCGGCAACAGTCTGAACCTGGCCCGGGGTTTGATCGCCCAGGAACTGGAATCGGGCATCAAGAAAAGCTGTCTCGCACCGGTAAAGGAAGTGGGGACCCGGCTGTTCCCTATTCCGGCTTCTTCCGGGCGGGATTGGATCGCTTTCCTTAAGGACGAGTTCTCCCAGGTCTCCGCACTGCAGCGCCGGGAGCTCATCGCGGAAGGCGAGGTCCTGCATTTTCTGTTGTCCTTTGTGGGAAATCTGGCGCCGGGCGGCCAGGCGCAACGGATCGCAGAGGGCCTGGCCGCCCTGCCGCAGGTCTTTCCTGCGGTGGCCGACGCGGAACGTTTTCGCAAACAACTGGATGAGATCCTCTCGTGCGAGAGCTTTCGGCCATTCTTCGCGGTCGGGGAGGCGGCGGTCGCCACGGAAGTGGAGATCATCAACCGTTTCGGGCACACCCGGCGGGTCGATCGTCTTATCGTGGGACCCGACGAGGTCTGGGTGGTCGATTATAAGCTGAGCCTGCCGCAGGCAACGGCGGAAGGACGGTCTGCCCTGGTAGAATATGAAAGGCAGGTCCTGGATTACATGCAACTCATCGAAGAACTGTACCCAGGCAAGAAGGTCAGAGGGTACTTGCTGGCGCTGCAGCAGAAACAGGTGAAGGAAGTGACGGGGGTCTCTCCCGGTCTTTCTTTTGCAACTTCATAGGGAGATCAAAAGTGAAGAAAATAACCGGTCTTATCATTGTGTTCTTGCTGGCGGGGCAAGCGGTCTCGGCGGGAGGAGAGCCGCCCACGACCGCCGATAAGCTCAACGAGGTCAATCTGTTCAACCGGGTGACGGACTCCATCGCGACGATGGGGAAATCTGACGTCCAGGCGGCGGCCATTAAAAAGGAGCGGCAGGAGCAAAGAAGGATCAAGCGGCTGCAGAAACTGCAAAAGAAAAAACAGGCGGACGTTGCGCGCCGTCAGAAAGCGGTTCAGAATAAAAACAGCCACGTTCATGGCTTGCGAAAGGGTTCTTATGTCAAATAGCCGGGAGACAGGCGCGTCTTATTCCCTGGTCCAGGTCGATCTGCAGGATATCGACCCCAACCTTGAGAGCTTTCCGCAGGAAAAAAGCGTGATCATCCGCGAGGGCAGTGACCTGGCGGACCTGCTGGTGTTCGCCATTTACGAGTTCAAGAAGAACAACAACATCACGAAGGTCAAGCTTTCCTACAACGAGTGGCTCAAACAGGCCACGGAAGGCGGTTACGAGTATCTGATCTTCAATCCCGACGGGCGCGAGATCTTCCGGGTGAGCACCGTGTTCAACCCGATGACCGAATATGCGCTTTACTTGGCCGTCAACTATCACAAGGAGCAGGTCCTGCGGGTGAACGGCCGCTCCTTTCTCGAGCATGCGCTGGAGGTGGCCAATATCCTGCGCAAGGCCCATCTGGATTTCAGCCTCAAGGACGAGATCATCGCGGCGTCCTTGTGCCACGCGTTGCTCAATCAGACCACTTGCCGTCCCAATGAGATCGAACAGGCCTGTGGCCCCGACGCGCTCAGTCTCGTGGAGACGATCACCGATGATTCGGATGCCCTTTCCGGGGAGGCCTGGGAAGAACGCAAACGCCGGCACCTCGAGACGCTGCGGGCCAGCGATGTGGAGGCCGTCGTGATTACCGTGGCCGAAAAGATATCTTTGATCAATTCCATCCTGGGGCAATATTTGAAGGAAGGTTCCGCCGTCTGGCAGCGGCTCCCCGCCGGCAAGGAAAAGGAACTATGGTTCAAGAAGGAGGTCCTCAAGATCGCCAGAAAACGCTGGCGACACCCCCTCGTGTTCGAGTTCGAAAAACTCGTCAAGCAGCTCGAACTAATGCCCGGCAAATAACTGCACTCTCCCGGATGTTCCCATGAAGCGCTTAGTGACTTATGGTTTCAAAGACGATTTTCTGGGGCGTCTGGCGGACGAATGCGAACATTTCGGCCGCGAGCCCGGCGGGGATCTGCGGCGGCTGGCGGTCGTTTTCGGAGGCCACCGTCCGGCGCTGTTCTTAAAGCGGGAGCTGGCCCGCCGGTCGGAAAAAAGTTTTTTTCCTCCCAGATTCTTCACGATCGATGAGTTCGTCGAGTACGTTCTGCGCAAACGGCAGGTTTTCCTCCGGTTGTCGGACCTTGATGCGCAATACTTGCTGTTTCGCAACGTCCGGACCCGCTGCCCGCAGATCCTCAAGAAGCGCCGCAGTTTTGCCGAATTCCTGCCGTGGGCCAGGGAGATCCTGGCCTTCATCGAAGAGCTGGACCTGGAAGATGTCCCCTCGGAACTGCTGCGCAACGTTCAATTCAACGCCGAGATCGGCTACGCGATCCCTCCGGACGTCAACCGCCTGCTTGAGAACATCATCGACCTGCGGGAGGCCTTTCATGAAGAACTGCGCCAAAGCGGGCGTTCGACCCGCGGCTACGCGTATCTTACGGGCTCCCGAGCCGTAACCGCCGCCGACTTCCCGGAATTCGACCAAATATATTTTGCCCATTTCTTCGCGCTGCACGCGACGGAAAAGAAATTGATGAAGGCCCTGTTCGATGCGGGTAAGGCCGCGCTTTTCTTCCAAGGGGACGAGGACCGGTGGCCTGCTCTGAAGAAGAACGCCAGGGATTTTGGAGTGCCGATCACGGCTCCGGACGATTCCCGAGAATCGTCCGGGGAAAACGATCCCCGCATCGAACTGTATTCCGGTTTCGATACGCATTCCCAGGTCGGTCTGGTGCGTGAGATCCTTAAAAAGATGTTAGCGGAGGGCGAGCGGCTGGAGCGGACGGTCATTGTCCTTGCGGACAACACGCACGTCATCCCGCTTTTGTCGGAGGTCTCCGGGCTCATCGAAGAGTTCAACGTTTCTTTGGGGTATCCCCTCAAGCGGAGTTCCTTCCATTCGCTTCTGCAGTTCGTGTTCTCGGCCCAGCTTTCCCGCAAGGGCGGGTCCTATTACGCGAAGGATTATTTGAAGCTGCTTCGGCATCCGTTCGTCAAGAACCTCCGGTTTTCAAAGAGCCCCACGGTCACCCGGGTGCTCGTCCACAAGATCGAGGAGGTACTGACCGGAGCGGTGAAGACCCCCTTGGGCGGGCAACTGTTCGTGGAGCTGAAGGAATTGGAGAAGCTGGAAGACCTCTATGATTTGACCGTCGGGGTCTTGCGAGGCATGGAATTATCCGTGCGTAGAGAGGACCTCCGGGAAATTCTTCAGGAAATCCATGCGCGTCTGCTGACGGCGTGGGAATCGATCGCGAGCTTGTCGGATTTTGCCGGGGCCCTGGGAGATTTTCTGGATCTTTTCCTGCAAAAGAGCTTCATGGGCGGCTACCCGTTGAATCTCAAGATCGCCGAACGGATGATGGCGCTTCTCGAGGAGATCCGCGGGGCCTCCTTTAATAAGGAAAGCTTCACTCCGGAGGAGATGTTCAAGATCTGCAACAACCGGATGGAACATGAGATGGTTTCGTTTTTGGGCTCGCCGCTTAGGGGCCTGCAGATCCTGGGGCTTTTGGAAACACGGGCGCTCAATTTCGAGAACGTGATCGTGCTCGGGCTCAATGAAGGGGTGCTGCCGCGGCTGCGGGTCTATGACCCCTTGATCCCCAGGGAAGTGATGGTCAGTCTCAACCTGGACCGCCTGGAACAGGAAGAGGAGATCCAGCGGTATCAGTTCCTGCGGTTGATCCATTCCGCCCGGAACGTCCATCTCGTGTATGAAGAAAGCGCGGAGCGGGAAAAGAGCCGTTTTGTGGAGGAACTGATCTGGGGAACCCAAAAGAAAAAGGGATCGTCGCAACCCGTCCCGGCCCTGAAGGCCGCGTACACCGTCCGGGTGACGCCGAAGACCACCGACATTCCCAAAACCCCCGAGGTCGTCGAGTTCCTTAAGAAACACCGTTACTCGGCATCGAGCTTGAACACTTACCTCCGTTGTCCGCTGCGGTTTTATTACAAATATGTCCTGGGACTGGAAGAGAAGGAAGACCTGCTGGAAGAGCCCGAGAACCGGCAGGTGGGGACGTTCCTGCATGAGCTGCTGCAGGAGGCTTTCGGAAAATTCGTCGGCAAGCAACCGAAGATCACGGCCGCTTTCCGCAAACAATTCTTCAAGGCGTTCGAGACGAAGTTCGAGGAAACGTTCGGCCGCAGCATGAAATCCGACGCTTTTCTTTTGAAGGCCGTTCTCAAGACGCGCCTGCAGCAGTTTCTGGATAAAGAGAAGGAGGCCGAGGGACTGCGCGATGTGAAGAAGATCCTGGAGATCGAGCAGGATCACGCGGAGCAAGTTTCTTTTTCCTCCGTCACAGTAAAGCTGGTCTATAAGATCGACCGCATCGAGCGGCTCGCGGACGGGACGGTCCTGCTGGTCGATTTCAAGGCCGGGTCCGAAGATCCGATGCCCAAGAGGCTCGAGGTCATCCGGTCCATGGAATTGAGCCGGGACAACATTAAGAAGCAGGTGATCTCTTTTCAGATGCCGCTTTATTTCGATTTCCTGAGCCGGCGTTTTCCCGGCGAACCGCTGAAGGCGGCCTTCTATAATCTGCGGACGCTCGAATTAAAGGAATTTCCCAAGTCGGAGAATGGAGCGGAGCAGCAGGGCGTGCGCGAGGCCTTTGCCCGTCCGCTCGATTTTATACTCTCGGAGATCCTCGACCCCCAGGTGCACTTCCGGCCCGATGACCGCGAACCCCGCTATTGCGCGACCTGCCCGTTCTACGACGCCTGCCGATAATCTAAGAGAATTATTTGCGACCCAGGAAATCCAGCACACCATTGATGAAGGTGAGCGGATGAAAGGGGCATCCTGGGACGAACAGGTCCACGGGATATTTCTGCAGAAATTCCCGCTTAAGCGTGGGAGAGTGAGCAAAAATCCCGCCGCTGATCGCACAGCTTCCGGCGAGGATCACGATCTTGGGATCGGGAGTGGCACGGTAGGCGTCTTCCAGGGGCTGGGCCATATTCTCCGAAATGGGGCCGGTGATGACGATCCCGTCCGCGTGGCGGGGGGATGCCACGATTTCGATGCCGAAGCGGCCCATGTCGAAGTTGACGTTGCCGCAAGCGTTCAGTTCCATTTCGCAGGTGTTGCAGCCGCCGGCGGAGACAGAGCGCAACTTTAGAGACTTTCCGAAGAGGCGTTTGATTTCCTCGCGCACGCGAATTGCGCTTTTCCGATAAGTGTCCGCGCTGGTGCGGCGATCGACGATGAGCTGCTGCCGGGAGGTCGAAGCCAGCTTGTACTCGTTAGAGAAACGGATGGCCCCGTTCTTGCAGAAGCGCTCACAATCCCCGCAGAAGATGCACTTGCCCAGATCGATTCTCAAAGGATCGATCGAAATGGCTTTCGTCGGACAAAGATTCTGAAGCGCTGCCGCATCCTCCGCAAGGAGGTCGTCGTTGAGGACGGGAAGCCCTGGGAACTTGGCATCGACTGCGGCCGTCCGGACGTTGGGAATCGTCTGATGTCCTTGATGCCACCGGATTTTCAATGGATTGAGCATGCTCCCTCTCTTACAGGTCGTGACCGCTATAGGACAGATTGAAACTCTTGTTGCATAACGGAAAATCCGAAATGCCGTTGTTCCTTACGGCGATGGCCAGTCCCAGCCAATTATTGAACGAAGGGTCCTTGATTTTGTATCTGACCGGATTCCCCTGGATATCGGTGAGAACCACATGCGCGATCTCCCCGCGCCAGCCTTCCACCATTGACACGCAGAAGCCCTCCGCCATAAGATTTTCCACCGGATCCGATAAGGAGCCTTCCCGGGAAAAATGTTCCAACTGCTCCAGGATAAAATTGACGGACTGCTTGATCTCGACGTAACGCATGAATGTCCGGGCGAAAACATCTCCGCCGGGCATAGTGATCTTATGGATCGGAAAATAACGGTAGTTACCGAACGGGTGGTCCGCACGCGTATCCATGGCCACGCCCGAAGCCCTTGCCACCGGGCCTACCAACCCGATGTCCAGGGCCTGTTGCTTGGTAACGATCCCGGTTTTCTCAAGACGCGATAGGACGCTGGAGGTCGCCAGCATTGATTCGCTCATCCGGATGACGTCCTCGAGCACTTTGTTGAGGGTCCGCTTCATTCTTTCCTTTAATTCATCATCAAGATCGTAAAGAACGCCTCCCGGCCGGATCAATCCCTGGCCGAAGCGGCTGCCGCAGAGGGACAGTGAGGTGTTGATGACCGCCGTTCGGATGGCCCCAAAGACGGCGCTTCCCAGAAGATGGGCGATGTCGTTGGAGATCGCGCCCAGATCGCCCACGTGGACGGCGATTCGCTCCAGTTCCAGGGCGATGGCCCGGATGGCCTGGGCGCGGCGGGACACTTCGATCCGGGCGAGGGATTCCATGATTTGAGCATAAGCGGTGGCGTGGGCGACCGCCGAATCCCCCGCGATTCTTTCCGCGAGATGTGGTTTGAATCGCGGTTCGCCGGGATTGATCGGTCCCACGAACAGCTCCTCGACGCCGCGATGTTGATATCCCAGCTGGATTTCCAGATGATGGATCTTTTCTCCCCGGCATTGAAAGCGGAAATGGCCGGGTTCGATGATCCCGGCGTGGATGGGGCCTACGCCGACTTCGTGGATGTCCTCTCCCTCGATCCGGAAGAAAGGATAGTTGCCTATGTTCTGAGAGGGATCGAAGCGGCGGAAGGGATAGCGCACCGGTTTTAGCCAGGGGTGCCCCTGCGGTTCGATGCCGAATTGCTCGAAGATCTCCCTCTCGAAGAGATGCAAGGCCGGCACTTCCGGCGTGATCGATGGATACGCCCTCTCAGCTCCGAGATCGGCGCAGGCCACGAGCAATCGGGAGTTCTGGTCATCGGTGAGAACGGCGAACAAGACCATCCCCTTGCGGTCCGGGTGGCCAAAGAACGACACGACTCTTTTCCCCTGCCGGCATTGGTTGATGAGGGCGTTGCGCAGCTGTTGGACATTGCCGCGGGGAATGTCCGCGATCCCGATGGGTTTATTGTTTTTTGTGATTTTCCAGTTCATGGATTTTTCCGGGTCCCCGCGGTTAAAGCAGCAGGACCGATCGGCGAAGAAGCTCGTTAAGGACATCCGGCATCGCGATGCCGATCCACACCAAAATGATCATAAAGACGATTTGAGGGACCAGGGCACAATAGGACAGCCGGTATCCCGAGGTCGGCACGTTGCATTCCCCGCAGGACATCGACAGAACCGAACGGCCCATACCTAAGAGAATAACGGTCAAGAGCAGCACAAAGATCGCCGCCAAAAAATAATAGCCCTTCGAAAGCAGGGCGGTCAGCAGGAAAAACTTGCTTAAGAAAATGGGAAAGGGCGGGAACCCGACGATGCTTAAGAAGCACCCGATCCAGAGCCACCCGGACCACTTGTCTTTCTGCAGAAGTCCCTTCACGCCGTCGATGTTCTTTGTTTGGTACAGATGCAGGATATTCCCGGAAGTCAAAAAGAACGAGGCCTTGCTGAGGGAATGTGCCAGCAGGTGCAGCATCGCCGCCCAAAGCCCCACGCCACCCACGCCGATACCGATCAGCAGAATCCCCATGTTCTCTATCGAGGAGTACGCGAGCATCCGTTTAAAATTATTGACCTTCAGGATGAAGATGGCGCTTACGAAGAGCGAAAGGAACCCCATCAATAATAACAGCGTCGCCATCTCGCTGTGTAGTCGGGAGATTTCGATCATTTTATAGATCCTGAGGATCCCCAGGAAGGCGGCATTCAGGAGTGTCCCGGAAAGCAAAGCCGAGATCGGGGAGGGTGCTTCGGAATGGGCGTCGGGAAGCCACGCATGGACCGGGGCCAGACCCATTTTGGTGCCGAACCCGATCAAAATAAAAGGAAAGGATATCTTAAGCCAGAACGGCGCCAGCTTATCGACGTTCCGGTAAAGGTCGGCAAAAAAGAGGGAATCCGTTAGTTTTGTCTGGCCCATCGAAAGGAGGACGATTCCCACGAAAGCGAGGGAGATCCCGATGGAGCAGATGAAGATGTATTTCCAGGTGGCCTCCAGGCTTGATTTTTGGCCGTAAAAGAACACCAGTGGGGCGCTGGTGAGTGTCGTCGCTTCCATGAAGACCCAGAACAGCCCCAGGTGCGCGCTTAAAATGGCCCCGGTCAGCGAAAAAACGAACAACAGCAGGAACACGGCATAGTAGGTGTTCCATTTTTTCGAAATGCTTTCTTCTCTGAGGAAATCAAGACTGTAAACGGCCACCCCCGCGTTCAGGACCGAAAGGATCAGCAGGAACAGGATGTTCAGATCGTCGGTCATAAAATAGGAAAGGAAGCTTTCCGGCCGCCAGTAAAGCGCCACCGACAGTCCCATATGTAAAACAGCATAAGCCAGAATGGCCAGCCGGTTGAGGAGAGGAGAGCGGGCCAGGATCAGAACGGCGCTTAAGACCAACGGTGCGATGAGCAGGGTGCCGATCATAGGTCAGTCCTTCAGGTACGTCAACTCGTTGACGTCCAATTCTTCGAAAGAGGATTTGATCTTATTGATGAAAATTCCCAGGAGGAATACCGCCAAAAATAGATCCAGCAGGATTCCGGTATTGACGATCATCGGCATTTCATGCACTTTGGCCAGCGACAAAAGGAAGATGCCATTTTCGATAATCATAAACCCCATCGTATGCGTGATCAGTTTCTTTCGCGTGAGGATAATAAAGAGCCCGAACACGATGGTGGCGATCGAGATCCCAAAATGGAGCGGCCGAACATCGGTGACGTTCCTGACCGCCCAGTAGGCGATGAAAAAACTAAAAGCGAAAATGAGGCTTGTGAACAGCAGGGAGTAGAAATTGGTGATGTAGGGTTCGGTCTCCCGGGAAATTTCGTTTTCCCGAACCACCTTGGTGAGAAACCACGGAATGACGAAAGTCTTGAACCCCAGCGTTTCCAGAACGATAAAGGCGAGGTTCCAGATATTGATTCGTCCACCGGCGACCACTACGAGGAGTGTCAGTAAAAATCCCTGGACCGCCAAGGCCCGGATGTATCCTTCCAGGCGGCTGATGGCCGAAATGTAAAGCAGCGTGAGGCCGAAAAGGACGATCACCAGGTCGGTCATCGGTGCCCCCCGATGCTGAAAAATACGAACGAAAGGATTAGCAGTCCGATGGATGTCATGACGAGAACGAATTGCGGGACGTGAACCATCCGCAGCCGGGCCATGGACGATTCCAGGATTCCGATGGCCACGGCCAATACGAAAAGGATGCCGAGAAACAGGACCATCAAGAAAGGCATATCAAACCCCGGTGGAACGAGAAGGTTGGCGATCAAAAGGCCGATCGCCGCCAATTTCATGGCCGTCCCGTAAAGGATCAGTCCCAGATCCGGACCGGAGTTGTCCAGGACCATGACCTCGTGGATCATCGTCAGTTCCAGATGCGTGTTGGGATCATCGATGGGGAGGCGGCTTCCTTCCACTAGCATCATCAGAAACAAGATAAGAACGCTCAAGGAGATCACTATTAGGGTCCAGGAATCGTTCTGGTGGAGGGCCGCAAAGACATCGCTGAGCGACCGAAAGCCTGACAGAAAAGTGATGGTGGAAAAAAGAATGAAAAAGGCCGGTTCGACGAGTGTGGCGAAGGTGACCTCGCGGCTCGCGCCCATTCCCTCGAAGCTGCTGCCCGTGTCCATGGCGGAAAGCAAAGCAAAAAAACGCCCGAAGGCCAACACATAAGCCAGGAGGATGAAATCCCCGGGAAAACTGATCACGGCCGGTCGCGGGCCGAAGGGGATGAGGAGTCCCGCGAAGAAGACGGTGGTCCAGGAGATCGTCGGGGCCAGTTGAAAGATAAAAGAGGTCGCGGGGCTCACGACCTGGCTTTTTCTAAAAAGACGCAGATAATCGAAATACGGCTGAAGGAGGCCCGGCCCCTGCCGTCCGGCGCAGACGGATTTCACCCGGTTGATGATGCCGATGAACAACGGCGAAACAGTTAATAAAACGAGAATGGTCAACATGTCATTTCACCGTGGCGATCCACAGAAGGATGCCCGTCAGAAAAACCAATCCATAGAGGATATATTGTTGAATGCTACCGCTCTGGATCCCCGCGAAAAGATCCATGAACTTTTTAAAGGCGACCAACAACGGGTGAAGGACATATGCTTCAAAAATGTCCTTGCTGTGGGACCGGTATTGCGCCTTTTGGGGGAAGAGTCCTTCAGGAGGATCCTTTTGCGTCTGACGCTGGATGAGAAATTCGGCCAGCGAGAGAAAAGACGCGGAATACGAGGCCGCGGAGTATTGCATGCGGGGAGTGGGGACCGGATAGCCGCAATCCCAGGTTCGGAATGCCGGGACGGTGCGATTCTTCAGCAATTGCCGCCGCAGGAAATAAATTATGCCGGTGACCGCGATAAACAGCAGCAGCCCCGAGGAGATTTGGTTCAAGGTCACAAAGATATTTCCTCCCAAAAGGGAGGGGCCGTCGGGGACGTTCAAACTGCGCAGCGGTTGTCCCACCAACAAAATCAGCTCTTGAGGGAAAATTCCCAGACCAAGACACGCTCCCGTGAGGATCATCATGGGGATCGTCATGCTTTTCGGTTCCACCCCAGAAGGGGTTTTCGCCAACTCGCTTCTTGGAGATCCCAGAAATACGATGCTATAGACTTTTGTGAAGCATAAAAGCGCGACCGCTCCGATCAAGGCGAGCGCGGCCGTCGATAGAACGCAGGCAACGGAGAAAAACGGCAATTTCCAGTTCAGGCCGTTCAAAAAGCCGGAATAAATGAGAAATTCACTGATAAATCCATTAAAGAGCGGTAACCCGCAGATTGCAAGCGAAGCCACCAGGAAACAAAAAGCCGTGGCGGGCATTTTCTTGATGAGTCCTCCCAACATCTCCATGTCCCGGGTATGCGTTTTCTGGTAAACGAGTCCCGCGCCGTAAAAAAGCAGTCCCTTGAATATGGAATGGTTCAGGACATGCAAAAGCGCGCCGGCAAAGCCGAAGGCCGCGACCGCCGGGATATGATAGGCTTGTCCCAAAACACCCAGGCCGATCCCGATGCCGATGATGCCGATGTTCTCAATGCTGCTGTAAGCGAGGAGTCTTTTGAGGTCGTTTTGGGCAACGGCATAGATAATGCCCATTAGTCCTGAAACAAGGGACAGCCCCAAAATGGTGTAACCAAGGGTCAGGGTGGGGTGATCGATAAAGGTCAATGTCCGCAGAATGCCATAGATCCCGGTTTTGATCATCACTCCGGACATGAGCGCCGAGATGGGGCTGGGGGCCGCCGGATGGGCCTTGGGAAGCCAGGTGTGCAAGGGGACGAAGCCGGCTTTAAGGCCGAACCCAACCAAAAGCGAAGCGAGTATCCACCCTCCCGAGAATGAATCCCTTCCTCTTATTATTATAGGGAAGGAGGCAAAATCAAAGCTCTGCGATTTGACGGCCAGAGAAATGAAACCCAGCAAGAGAAAGGCCACTCCGACATGCATGGCCACCAGGTAGTTCAAGCTGGCTTCCATCACTTCGCTTTTGTCGTGTTCAAAGAGAACGAGGAAAAACGAGGCCAGCGACATGATTTCCCAAATGACCAGAAAGGCCAGGGCGTTCTGTACGACCGGGACAAGCAGCATGGCCACGATGAGGAGGCACATCAGGAAGTAGTGTGAGCCCAGCGGGTAAATCTCCCGCTCATGATAGTGCCGCAGATACCCGGAGGCATAGACTATTCCCCAAAAACTCATGACGGCGGTCAAGGCGACGAAAAAGGCCGCCAGGGGATCGAGGATGAGCGTAACGGCGCCGATGGGGGGTTTAAAATAGAATGAACCCGTCAAGGTCCCGCCGACGAGCAGGACCGGCACGGTCGTCAGAAGAATGAACAACATCCCGATCCCGGTAAAAAAGGAAACGATTTTTCCTTTTTGGCGAGGTGGGCTGAGCAGGGAAGAAAGTCCGCCCAAGGATATACAAAGAATTCCCAGCAAGAAATTATTCATCTCGGGTCTTTCTTAAGCCAGGCCGCTTCTTTTTTTTCGATATAACCGAGAATTTCTTCTGCTAACGCCGGTTTTCTTAAAAGGCCGATGAAGTCGTCTTGTTGGCACAAAAAGGAGATCTTGGCCAGGGCTTCTAGATGGCGTTGCGGGTTGGCGCTTAGCACGATGAAGAGCGTGTGGACCGGTTCACCGTCGATTGCTTTGTAATCGATTTTATTTCTTAACAAGAAAATCGAAACGCTTTCATGCTCGATGTCCGCGATAAGGGGGTTGCGGGGATGCGGGATGGCGATCCCACGACCGATGGCGGTGGGCATCATCTCCTCCCGCTGCAAGAGGGAGTAAATCACGGTCTTTCGGTCGGCGCCCGGCGGCAAGGGAAGCGTCTCCCCGGCATTGCGGATGATTTCTGCGACCGAAGATCCACCGTTGTCGTAAAAAATGCCCCCTTTTTTCAGGAGGTCCGTGAGGCTGACGGGTGTTCCGGCGGCGCTGAAGTCGTAGATTCTTTTCGAAACGGCCAGGCGGTTCTTCAGGATCCAATCGTTGATCTCGAGCTTGTTAAAGCGGTACTGATGATTGATCTTGTAGGCGGGGATCTTTTTTTCCTGGATCCAGCGATAGACGGTCTGCTCCGAGACTTGCAGCAATTCGGCAATATCCCTGATCTTTAAGTTCATCGTATTGTTTTTTTGGGGGAAAATCCAATTTTAGGGAAAACGTCTTTGTATTTTATTCCCCCCATGGCGGATGTCAATATCTATCTGGGGCGGGATGACCCGCACCATTTTTTGTTGAAAGAAGCGGCAACTTCAGCGTGCCCTGCGGGGAACGACATGCAGAAGAACAATCCGGAGCGCAGTCGAAGGATTGACGCCCCCAACCTTTTGTGATAGCTTATGGCAATGATTCGCGACAATGTGGCGAGAATTCGGGACCGTATCGCCGCCATTTGCCCCAAAGCCGGAAGACATCCCGAAGAGATTACCCTGGTAGGCGTTACCAAATTCGCCTCGATCGAAGATATCGATCAGGCGGTCGCCGCGGGGATCAACGATATCGCCGAGAACCGGGTCCAGGAAGCCCAAAAGAAATTCCCGCTGGTTAATCCAGCCGGTCGGAAGCTCACTCGTCATCTGATCGGGCATTTGCAGACCAACAAGGTCAAGGCTGCCCTGAATATCTGCGACCTGATCCAATCCGTTGATTCGCTAAAGCTGGCGGGCGAGATCGAACGCCAGGCGGCCCAAGCCGGGCGCGTTGCGGATATCTTAATGCAGGTCAACACGGCCCGCGAGACCCAAAAGTACGGTATCGCTCCCGAAGAGGCCCTGCCGCTCATCGGAGAGGTCCTGAAGTTGCCGAAGGTGAGGATCCTGGGACTCATGGCGATGGCCCCTTTTACCGAGGATGCAAAAGTTATCTCGGCATGCTTTGGCGATCTGCGCCGGTTGAAAGAAAACATCGAGCGCAGCTTTCCGGACAAGCCCGGCGTCCAAATGAAGTACCTTTCCATGGGGATGTCCCATGATTTTGAGATCGCGATCGCCGAAGGCGCCAACATGGTACGGATCGGGACGGCGATCTTTAAAGAGTAATCCGATTGGTGACCAGTGACCAAGTCACCAGTCACAAGTCGTAGGTGTTAAAAGGAGGAAAAACTACCCTTTTCCTGAATTATTAACAGGAAACCATAACCAGGAGATAAGGAAATGGAAAAGGCGTATAAAAATCTAATGGCTTGGCAAAAAGCAGATCAACTGGCGTATAAAATCTATTTATCCACCCGAAGTTTTCCTAGAGAAGAAATGTACGGGTTGACTTCACAACTTCGCCGAGCGGCAATTTCCATCCCCACCAATATCGTTGAGGGTATCGGCCGGCAGAATAGAAATGAAATCAAACAGTTTTCTAACATTGCATTAGGATCACTGAGAGAGGTCGAATACTTGCTCGAGTTTTGTTTTAAGTTAGAGTATATCAGCCGTGAGATTTACGAAGAATTAGAAGCGATAAGAACAGAAACCGGCGCATTGCTTTGGAAATTTCATAAAAGTTTTTCTTCGAATTAACTGGTCACTTGTGACTGGTCACGGGGCACCTTGACAAAAGGAACAACCACATGACAACCATCGGTATCATCGGCGGCGGGAACATGGGGGAAGCGATCCTCCAGCGGATCCGCAAGAATTACAAGGTCCTGGTGAGCGAGAAGGATCCCGCGCGTCAGCAATATCTTCAGAAGACCTACAAGCTGAAACCCTGCAGCGTTAAAGAGCTCGTCGAACAATCCCAGGTGGTCATTATTGCCGTCAAGCCCCAGGACGTCGAAGAGGCCCTGCAGGAGATGTTCTTTCTCGTGGACAAGACCAAGCTCGTCGTATCGATCGCGGCCGGGATCACTTCCGGGTTCCTTGAAAAAAGTCTTCCCGAAAAGACCCGGGTGGTCCGCACCATGCCCAACATGCCCGCCATGATCGGCGAAGGCATGACGGCGCTGGCGGCGGGACGCTTCGCCAAAAGAGGGGATCTCGATGCGGCCATGAAGATCTTCCAGCATGTCGGCGAAACCGTGGTCGTTCCGGAAGATCTTATCGATGCGGTCACCGCGGTCTCCGGCAGCGGGCCCGCGTACGTCTATCTTTTCATGGAAAGCCTCATCAGCGGCGCCAAAAAGCTGGGGCTGGACGAGAACCTGGCGCGGCAGCTGGTGCGTAAAACGTTCCTGGGCGGGGTTCTCTTGCTCGACCGGAAAAAGGAAGAGCCCGGTGCTTTGCGCGCGAAGGTCACCTCCAAGGGCGGGACCACCCAGGCCGCCACGGACGTATTCATCAAGTATAAGCTCGACGATATTATCGCGGAAGCGCTGCAGGCGGCGCGCAAGCGCGCAGAAGAGTTGTCAAAGCAGTGACCCGTGACCAGTCAACGGTCACCAGCGGTTTTCCGGTAACTTGTGACGGATGACCTGGTCACTGGTCACCCATTCTCATCTGAGGAGGTAGCTATGGCCAAGGTCGGCATCATCGGCGGAAGCGGTCTTTACAACATCGAAGGTCTGGAAAAGCAGGATGCGGTCGCCATCGGCACCCCGTTCGGACTGACCTCGGATAAGTTCCAATTGGGAACGCTGGAAGGCATCGAGGTGGTCTTCCTTCCCCGGCACGGCCACTACCACACCATTTCCCCTTCCAAGATCAATTTCCGGGCGAACATCTTCGGCATGAAGAAGCTCGGCGTGGAGGCGATCGTTTCGGTGTCGGCCTGCGGCAGTCTCAAAGATGAGCTTGCGCCCATGGATTTCGTCGTGCCGGACCAGTTCGTCGACCGCACGCATCAGGCGCGGCCGAGCACTTTTTTTGACAACGGCATCGTGGCGCACGTTTCGCTTGCCGATCCGGTGAGTCCCGAGATCGCTGCGATCCTGGTGGACAGCTGCCGGGAATTGGGGG
This sequence comes from Candidatus Omnitrophota bacterium, assembly GCA_023247755.1. Taxonomy (GTDB): domain Bacteria; phylum Omnitrophota; class Gorgyraeia; order Zapsychrales; family JAHFFX01; genus JAHFFX01. The sequence goes on along the minus strand of JAHFFX010000003.1, from coordinate 17,846 downwards.
TGCGGGTCCATCCCAAGGGCACGTACATCAACATGGAGGGCCCGCAATTCTCGACGAAGGCCGAATCGAACCTTTACCGCAGCTGGGGAATGGACATCATCGGTATGACCAACATGGTGGAGGCCAAGCTGGCGCGCGAAGCGGAGATCTCCTACGCCACGCTCGCGGCCGTCACCGATTATGACTGCTGGCATCCGTCCCACGAATCGGTCACCGTTGAGATGATCATCGCCAACCTCAACAAGAATGTCGAGAACTCCAGGCAAGTCCTCAAGAAGGCCATCCCGCGCATCGGGCAGCTGTCGGGCTTCAGCGCCGCCGACGCGCTCAAGTACGCCATCATCACCCCCAAGGACCACATGCCGGAAGAGGCGAAGAAGGATTTGCAGATGATCATTGGGAAGTATTTGAAATAAAACTGAAGGGCGTCCCAGGACCCCAGAGACCCAGTAACCCAGGAAAAGCATTTACTGGGACGCTGGGTCGCTGGGTAACTGGGTCCCCCAAGAATAAAATGTCTGACAACAAGTATCAACATACGCTCAATCTCCCCAAGACCGATTTCGCGATGAAAGCGAATCTGGTGCAGCGCGAGCCGCAACTCCTTAAGCAATGGGAGGAGCTCAAGCTGTACCAGAAGATCCGCGCCAAGTCCAAAGGCAAACCCGCCTTCATCCTGCACGACGGGCCGCCGTACGCCAACGGCCACATCCATATCGGCCACGCCCTCAATAAAATTCTCAAGGACATGATCGTCAAGTTCCGTTCCATGCAAGGGCTCGATGCGGAGTACGTCCCGGGGTGGGACTGCCACGGCCTTCCCATCGAGCATCAGATGTTCAAGGACCTCAAGACCGATAAATCCAAAGTGGACGTCGTTGATTTCCGAAAAAAGGCCCACGAATACGCGATGAAGTTCGTCGGTATCCAAAGGGAAGAGTTCAAGCGGCTGGGCGTTCTCGGCGATTGGGAGAACCCGTATCTGACGCTTGCGCCGGATTACGAGCATTGGATCCTGAAATCTTTGGCACAACTGCGCAAGAAAGATTACATTTATCGCGGGTTAAAGCCGGTCAATTGGTGCCCGAATGATGAGACCGCACTTGCGGAAGCGGAAGTGGAATACGAGAACCACACCTCTCCATCGGTGTATGTGAAGTTCAGGGTGAATAATCCTGAAGTTTTTAAAGAGTTACCGTTGGGCAAACCCGTTTCACTTTTAATTTGGACAACGACGCCATGGACTCTTTTGGCGAATGTCGCAGTGGCGGTTCATCCCTTGCTTTATGAACAACAAGATGTCAACCGCCCAGCTTTGATTGCTTCTTACTCATATGGCTTCTTCGATGTGGGCTCGGAGATTCTAATTTTAGAAAGCTCATTAGCTCAAAGTGTTTTGGCCAAGGGGGGCATATCGGAATTCAAAAAGCCGCTCGTAGAAGTCGACGGTAATCTCTTAACGAAGTTGACTTATAAACATCCTTTTGATCTTAGGCAGAATTGCAGAGTTGTAATGGCAGATTATGTCTCCAAAGAAGACGGCACAGGTTTGGTTCATACCGCACCCGGGCACGGGCAGGATGATTTTAAGACGGGATTGAAATACGGTCTCGAAGTCCTCATGCCTGTCAACGATAAGGGCGTTTATACCGAGGCGGCCGGGCCTTATGCCGGTCAATATGTTTTCAAAGCCAATGAAAAGATCATCGAGGATCTGAATTCCCGGGGAATTTTGTTCGCTCAGGAGAACATCAGCCATTCCTATCCGCATTGTTGGCGCTGCAAGAAGCCGATCATCTTCCGCGCGACGGAACAATGGTTCCTGGCGGTGGACAAAGACGGATTACGGGAAAAGCTCAAAAAGTCCGTCGAAGAGGTCGCCTGGATCCCTGCTTCCGGCAAAGAGCGCATGCTGGGGATGCTGGCGACCCGTCCCGACTGGTGTTTATCCCGCCAGCGGCTGTGGGGTGTGCCGATCCCCGCGCTTTCCTGCGGCGGATGTAAAGGGGAACATAAATTGTTTGTGGAGGTCATTGAACATTACGCCGACCTCGTCCGGAAAGAGGGGAGCGATGTTTGGTTTAAGAAGGATTTGAAGGATCTGCTGCCGCCGGGATTCAAATGCAAGGACTGCGGCAAAAACGATTTCCAGAAGACCCACGACATTCTTGATGTGTGGTTCGATTCCGGCGTCAGCCACCAGGCGGTCTTCAAGTCCCATATGAAACGGCCGCTGCCGGCGGACCTTTATCTGGAAGGCTCTGACCAGCACCGCGGGTGGTTCCAGTCTTCGATCATCCCGTCGATGGCGATCGAGGGCGCTCCGCCGTACCGGGCCGTGCTCACGCACGGATTTGTCGTCGACGGCGCGGGCCGCAAGATGTCGAAGTCCCTTGGGAACGTCATCGCCCCGCAGGACATCATCAATCAGAGCGGCGCGGAGATCCTCAGGCTTTGGGTCGCCTCCAGCAGCTACAACGAAGATGTCCGCATCTCCAAGGAGATCCTGGACCGGCTGGTGGACGCCTACCGCAAGATCCGCAACACCTTCCGCTATATATTGGGCAACCTCGATGGTTTTGATCCCGAGCGCCATGCGCTGCCTTTCGAGCGCCTGGACCTGCTGGACCGCTGGGCCCTGGAGCGTTTGGGCTGGACGATCGACCTGGTGGGGAAGAGCTACGAGCGGTATGATTTCGAAAAGGCCTTCAAAAGCATTTATTCGTTCTGCAACGACGACCTGTCCGCCATTTATCTTGACATCTTAAAAGACAGACTGTATACTTCTGCGGCTAATTCACCCGCAAGGCGCAGTGCGCAGACCGCTCTTTACTTTATTTTGAATTGGCTGGTGCGGGCGATCGCCCCGATCCTGAGCTTTACCGCCGAAGAAGTGTTCCAGGCGATGGCCAAGGACGCCAGCATGAAAGCTGTTGAAAGCGTACATCTTCTGCCATGGCTGCCGGCCCTGGATGCCTGGAAATCGATGGACGGCCACGCGGAGTTGAAATACCTCATCGAACTGCGGCCGTACGTGATGAAGGCCCTGGACGAGTTGCGGCGTGCCGAAAAGATCGGCGGGGGACTGGAGGCGCGGGTGGTGTTTAGGACCGCCTCGGCGCGCGACGCCAAAGAGCTTTCCAAACACGAAAAATTTCTGCCGTTCTTTTTTATCGTTTCGCAGGTCAATATAGAAGAAGTCAAGTCGGTCTCCAGCCCTGTTGGGGAAGCTTTCCCGCAGCTGGAGATCCAGGTCCACCCCGCCGCCGGCGAAAAATGCAGCCGCTGCTGGAATTACAGCACCTACGTCGGCAAGGACCAAGAGCACCCCGCTTTGTGCGACCGCTGTATCGTTAATATAAAGGCCGCCTCTTATGTAAGATGAACAAGGCGAGCCTCGTCATTTCCTTCCGGAAAGGAAATGTGGAAAAATGACGGGAGATCGTGAATGCCTGACAAGAAGATGGACAAAAAAACCAGCGATCAATATAAAAAAATGCTCCTGAAGCTTAAGGAAGAGGTCGCCCACGACATCCGGCAGATGGCGTCGGACAATTCCGCCGACAAGAAGGACACTCAAGGGGACGTCTCGGGCCACGCGCTGCATATGGCGGATGTGGCGAGCGATATGTACGACCGGGAATTTTCTCTCGGGTTGGCCTCCAACGATCGCGAGTTGCTCCATAAAGTGGACATGGCCCTCAAACGCATCGAGCAAAAAGCTTTCGGTATCTGCACGGAATGTCACAAACCCATCCCCGCCATAAGGCTCAAAGCCATTCCTTACACGGAAACCTGCTTGAAGTGCCAGGAAAAAATCGAAGCGGGCAGATGAACGAACAGGTCCGTTCTCAGGTCGACATCTTTCTGTCCCTGATAACGGTTTCCCTCATCATCTTCGCCGACCGTTTCTCCAAGATCTATTTCTCCGATCTGTTGTCGCTGGGGGAATCGCTCCCCGTCATCCGCAACGTTTTTCATTTCACCCTGGTCCACAATACGGGGATCGCCTTCGGACTTTTCCGGGACAAGGGGGTCGTTTTCATCTTCATCCCCATCATCGCGGTCGTATTGCTCATCTTCAACATCTATTATTATCGCGATCACAAGGCCCTTAGTCCGGTCTATGTCGTCGCTTTTTCCATGATCCTCGCTGGGGCGATCGGCAATCTCATCGACCGGATCTTCTACGGTTATGTCATCGACTTCATCGATCTGCGCGTCTGGCCGGTCTTCAACGTCGCCGACAGCGCCATCACGGTGGGTGCTTTCATCATTCTTCTCAAATGCATCCCATACTTTTCCAAATAGGTCCGCTCAAGGTCTTTTCCTACGGCCTCATGCTCGCCGTCGCGGTGCTGGTCTGTTCCACGCTCGTGGCGCGGGAGGCCCGCCGGCGGGGGCTGGATCCCAATGTCATCCTGGACCTTATGTTCTGGGTCGTGCTTGGGGGGATTGTAGGAGCGCGGATCTTTTATATCTTCCTTGATTGGGAACACTTCGCCGGGGATCCGCTGGAGGTGTTCAAATTGCACCACGGCGGCCTGGCCTTCCAGGGTGGGCTTTTGGGGGGCCTTCTTGTCGGATGGTTTTTTCTGCGCTGCAAGAAAATGCCGGCCCTGCCGGTGATGGACCTGCTGGCGCCCTATATCGCGCTCGGGCATGCTATCGGCCGTATCGGTTGTTTCTTCAACGGTTGTTGTTATGGTAAGCCGGTGGCGTGGGGGATCTACTTCCCGGTGCACGAGGCAAGGCTCCATCCCACACAATTGTATGAATCCTTTGGGTTATTGTTGCTGTTCTTATTTCTGAGAAATTACGCGACCCGGCCGCATCCGGCCGGTGACGTGTTCTGCACGTATCTGGTCCTGGCCGCCCTTTTGCGTTTTGCCAACGAATTCTTCCGCGCCGATCACGTGGAGATCTTTCTGGGGTTAAGCATCTTTCAGCTGGTCAGTCTGGGGATCCTTGCGGCAGGCGTTTATGCAAAACTATACCTTCAAAGTCGAAGACGAACATAGCGGCCAGCGGCTGGACGTCTATCTCGCGCGGATCATCCCCAACGTTCCTTCCCGTAACTTTGTCCAGGAGCTGATTTCCTCGGGCAAGGTGACCGTCAATCATAAAAAGGTCAAGGCCCATTTCAAAGTCTCCGCCGATGATGAGATTTTTGTCGAGGAGTTTGAAGAGAAGATCGGCTGGGAAGACATCGAGCCCGAGAACATCCCGCTCGACATCGTTTTTGAGGACGAAGACCTCATGGTCATCAACAAGCCCGCCGGAATGCTGGTGCATCCGGCCAGCGGGATCTATACCGGCACGCTCGTCAATGCGCTTCTGTACCATTGCAAAAATCAGCTTTCGGACATCAACACCTCGTTCCGTCCCGGCATCGTGCATCGTCTGGACCGGGAAACCTCGGGACTCATGGTGATCGCCAAGAACAACCGCACCCACGCAAATATCAGCCGGCAGTTCGAAAAACGCATCGTGCGCAAGAAATACCTGGCGCTCGTGGAAGGCATCGTCCAGTTCGATGAGGGGCTGATCGATGCTTCACTCGGCCGGCATCCGCGGCATTTCGACAAGAAGACCGTGATCTACGAGGAGAATGCCCGGAAGGCCAAGACCTTCTACATGGTGCTGCGGCGCTTTCACGATTCGACCCTGGTGGCGCTCTTTCCGAAGACCGGTCGCACCCATCAACTGCGGGTCCATATGGCCCACCTGGGGCACCCCATCCTCGGGGACGACAAGTACGGCAAGAAGAGTTCCTTCCCGCGCCTCGCCTTGCACGCCCAGTCGCTCGGGTTCTTCCACCCCGGGACCACCCGTTATATCGAATTCTCGGTGCGCCCTCCAGGGGAATTCTTGAATCGAGAATAATTTCAAGGCGGAATCAAAGTGGCTCTCGTTTAACGGAAGACGAAGGCTGTCCCGGTTAAGGCATTAATCAAAAGATTTAAATTTAATCTTTACTTGGGTCCAGCATATCTTATAATAAAAACAAATTCTATGATGCCCTCCTTACAAGCCCTTCGGAGCCGCATGTCCTTTCAAAGGAGAATCCTTTTATGAGCAATCGCGGTAAGACAATAACGATCTTTCTGGTGCTGATCTCGGTGTTGCTTTTGTCTTTGACCGTCATCGCCATGTTCTTTTTTCAGAAAGAAAGTGAGCTCCGCAAGTTGGCGGAATTGAACCTCGAGCAGAGCAAGGCCACGGAAGCAAAACTTCAGGCCGAGATCAAAGAGGTCAAGAAAGAAAAGTTCATACTGGAAGAAAAGCTCAAGGAGTCGGAGGCCAAACTCTCCGACCTGCAGTCCGACCTGGAACTGGCGGAGGGGGTCAGGGACCAGATCAAGGAGGAGAATGCTTCGCTCAAGGAAGCTTTGGAAAGCGAATCCCAGTCCAAGGAAGAGCTTCGAACCGAGCTTTCCGCAAAGCTGGAGGACGCCAAGAAGGCGGTCAGCGACCTCCAGGCCACGCTGGACAGCGAGAAGCAGCAAAAGACGGAATTAGAGCAGAAACTTAAGACATTGGAAGACATGAAGAACCAGCAACAGGCCTTACCTCCGGAACCGGCTGCTCCGACCTTGGGGCCAACCCAGCAGATCCTCAAAGACCTGGATGTCGCCCCCCAGCCGCAAACTGCTCCGCCGGTCAAGCCTTCGACTCCTCCCGCTGAGAGCAACTCTCCTGCGGATGAGCCCCGGGCCGGGATCAGTGACGAAATCCCCTTGGGAACCATTGTGGTGAACCAGGATGCCAGCCGGGAAGGAAGGATCCTGAGCATCGATAAGGAGAACGATTTCATCATTTTTGATCTGGGGCACCAGGATGGGATCGAAACTGGGACCGTGATGTCCATCTATCGCGGCAGCGATTATCTTGGGGACGTTAAGGTGTCCAAAGTTCAACCCGACATGGCCGCCGCCGATTTTATCCCGCCTTTTTCCAGCCAAAAAGTCCGCAAGAACGATCAGATCGTCGTCAAGAAATGAACCTAAGAATCAATCCTGTCGCAACGCTCCGGGGCACGATCGATCTGCCGGCCTCGAAGTCCTATTCCATCCGTGCGTTCCTGGTGGCCGCCTGCGGAGGGAGATCGATCATCAAAAATCCTTCGGATTGTGATGATTCCCTGGTCGCCATGAGCGCGGCCAGGTGCTTGGGTGCGAAAATAACCAAGAACGGAAAGAATTCGTTCCGGATAGACGCTCCTTTGATCAGCAGGCCGATTCGCCGGATCAATGTCAAGGAATCCGGAACGGTGTTACGGCTCATTCTTCCTTTGGCGGCGATGAGCGGCGGGCGCGTGGTAGTGTCCGGGGAAGGCACGCTTAAGGGAAGGCCGAATCATTTCCTGATCGAAGCGATGCGTCGTATGGGGGTGAAGCTTTCCGGGACCGGTCCTGCCGGGAGCATCCCGATCCACATTCACGGGGGAAAATTACAGGGGGGAGGGGTGGAGATCGACGGCTCGCTCAGTTCCCAGTTCATTTCCGCTCTGCTGATCGCCTGCCCCCGGCTTGATCAGGATACCGAGCTGTTGATCAGCGGGAAGAAGATCGTTTCGGAATCATATATCACCATGACCTTGCAGATTCTCAAGAAGGCCGGTATCGGGATCAGACCCAACGGCAGAAATGCCTATTTCATTCCCGGTAGGCAACATTTCGCCGGATTGAAAAGCTATTCGGTCCCAAGCGATTACGGATTAGCGGCGTTCTTTATGGCGGCCGCGTCCCTGATCCCTTCGGATGTCACGTTCCGCGGACATTTTGATGATCGATTCCTGCAAGCGGATGGACAGATCCTGCATTTCCTTAAGCGTATGGGAGTTCGGTGGGAGAGGACTTCCCGGGCCATCCGCATGCGCGGCCCATTCCAGTTGAAGGGAGGGGATTTTTCTCTCAAGGATTCTCCGGATCTTGTTCCGATCATGGCGGTTTTAGCTCTCTTTGCAAAAGGGAGGACCAGGCTTCTTGATATTGGGCATGCCAGGGCCAAGGAGTCGGACCGGATAGAAGATCTGAAAAAAGAGCTTGTGAAGATCGGGGCTTCGCTGAAAGCGAAGGAGGACTCCCTTACGATCGACCCCGGATCAAGCTATAAAAATGACTGTTATTTTGATCCTCATCATGACCACCGGCTGGCCATGGCCTTCTCTGTTCTTGGGTTAAAACTCGGTGCTATAGTTAAAGATATTGAATGCACGAGGAAGTCCTATCCCGGTTTTGTCCTCGATCTAAAAAAGCTTGTTCCGCGGCACCTCCGCCTGCCAAAAATTGTTTGACAGCCCCTTGCTTTTCATATAGTATAAGCACCATTCGTTTACCCCCCAAGAAACTTTGGAGAGATCCCTTGCTTAAAAGAACATCGTATTCCTTCCCTAGGATAAATAAGCTTTCGAAAAGATTTGTCAATTACGTGCTCGGTCTTTTTTCCAATGATATGGGGATCGACCTGGGCACCGCCACGACCTTGGTCTATATCAAGGGAGAGGGCGTCGTCTTGTGCGAACCTTCCGTTGTGGCGATCCACAAAGATACCAATCAGGTCATTGCGGTCGGAGAAGAGGCCAAGAAGATGCTGGGCCGCACTCCCGGGAATATCGTCGCCATCCGCCCGATGAAGGACGGCGTCATTTCCGATTTTGAGATCACCGAAGCGATGTTGCGTTATTTCATCAAGAAGGTCCATAACCGCAAAGTGCTGGTCCGTCCCGCGATGGTGATCGGGATTCCTTCCGGCATCACCGAAGTGGAAAAAAGAGCGGTGCGGGACTCGGCGGAACGCGCCGGGGCACGCTCGGTGGACCTCATCGAGCAGCCGAAGGCGGCAGCCGTGGGTGTGGGCCTGCCGGTCGAAGAAGCGGCCGGCAACATGATCATCGACATCGGCGGAGGCACCACGGATTTTGCCGTGATCTCCCTGGGCGACCTGGTTTACGCGAAATCCATCCGCATCGCGGGCGATGAAATGGATTCGGCCATCATGGAATATTTACGCAAGACGTACAATCTCCTGATCGGGGAGCGCACCGCCGAAGAGATCAAGATCCGTATCGGCTCCGCCTATCCGCTGGAAGAAGAACTTAGCATGGACGTGCGCGGGCGCGACCTGATCTCCGGTCTGCCGAAAACGGTGACCATCACCTCGGTCGAGGTGCGGGAAGCGTTGAGCGAACCGGTCCAGGCCATCGTGGACGCCGCAAAAACGACTTTGGAACACACCCCGCCGGAATTGGCTTCCGATCTCATCGATCGTGGCATCGTGATGGCGGGTGGAGGATCGCTCTTGCGCGGTCTCGACCGGCGTTTGGCCGAAGAGACCGGCCTTCCCGTGCATGTTGCCGATGATCCTCTCACAGCGGTCGTGTTGGGGACGGGGCAGACGCTCAACATGCCGGCCCGGGTCCGTCGCCGCCTCGTGGTCCCTTCAAAATTAGATTTTTAGTCAATCGCTTAACGTGTGTCGAAGAAATACAAAAAGCTTTTAGTCTACCTCGCCATAATCGCTTTTCCCGCGTTCCTTATTTTCGCTTCCCCTTCCCAGTTCAACCCGATCAAAGCCTCCGTTAACGACCTCACCGTAGGCCCTTGGAAATTCTTTTCCTGGCCATTACAGGAAGCGCGCAAGCTTTTCCACTACCACGCGACCTATGCCCGTTATGTTTCCCTGCAAAGGGAGATCGGCGCCCTTCACTCAAGGTTGATCGGGCAGGAAGAGGTCTTGCGGGAGAACAACCGTTTAAAGAAACTTTTGAACTTCAAGAATGATCTCGTCTTCAGTTCGGTGGCGGCCAATGTCATCGGCCGGGATCCCACCAACTGGAACTCCGCGATCATCCTCGACCGCGGCGAGAGCCAAGGCATTCGCGTCGGCATGCCCGTGGTCAACGAGTCCGGGGTGGTCGGCAAGATCGCGGAGGTGAGCGGTAAGAATTCCAAAGTAATCATGGTCAATGACCCGAGCTTTAGCGTGGCCGCCCTGGTCCAGCGCAGCCGCGAGGGGTGTCTCATCTCCGGTTCGCTCAAAGGCATGTGCCGGTTACGGTATCTTCCTGAGAACGCCGATGTGGAAGTGGGCGACCCGGTCATCACCTCGCAGATGAGCTCCGCTTTTCCGGAGGGGCTGCTTATCGGCAAGGTGATCGGCCTTGAGGAGAATCCCGGTTCTTCTTCGGTGGAATGGCTGCTTGAACCGGCGGTGGACCTATCCCAGCTGGAGCAGGTGCTGGTGATACAAAAGTAGATCTGAAGGACGTTGGACGTGTGACGTCCGCTCGCTTCGTTCGCTGGGACGTCGGACGTGAGTTGTCGAATGTAGCGACGTTCAATTTCTTACGTCCTACGTCTGAGCGCGACCCCGCCAACGGCGGGGTCGCGCGGACGTCCAACGTCCCTCGTTTAAGAAAAATTTCCCATGCGGCGTATTTTCCTCATTCTCCTGATTTCCTATCTCAGCTTTCTTCTGGAGTTCGTCCTGTTCAACGTGGGCGGCGGCCTCATTAAGCCCGCGGTGACCCTCTTGCCCGTCGTTTATTTCAGTCTCACCTGGGGGGTCCGCTACAGTCTGGTGGCGGCCTTGTTCTGCGGTCTGTTCAAGGACAGCATTTCCGTCGGTCCTTTCGGGGCCAACATGTTCGCCCTGATGGTGTGCGCTTTTCTGACGAACTTCGTCAAAAGGTATCTGTTCCACATGGGTTACAGATCGCTGCGGGCGTTCGTGGTGTTCCTGGTGACGCTGATCTATGGGCTCGTGCTGTACGGGGTGTTCGTTCTTTTCACCGACCTGGCTTTTAATTCCGTCATTCTTTATGTTCTGGTCCCCGAGGTCATCACCACAACGTTGATCGCCGAGGCGATGTTCCGTCTCTTCAAAAAATGCGTATTAAAATTATCCGTTTGATCTCCCTGGGGCTGCTGGGGCTGCTGGCCTGCGAGCTTGCCTATCTGCAGGTGGTGCGCCACCGGTATTTCTTCGATCTGAGCCGCAATAACCGCATCCGGGTGGTCCCTCTCGAAGGAAAACGCGGACGGGTCCTGGATCGCAATGGAAAGATCATTGCGGACAACCGATTGTCATTCTGCGCTTCCGTCATCCCTCAGGAGGTCCGCAATGAAAAGGAATTGTTCTCCTTCTTGGGGCAGGTCTTCGGGGAGGACCCGCAAGTGCTTTTCCGGAGATATCAGGCCGGAAAGTTCGCCCCCTTCGCGCCCGTTGTGATCCAAGAAGACCTCTCCGAAGAGATCGCGGTGAAGCTGGAGGAGAACAAGTTCCGTTTCCCGGGGCTCCTGATCGAAGAAAGTTTCCGGCGTTTTTATCCGTTCTCCGAGACGTTCGCCCATGTGCTGGGGTATGTGGGAAAGGCCGATCTCCTGGACCTGGAAAAGATGAAGGAGTACGGATACACTCCGTTGAGCCTCGTTGGAAAATCCGGGGTGGAGGAGTATTACAACCAGTTTTTGCGAGGCAAGCCCGGGGGCTTGCAGATCGAGGTCAACAGCCGCGGCCAGCAAGTGCGATTGCTGGGCCTGCGCAGTCCCGCCGGAGGCGAGGACGTTACGCTCACTTTGGACCATCGCCTGCAGACGATGTCCGCGGACCTGCTGGCGGGCAAGAACGGCGCCATCATCGTCATGGACCTCTCCGATGGTGGAATACTTTCCATGGTGAGCTTCCCCGGTTTTGATCCCAATATGTTCTCCCGCCGGACGGACGGGAATGAGACGGCGGACGTGTTCTCGAACCCCGATTCGCCCCTGTTGAACCGGGCGGTGAACGGCCAATACCCGCCCGGTTCCATTTTTAAGATCGTGGTCAGTCTCGCGGGGCTGGAGAGCAACAAGATCACGCCGGCAACCTCTTTCGATTGTCCCGGGTTTTATGCCGTCGGAAGACAACAATTCCGCTGCGCGCATACCCACGGCGTGCAGAACCTCATCGAAGGGATCGCGCATTCGTGCAATGTGTATTTCTTTCATCTGGGCCTGATGGTGGGGGCCGCGGAGATGGATCGTTACGCGCGGCTCTTGGGGTTGGGGCATCCTACTTATATCGATCTTCCTCACGAGGCCGGGGGGACCGTTCCCAGCCCGTTACAAAGAAAGGTCAGCCGCAACCAGGGTTGGTTCAAGGGAGATACATTGAACTTGTCCATCGGCCAGGGCGATGTCCTCGCCACCCCGTTGCAGCTGGTGCGCCTGATGGCCATCGTCGCCAATGAGGGCCGGGACGTCCGGCCGCATGTCGTTTTGAGCATCGGGGCCCAGCGGGTCGACCAGCATCCGTTGCGGCACACGGTCCAGTTCAAGGCCAAGAGCTTTGCAGACGTGTTGCGGGGCTTACGCGCGACGGTCACCGATGAAGAAGGCACCGCGCATGCGTTGGACATCAAAGGGCTGCGGGTCGCCGGCAAGACGGGGACCGCGCAGACCTCGGGCGACCGGGAGCATCATGCCTGGTTCGTTGGTTATGCCGAATCCGAGACGAGACGGATCGCCTTTTGCATTTTTCTCGAATATGGCGGCTCCAGCGCCAATGCCGTCGATGTGGCGAAGGACCTGCTGGTGCGGATGCGACAAGAGGACCTCCTGTAAATGAACAAGCAATGGAATCGAACGATCTGGATCCATGCGCTGTTGATCATGGCCTTCGGCCTGGTCTCGCTTTACAGCGCTTCTTACGATAACCTGCGCGTAAGTTCGCAGGTCTTCTACGATCAGCTGACCTTCGTGGGGCTGGCGGTGCTGATCATGTACTGGATCAGCCGTCGGGATTATAGGAAATTTTATGATGTCGCTTATGTCCTGTTCGCCATCAACCTGGCCTTGCTGGTCGGGGTGCACGTGGCGGGTCGCCATGCCCTGGGAGCGCGCCGCTGGATCGAATTGGGAGGATTGAGCTTTCAGCCGTCGGAATTGATGAAGCTTTCCCTGATCCTCCTGCTGGGAAGGTATTTAAGCACCCGCCGGCCGGCGTTGTCGTTCGATCTGGTCAGCGTGTCAAGAGGGCTCTGGCGCAACCTCATCCTTCCGTTGTTGCTGACGGTCGTTCCGGTTCTATTGATCTTCAAGCAGCCGGATCTGGGAACGGCGATACTGCTGATGGGAATTTTCTTGATCATGATCTTCATGAGCGGATTGGAATTCCAATATCTGGGATGGCTCCTGGGCGTCTCGGCCGCCGGCCTTCCTCTGCTGTGGTGCGTCATGAAGCAATATCAGAAGGACCGGCTGCTGGTGTTCTTGAACCCGAACATCGATCCCTTGGGTGCTGGTTATACCATCATTCAGTCCAAGATAGCGGTCGGATCGGGCGGCTTATGGGGAAAAGGCTGGCTCTCCGGAACGCAGAACCAACTCAATTTTCTGCCGGAGCGGCATACGGATTTCATTTTTTCGGTGATCGGGGAGGAATGGGGGCTGGTGGGGGCCCTGGCGCTCGTCTATTGCTATTTCATGGTGGTGCGCGCCGGACTTGATATCGCTGAACACACCAAGGACAATTTCGGCCGGTTGGTCGCGGTCGGGATCGTGGGGATCCTGATGCTGCAGGTCTTTATCAATATCGGCATGGTGATCGGACTGTGTCCGGTGGTGGGGATCACGCTGCCGTTCATCAGTTACGGACGGACGTCCTTCCTCGTTTTTGCCATCCTGCTGGGATTCCTGCTGAGCTTGAGCCGCAGAAGAAACATTTTTTAATGTATAATTATATCGAGAAATAGAAGAAACTATATTTGTTTATTGATTTTCTGTATAGTAAAATGATTCGAAAATGAGCGGAGGATGAAACGATGGGGGGAAGGAATGAAAACTGTGATTGGGCGTAAGTCGCTGAGCACAAATGGGGTTAGGAATGAGGTCGTCGTTGCCTTCGGATTGATCTTGCTCTGCCTTCTGGTCTTCTTGGCCTACCTCTTCCCGGGCGTCAATTCCTTTTTTGAGACGCGTAGTTCCATGACGACCATCATCGGGATCATTTTCCTGATCGTCGGTCTTGGTTTCCTGATCATTTGGCGCATCCTGGATCCGGTCCTGAAGTTAAGCCGGGAAGCGAAACACATCGCTGACGGAGATTTTAACCGCGACATCGAACTGTTCCGGGACGATGAGATCGGGGAGCTGGGGCAAGCCATCAACCGCATGACCCGGCGGATGCGGGAGAATGTCGAAGAGCTCAAGAAATTCAGCCAGACCACCGAACAGATCAACACGGAGATCAACAAGCGGATCCTGACGCTTTCGAACTTATTGCAGATCAGCAATCTCATCTCCCAGAACGCCCAGTTCAAGGAGGTCGTTGAGGTGGGAGTGGGGAAGTGCCTTTCTTCCGGGATCCTGAACCAGGGTTGCATGATCCTCAAGGACCTTGATTCCAGTGAATTCCAGGTCCATTTCATTTCCGGAGCAAGGGCCTCCGAATTGTTGGAAAAAGGGATCAAGAACACGACCGTCCGTTTCGGGGAAGGGATACTTGGAAAGGCCCTGCTTAAGCAATCTCCGATGGTCATTGACAAGGAAACGACTTCCAACTCCGAGATCGAACAGTTCCGGTCGCTCTTCGGGATGTCCAACGCGATCCTGGTCCCGATCAATTCCAAGGGGAACGTCTACGGATTGCTCGTGGCCGGCAACGACAGTCCCGCTTTCGTTTTTTCCAAGTCCGAACATGAGCTGGTGCAGGTGGTGGCCCGGCAGATCGCGATCGCCTACACCAACGATCTTCTTCAAAGGGAGATCCAAAAGTTGGAAGTGAAGGACCGGCTGACCGGGTTGTTCAACCAGTCGTATCTGCGCAACCGGCTCAATGAGGAGATCAAGCGGGCGGCAAGTTTTCAAAGACCTTGTTCTTTGCTCTTGCTCACCATCGACAATTTCAGCGGCTATCATGAGTCGCACGGCAATATCGCCGCCGAGAACATTCTTATTAAGATCGGCAATGTCCTTAAGGAGAGCATATCGGAGACCGACAAGGCGGCCCGATTCGGCGACCACGAATTCGCGATCATCCTTCCGGAAAAAAACAAGCGGCAATCCATCGTCGTTGCGGATAATGTCCGCCGCAAGATCGAAGGTCTTTTCTCCCAGGAAAAGGAGCCCAAGAACCGCTTGACCTGCACGGGAGCGGTCACCGAAAATCCCCTGGACGGGGTGACCGCCGATGAACTGATCGAAAAAGGACGGGAGATCCTCAAAGGAGCCGAAAGCCAGGGCGGTAACCGGATCTGTTATAAGGTCTGAGGCGGATCGGTGCCGCTCCTTAAGTCCCACGGGCACGAAAGCACTTTGCTGGTTCCATAAAATGAAACATTTTAAAAAAGCCACCAACAAGCATCTGGGCGAGCTCCTCATCGAGCGCGGCGTCATCACGCATGATCAGCTTGAGATGGCCCTCAATTATCAGAAAGAGAAGGGCGGGCTCTTCGGCGAAGTTCTGGTCACGCTCAAGTTCGCTTCCGAAGAGGACATCGCGCAGGCGTTGACCTCGCAGTACGGCTTTCCCTATCTTCCCCTGGCCAATTATGAGATCGATCAGGACGTCATCAATTCCGTGCCCGAGAACGTCTGCCGTCAATTCTGCCTGGTGCCGATTGACAAGATCGGCAAGAGCCTCACGCTTGCCATGGCCGATCCCCTCAATGTCCAGGCGGTGGAGGACGTGGAGCTGATCACCGGGTGCGTCGTTCAGACGTTCGTCAGCACCGCAACGGATATCCGCAGCACCGTCAATAAATACTACGGTAAACCCAAATAATGTTTTCCCTCAAGGACCGCATCAAAGAGATCTTGCTGCGGGATAAGCTCATCAAGCCGGAGGACCTTGATCGGGCCGTCGCCGAACAGAAACGCACCGGAGAAGCGCTGGGCAAGATCCTTGTGCAACTCAAGCTGATCAGCGAAGACGATCTCACCATGTTGCTGAGCGAGAGCCTGGGTCTTCCCCCCATCGACATCTCGCGGCTAAAGATCGACCCTTCCGTCGTCAAGATCATCCCCCAGGCCATCGCCGTCAAGTATCAGGTCATGCCTATTTCCAAGATGGGGGACCAATTGACGCTCGCGATGTCCGACCCCCTCAATATCTTTGCCATCGACAGTGTGGTGGCCCTTACGGGCCTGCGCATCACGCCCATCATCGGGCGGGTGAGCGACATCATGAAAGCCGTTCAGACATATTATGCCCAGGTCGTTCCCGAGCCCGGCCAGGAGACCGAGACGACCGAGAAATTCGAAGAGATCATGAAGGACATCAAGGACGCTGAAGAGATGGAACTCATCAAGGAAGCGGCGACCGAGATGGACAAGTCCACGATCGAGAACCTGAGCCAGGAAGCGCCCATCATCAAGCTGACGGATGTCATCATCAAGCAGGCGGTTCTCGCCAAAGCGAGCGACGTGTTCATCGAGCCGCTGGAGAAATCGCTGCGCATCCGTTACCGGATCGACGGCATCATCCGGGAGATCGACCAGATGTCGAAGGTCCTGCATTTTCCCATCGTTTCCCGCATCAAGGTCATTTCCACGCTCGATATTTCCGAGCACCGTCTGCCTCAGGACGGACGGTTCCGCACCATCATCGACGGCGATAAGGAAGTGGATTTCCGCGTGAGCGTTCTTCCCACGATCCAGGGGGAGAAGGTGGTCCTGAGGATCCTTGATAAGAACGCCGGCATGCTCGACCTGGTCAAACTGGGCTACACCAAAGAGGACCTCGCCCGGATCAAGGAATGTTCGCAGCGTCCCCATGGCATGATCCTGGCCTGCGGCCCCACGGGTTCGGGGAAAACGACGACGCTTTATTCGATCCTTAAGTTCGTGGACTCACCGGGCAAGAACATCGTCACCGTCGAGGATCCGGTGGAATACCAGCTCGAGGGGATCAACCAGGTCAACGTCTGGCCCGGCGTGGGGCTCACCTTCGCCGCCGCCCTGCGTTCCATCCTGCGGCAGGACCCCGACATCATTCTCATCGGGGAGATCCGCGACACGGAAACTCTCGATATTGCCGTCAAGGCCGCCTTGACGGGGCACCTGGTCCTCAGTTCCCTGCACACGACCACGGCGGCGGGTTCCATCATCCGCATGATGAACATGGGGACCGAGCCGTTCCTGATCTGCTCCTCGACCATTGCCGTTCTCGCCCAGCGTCTGATCCGCAAGGTCTGTTCGCATTGCAAAGAAGAATATAAACTTACCAGGGAAGTCATGGAAAAGATGAATTTGGGCAGGTTGGTACAGAGTGCCGATACAAAGTTCTACCGTGGAAAGGGGTGCAAGACCTGTTTCAATACCGGTTATGCCGGACGGCTCGGGATCAGTGAGATCCTGGTGTTGACACCCAAGGTCAAAGAACTGATCCTGGCGCGCGCCGGCGAGTATAAGATCAAGGAAGCCGGTCGTCAGGAAGGCATGATCACCATGCGGGAGGACGCTGTTGGAAAGGCCCTGGAGGGTCTGACCTCTTTGGAAGAAGTGCTGCGAGTGACCGCTCCGGATGAAAAGGTCTGATCTTTGGCGGGCGGGCCCCGCCCAAGGCGGGGCCCGCCGGGCATTTCCCGAGGAATCTTCACGTTTCAAATGAACACACATGAGCGAAACCCATAAAGAGAAGATCATCCGGGCCCTGATGGACCTCAAAGGGCTCAAGCGTTCCGAGATCGAGGAGGCCTTGGGCCTGCAGCGCTCCAAAGGCATGAGCATTGACCGGGCGCTCATCGAAAAAGGCTTGATCAACGAAAAGGAATTGCTGCTTCTTTTGGTCAAAGAACTGCACATCCCTTCGATCAACCTGACCAAATATAAGATCGACCCCTCGCTGCAGGAGGTCGTTCC
>JAHFFX010000054.1 GCA_023247755.1 Candidatus Omnitrophota bacterium | reverse complement strand
AATAATTCTCAGCAGAATACTCTGTACAGAAATTAAAGAATTGAGGGAGACAATGAGCAAATTATTGAAAGCGCAAGAGGAAATGAACCAGCGGGGAAAGAACCTGTTCTCCGATGCCGCGGCCCAGGCGGCTGCGGATTCAACGTCAGCGCCCCACGGCCCGGAGAAAGAGACCAAAAGCGGACCTTCGATCGTCCCGGCCGCGGCCGCCGTACAGAAAAGACAGGCCATGGAACAGAAGTCCGGTTTCAAGCTGGCGCTCCTGGTCACTTGTCTGGTGGCGTTCTTCGGCCTGACACTTTTGATCTTGAACCTGAAGCTCATGGACGAGCTGAGGATCAGCCGGCAATCGTCGCTGCAGCTGGCCACGAATCTCCAAAGTCTGGAAGGCCGGCTTTCGAAGCTCGAAGGGTTCACCGGTGAATTCAAAAAGCAGACGCAGCAGGAAACGGAGAATTTCCGCGACCGGCTCATGGAGATCAAGGATTCCATGGCCGGATATGATGCGAACTTGACCGATATCGCCGCCCAGCTCAGCGCTCTTAAAGAAGGGTTAAAGGGTATTCAAACAAGTCTCGATGCGAACAACACTCAGCTGACGGAGATCAAGACCACCAGCGCGAATTTGCAGGAAAAATTGAAATCGCTGGATAGTCTCAACCACAGCCTTAAAGATCAGTACGATGAATTACGGGGAATGATGCGTTTGTCCACGACCCCGGCGGAAAGCAAATGATATCTGGGCACCGGGAGCGGGAGCCAGGAGCCTCAATTAAGAAAGGAATAAAAATACCATGGGCAAAATCACGAATGCGTTAAAAAAAGCGGCCGAGGATCGCCTGCAGCGGATCGACAAGATCGCCAAGATCCGGGAGGATAAGCAGCTCATCGTGCACAAGGCCGGGGATTCCAAGGTCGATGGGCGGATCGTTTCTTATTTCGACCCCAAGGCCCTCATCACGGAACAGTACAAGGTGCTGAGAACCAACTTTCTCGCTTTGAACAAGGGCCGTCCTCCCCGGACGGTCGTGGTCACGAGCTCGCTGCATTCCGAGGGGAAGACCATTACGATCCTCAATCTTGCCGTTTCGCTCGCTCACTCCATCCATAAGCCCAAGATCCTGCTCATCGACGCGGACATGCGCCGCGGCCGGGTGTCCAAGTATCTGGGGGTCGATCAGCCCAAAGGGTTGAGCGAATTGTTGAGCGGCAAAGCCGCCCTTGACGAGGTCCTTTTCCATATGGACCTTGAGAATCTTACGATCATGTCCTCCGGTTCCGTTCCGCCCAACCCGGCGGAATTGCTGGCCTCCGATCAGATGCGCGCCCTGATCGCGGAGGTCCGCGGCAAGTTCGACTTTGTCCTCATCGATACGCCTCCCATCATCGCGGTCACTGATGCCGGGATCATCGGTTCCATGGTCGAAGGGGTTGTCATGGCCATCCAGGCCGGCCGGACCCAGCGCGGCATCGTGGACCGGGCCACGGAACTCCTTAACCAGGCCCACGTCAAGATCGTCGGGCATGTCCTCACGAATATCGAGTACCACTTGCCGGAGTATATTTATAGGTATTTATGATCTTATGGCATAGGGCGTAGGGCTAAGGGCATAGAGATATGCCGGAATTATAGTCCCAGTCTCGGAGTGCAGTTGATGTTCAGATTCGAAACATTAGACATTTGGAAAATGGGGATCAGCTATTGTGAGAAGATCTTAGATGTGGCTGATGAATTCCCTCAAAAAGTGCAGTTCAGTCTTGGTTCGCAATTGCGGTCCTCGTCCTTGTCCATATCGAACAATATCGCCGAAGGATCGGGAAGTCACTCCAAGCAGGAATTCAGAAGTTTTCTTAATTTTTCCATTCGTTCCACTTATGAGACCGTTTCCGCTCTTTTTATTGCCAAGAACAAGTCATATATTACCAAAGAAAAGTTCAGCGAACTTTATGCTGAAGGCGAGGTTTTAGCCAAGAAGATCAGAGCATTCAGGGCTTGTATCCAATGACGGAACGCTTTTGCCCTACGCCCTAAGCTCTTTGCCTTAAGCCAACAAACGAAAGGACCAACACTCATGTCAAAGTTCTTAATCACCGGCGGTGCCGGCTTCATCGGGTCCAATATCGCCGAATCCCTCGTCAAGCAAGGTCACTTCGTCCGCGTCCTGGACAACTTCTATTCCGGGAAAGAGGAGAACCTTGAGTTCACCAGGGGGCTTGGCAAGGACAAGTTCGAGCTGATCCGCGGCGACATCCGCAACAAGGCGGATTGCGAGAAGGCCTGCGCGGGAATGGATTATGTCTCACATCAGGCGGCGCTGCGCTCCGTGCCGAAATCCATGGCCGATCCGGAGAGCTACAACGACGTCAACATCAACGGCGTCCTTTTCATGCTGCAAGCCTGCGCCAAGAACAAGGTAAAGCGTTTTGTGTTCGCCTCTTCCAGTTCCGTCTACGGCGATACGGATCAATTTCCGGAAAAAGAAGAGTTTTATCCGTTGCTGATTTCCCCTTATGCCCTCAGCAAGCTCGCCGGCGAGTATTACTGCCGGATTTTTTCCGAACATTTCGGCGTGGAGACGGTGTGCCTGCGGTATTTCAACGTTTTCGGGCCCAAACAGGCGCTCGATGACGAATACGCGGTGGTGATCCCCAAGTTCATCCACTGCATCATCAACGACGAAGCGCCGCCCATCTTCGGTACCGGAAAACAATCCCGCGATTTCACTTACATCGACAATGTCGTCTCGGCCAATGTCCTTAGCGCGACCACGCCGGGAATCAAACATGAGGTTTTTAACGTCGCCAACGGCAAGGACAACACGGTCCTGGAGCTCGTGGATGCGTTAAACCGCATCATCGGCAAGAACATCAAGCCCGCATTCCTGCCGGTGCGCGCCGGGGACGTGTTCCGCACGAGCGCGGACATTTCCAAGATCGGCAAAAAATTGAATTACCGGCCCTTGGTGGATTTTGAAGGGGGTTTGAAGAGAACCGTGGAGTATTTCAAAACTAAATGGAATCCCGCATCGATACGACCGTGACGAAATATATAACGTTGCTGAAACTTATTGTCGGCAGCAATCGACTGAAATCCCATACCGGCGCCACGCATAAGAACAAAACCCTGGAAGAAAGCATCAATTATATCTCTAGGGTTTTTGACGATTATGTGAGATACGCCGCTCTGGGCCCGAGGGAGATCGAAGGCAAAAGGATCCTCGAGATCGGCCCGGGGGACAATTTTGGCGTGGCGGTCAAGTTCATCGCCCAGGGAGCCCAAAAGGTCGTCTGTCTGGACCGTTACGAATGTGAAAAGGACCTTCAGCAGCAGAGCCGTATCTACGAGGCCCTTTTGAGGACCCTTGGGGAGAAGGAGCGGCACCAAGCCCTGGAGGCCGTTTTCCTGAGCGGGGAGCGCTATGTAATCAATCCCCAGAAAGTCCAGTATGTTTTCGGCAAGGGGATCGAGAATATCGATTCCCCGGAGGATCTTTCGAGCCGCCGCCGTTTCGATCTGATCGTATCGCGGGCCGTCCTGCAGTATGTGGATGACCCGGTCCGGGCGTTTGCGGCGATGGACCGGCTTCTTGAAAAAGGCGGGATGATGATCCACCGGATCGATCTGCGGGATCATGGTCTGTTCACCAGGAAGGGAATGGACCCCATGGAATTCTTGACCGTGCCGGATTTTATCTGGAAACGGATCCATCCGCACGCCGGAAAGATCAACCGGCACCGGATCGACTCTTACCGCAAGAAATTGACCGACCTGGGATACGATTTCAAGATCCTGGTCACGCATGTCATGGGGCATTCGGGAGATCTGGTCCCGCATCCCCCGCGATTGACCGAAGGCCGGGATTTTTCCGGAAACGATCTATCGCTGGTGCGGCGGATGCGTCCGCGGCTTCTGTCCAGGTTCCGGCAGCTTTCGGACGAGGATCTTCTGACTTCCGGGATTCTGGTGGTGGCGCGAAAGCCTTAAGGACACTTTATCCCGGTTATCCGATGAACAAGACAGTCAAACAGTTGGCGGGTTCTCTGTTATACCGTTCGGGCCTGCTGCATCTTTACCTTAAATTGATCTTTCTCAGAAGAAAAGAGTTCGGGGCGGTCATCTTGTATTACCACCGGTTTGTGAGGGACCGTGAGACGGCGATGGACCCCCATCCGAGCGTCACGCATCTGATCGATGCCTTCGAAGCGGAAGTGGGGTTCCTTAAACGCTATTTTGACATTATTTCTCTGGATGCGGCGGTGGCAACCTTGAAGGCCTCAAGAAAATTTACGCGCCCCGCCGTTGTCATCTCGGTGGACGACGGCTACCGCGATAATTTTAATCTGCTTTATCCAGTCCTGAGAAAACACCAGATTCCCGCGGTGATTTTCCTGGCCACCGGGCCGATCGGAACCGGCGACCGGCTTTGGGTGGATGACCTGGCCCGGATGGTGGCAGAAACATCTTCCGCGACCGTTGCGCTCGAAGGTCTGGGGACGCTTTCATTGGAAGACTTCCGGCAAAAACGGGACGCGTTCAAAAGGATCGTGGAAATGTTAAAGGGGATGGACCAGGACAGAAGGATCGAGGCCTTGCGTCAGTTGGCAGGAAAGCTGGGAAAAGCCTCGGCGGGGGAGCGCTCCATGCTCACCTGGGAGGAGGTCCGGACTATGCACAAAGGCGGCGTGGATTTTGGCGCTCACACCATGACCCATCCGATCCTCAGCCGGGTCCCGTTGGAAAAGGCCCGGGAAGAGATTGCCGGATCCAAATCGAGGATCGAGCGGGAATTGGGAACAACGGTCCGGCATTTTGCCTACCCCAACGGCCGCCGGCAGGATATGAGCGAAGATTTGAACCGGCTCTGCCGGAACAGCGGGTTCGAGAGCGTCAGCACTACGGTCGCTGGTCGGAATGCAAGCCCTGCCGATCGTTTCGATCTGAAAAGGATCGGCGCCGAAGAACCAATCGAGTTGTTCGCATTAGCATTGGTGAAAGCGTTCTTGAGTTGAAGAATCGCCGGATCCGTGACATTGATCCCAAAGGCCAGAGAAAAAAAGAGGAACTATGATCAACGCTATAAAAGGGCTTATCAAGTATCGCGACCTGCTGCTCATGCTCACGTTCCGGGATATCCGTATCCGCTATAAACAGGCGGCGATGGGGTTTTTGTGGGCGATCTTCATGCCGGTGGTCGCGGTTTTCGCCGGGATCCTTGTCCGACAGGCGATGCTGTTTGTCTCTGGAAAGTCCCTGGAAACGCATAACGTGGTGTCGATTGCGATCAAGGTCCTTCCCTGGACCTTTTTCGCCAACTCCATACGCTTCTCGGTGCAGAGCCTGGTGAGCAACCGTGATCTTCTGACGAAGATCTATTTCCCGCGGGCGGTGCTGCCCCTGTCCTCCACTTTGGCGTGCGCGTTCGATTTTAGCATCGCGGCGGCGGTCATTCCGTTCGTGATGCTCTTCACCGGCATAGGGGCGAGCGTTCAGCTCTTGTGGATACCGAGCCTGCTGGTCTTCCTTTTTCTCTTCACCTTCGGGCTGGGACTGCTGTTGTCCGCGGCAAACCTTTTTTATCGGGACGTCAAGTACGTGGTTGATATCATCCTCACGTTCGGGATCTTCTTCACGCCGGTTTTTTATGAAGCGAGCGATCTCGGGAAATGGAAGAATCTCATGCTTTATAACCCCCTGGGGAGCATTCTGGAATCGTTGCACCGGGTCGTGGTCCTGAAGATGCTTCCGGATCCGTTCTGGTTCTCGTATGCCGGGGCGGTGTCGATCATCATGTTCTGCGTCGGTTTGAGCGTTTTTTACGGCAAGGAACAGGATTTCGCGGAGAACGTTTGAGGGGGAGGCCGGCGAGATCGTAAATCGGCAATCGGGGCCCCACTGGCCCGTTGAATAGATCGGAGAATTCTATGAGCAATATGATCGAGTTCCATCATGTTTGGAAGAAATTCGTTAAGGGCGAGAAGTTCAATTCGCTGCGGGACGCTATTCCCAACATGTTCCGGAAGATGACGAACCCGAACGGTGAACCGACGCTGGCCGAGCGCGAATTCTGGGCGGTCAGAGACGTATCCTTCGATATTCCCAAGGGCGGCGTGGTGGGGATCATGGGGCCCAACGGCGCCGGTAAAAGCACCACCCTTAAATTGCTGTCCGGCATCATCAGCCCCAACAAGGGGGAGATCAAGATCCACGGCCGGCTTTCGGCGCTCATCGAGGTCACGGCGGGTTTTCACCCGGAGCTCACCGGGCGGGAGAACGTCTACCTCAACGGCACCATCCTGGGCATGAAACGCCGGGAGATCGATTCCAAGTTCGATCAGATCGTCGAATTCTCAGGGATCGGGGAATTCATCGACACGCCGGTCAAACGCTATTCTTCGGGGATGTTCTCGCGTCTGGGGTTCTCGGTCGCGGCGCACATGGACCCCGAGATCCTGCTGGTGGACGAAGTCCTCTCGGTCGGGGACACCGCCTTTCAGGCCAAATGCGCCGAGAAGATGCGGGATCTTCTGGGCAGCGGCGCCACCATCGTCCTGGTCTCGCATAACCTGCCTTTGATCCAGAGCCTTTGCAAGCGCGCCATTCTCATCGATCACGGTGAAGTGCTCAAGGACGCGGCGACCGACGAAGTCATCCCTTATTACGAGAACACCGTTATCCGCCAGAGGGAAAAGGAGTTTGAAAGAAAACGTCAGCAGATGGAGGGGGTCGTTCTTCAGGTCAAGGAACAGGAGAAATGCCTGCTCTATATCTTCAATGTCATCATTCAGGACGCCAGCGGCCATCACCACGAGAGTCTGAGCACCGAGGACGATATCACGTTTTTGATCGATTACCATGCCTATGAGAAGGTCGAACAACCCGTTTTCCGCGTGGACATCCTCCGGGGAGACGGGGTCCTGTGTTGTTCCTGCATTTCCAGTGAGAGCGATTTTGCGTTGGCTGAGACGAAGGGGCGGCGCGCGGTCCGGCTGCACCTGGGCAAGCTCAGGCTTGCCCCGGAACTTTATCTTTTGAAGGTTTCGGTCTGGGACAAAGACCTCATCCATCCCTACGCGGTCCGTTATAAGGATGTGCTTAAGATCGTCGCGGAGGACAATCGGCTGAGCACCACCGCCGTATTTGTGCCCGAGGTGAAATGGGAGAAGGTCGAGGGCTGGAAGCCGCAATAACGGCAATCCCGACCGATTCTGTTCAGGCGATCCGGATTCGAACATCCGGATTTGTCATATAAAGGAGAACTTGTTCATGGGGGATTCATTCTCGGAGGCGGACCGGCGGATACCGCTGGTGGTCGATGTTGACGGGACGCTCATCAAGGGCGATCTGCTGCTGGAAAATTTCTATGCGATGATCCGGCAGAAACCGCTCTCGATCGTTCGTGTTCCGCTGTGGCTGTTGCGTGGCAAGGCCTATCTGAAGGACCAGATGGCCCGTCGGGTGAACATTGACGCAAGGACGCTGCCCTATCAGGAAGAGTTCCTGGCCTATCTGCGCGGAGAGTTCTCCCGCGGAAGGACCCTGGTGCTGGCCACCGCCTCCCATAAGAAGTTCGCGGAGAACATCAATCAATTCCTCGGGATCTTCAAGGAAGTTCTCGCGAGCGACGAGCGGCGGAACATTTCCGGAAAGAGCAAGCTCAAATTGCTTTTGGAGAGATACGGAGAGAAGGGCTTCGATTACGCCGGTAATTCCGGCGTGGACCTGCACATTTTTCCGCACGCGCGCGAAGCGCTCCTGGTCTGTCCGTTCCCCGGCGTTCTTCCCGCCGCCCGAAAGACCGCGAACGTGCAGCGTGTTTTTGAGGGGGCGACCCCAGGCCTGTCCTTATACGTCAAGGCCGTCCGGGTCTATCAATGGCTCAAGAACTCTTTGCTCTTTGTGCCGCTGGTCACCTCGCACGAATGGAACAATGTCTATTCGGTGATGGGGGTGGTCCTCGGATTCCTGAGCTTCGGCCTTTGTGCCTCGAGCGGCTACATCTTCAATGATCTGCTGGACCTGGATTCGGACCGCAACCACCCCCGCAAAAGATACCGTCCTTTTGCCGGCGGTGACCTTTCTTTATGGACGGGCAGCGCCCTGATGGTGGCCCTGCAGCTGGCCGGGCTTATCATCGCCGCCGCCCTGAGCTGGAAATTCTTTTTGCTGGTGGTGGTCTACAGCGCGCTCAGTCTTGCCTACACCCTGCACTTAAAAACCTATGTCCTCATCGACGTTCTGGTGCTCGCCGGACTGTACACGATGCGGATCGTGGCCGGTGCGGTGCTGATCGATGTGCCGCTCTCCTTCTGGCTGTTCGCTTTCTCCATTTTTATCTTTTTCAGCCTGGCGCTCGTCAAACGCTGCTCGGAGCTGATCACGCTTTCGAAGACCGACCGGGAATACGCCGGGCGCCGGGACTACAGCGTTTCCGATCTCGATCATCTGCGGGAGATGGGGATCGCCAGCGGTTACCTCGCCATCATCATCTTCGCGCTTTACATCAACAGCTCCGATGTCGTCCTGCGCTACGCGCATCCGAAGGTTCTCTGGATGATCGTTCCCATTCTGTTCTATTGGGTGAGCCGATTGTGGCTCAAGACCGGGCGCGGGGAAATGAAGGACGACCCGATCATTTTTTCGATCAAGGACCGGGGGAGCCGTTTTGTGGCCGTGGCGATCCTGCTGGTCATTATTCTTGCTTTATGAGCGTAGCGCGCGACAAAGTTTTCTGAGCGTAGTGAGAAAAAAAGTTTCTTGAGCGCAGTGAGCAACGAAGGCCTTGGATAAAAGGGGATCCATGCCGAAAGTCAGTGTTGTGATCGCGACCTTTAACCGGGCGCACTATATAAGAGAAGCCATCGACAGCGTTTTGGCCCAGACCTTCACCGATTACGAGATCATCGTGGTGGACGATGGTTCGACTGATGAGACCCGGAAGGTCGTGCAGAGCTACGGGAATAAGGTCCGATATTTCTATCGTGACCACACGAACCAGTCGGGGGCCACGAATTTCGGCGTCAGCGTCGCCCGGGGGGAATATGTCGCTTTCTTGGACGATGACGATCTGTGGCTACCCAAGAAGCTGGAGGTCCAGATGGAGGTTCTTGAGAACAATCTCGAGATAGGATGGGTCTGCAACGAAGCTTATTATCTCGATGAGACCGATGGGACCGTCCTCCATTGGAAAAAGAAGCCCGGGAATCGCGAGACCTTTGCCAGTCTTTACGAGGAGAATTTCATTCACCACCCTTCGGTGGTCCTGCGCAAGAAATTTCTGGACGAAGTGGGAGGGTTTGACCCGGAACTGAACACGACCCAGGATTACGATCTTTGGCTGCGCCTGGCCAAGGTCTGTCAGTTGCGGTACATTGACGTTCCTCTGACCAAGATCCGTTTTCACGCGAAGAACAAGCATAAGAACAAGGTTCAGAAGCTCAAGGATCGGGTCCGCGTGGTCTCCAAGGTCGAGAACACGGCCCATTTGAACTTTTTCAAGAAAAGGACCCGGTTGGCCAGGGAGTATTACACGCACGCCGAATATTTTCAAAGGATGGCGCTTTGGAAGCTGGCCTGCCGCACTTACTTGAAATCCACGAAGCTCGACCCTTTGATCGGTCGCCACTATTGGCCCGCGGGCAAGAATAAATTCATTTCCTCGGTGCCTTACCGGATCTTTCGGACGTATTTGCGGGCCTTGTATTGTTTATATAAAGCGGCAGATGTTAAGCGGAAGTCAGGTGATCTTCCGAGCACGAAGAATGAACGCAGCGAGATAGGTCCCCAGCCATGAACATTGTCCACGCCTCGGCGCGTTGTGCTCGCCGATACGATATTCTGATCGCCCTGCTGCTGGGTGTTCTTTTCAGCGGCGCGACCTATCAGGGCGCGAAGCTGATCCCGTCGGTCCTATTGACCGACGGCTACCGGGTCGACAATGTGTGGTTTGAAGGCGACACTTCCCGGGTCTTTACGGTCATGACCGATAAAGACAGTCTGCGCCAAGCCAGGAGCACGACGCATCCTTTGTTCGCCTTGTTTTCTTTTCCGTTCGTTTTCTTGATCAAGAAGGTATTGCACCAGGACACCGTTACCGCCGTGAGGCTGGTCATTGCCGGCGTGGCCTTTGCCTGGATGTTCGCGCTTTTTATGTTGTTCAGGCTGCTGGGGTGCCGGCGGCCGGATTCGACCCTCTTTTGCCTGCTCGCCGCCGTCAGCGCGGCCAGTATGTTCTACTTCGTCATTCCGGAGACCTTCTCTTTCGGTTCACTGACGATCTTACTGGCCTTTTGCATGGCGGTCTTGTCCCAGGAACATTTTTTTCCGCCGTTGTGGTACGTTCTGATGAATATCGCCACGTTAAGCATGACGATAACGAACTGGATGGCAGGGATATTGACGACGGTCGTCAACCACCCGGTGGGCCGTACTTTCAGGATCATCGCCTATGCGTATTTAGGGGCCTCGGTATTATGGAGCGTGGAAAAAAAGATCTTCCCCGAGGCGCGGTTCTTCTTTGATTTTAACCGGGAAGGCCATTTCATGCTTTTGGATGGGTCCGGCGGCTTCTTTCATGTCATCAAGTCCTTTGTGTATCACACCATGATCATGCCGGCCATTTATAATTTCGACAAGTTCAACCATCCGGATTGGCCGCTGATGCTCACCCAGCTGTCGCCGGCGGGCTCGGCGACCGTTTGGGGCAAATACGCGTGCGTTCTCTGGACCGCTCTTCTGATGCTGGGGACATGGGCCCTGTTCTTTTCAAAGAAGAACCTCAAGTTCCGCATGGTCCTGGGGCTGATGCTTGCCGCCCAACTGGGAATGCATATCGTTTATGGAGACGAGACCTTCCTGTATTCCTTGCATTTCGTGGTGCTCCTGGTGCCCTTGGCCGCCTTAAGCTGTCTGACCAGATTAAGGATTGTTACCATCGCCTTGACCGGCTTGTTGATCCCCTGTCTTTGGCTCAATAATGTCGCGCAATTCAATCAGGTTCTCGATTTCTTCCGCAGCCATGGAACAGCGCATCAAAAGATCAGGATACATTCTCATTCCCGCCCCCAGGACCCTTGGCTGCGGGGCAAAGGCCATGTCGTGCTGGCTTACCCCACAACGGCCGAGAAGAACAAGGCTTATTATGAGCCGGGAGGGAGCTTCAGCCCTTCCGTCGGAAGTTTCGGCGTTTCGATCTGGGTATTGGACAAAAAAGGGAATCGGGTCGCCACCAGTGACAGTATCCCTATAGAAAAGATCCGCCAGCAATTCATCCCGACCGGTCAACCGATCCCCGGTATTCTCGCCGAAACGGATTATTATGTGGCCGCCTGGTCTGCGGTCCGACCCGGCAGCTGGAGACTCGACCTCAAGAATAAGAACAGCCATGATGTGGATCTTGAACTGGTGGTTCGCAGCGTGGGGCCGGCCGCCGGAGTCGTTCACTCATTGGAATGGAAAGAGAATAGATTATCCATCAATGGACGCTGGGGCTTGTCGCTCGATCCCGCGTCAAGCCCTTATCTTGGCGAGGAAACGGAAAAGAACTGGATGACGTCCCGTCCCAAAGCCGCTCATTGGGAGGCGAGCCGCGACTGGGGTTATGCCCGGTTCCCTCTTGAGGGCAGCGCATGGTCATTGGTGATCGATGACGCGGCCTTCCCGCCGGTGTCCGACCTGCGCTATGCGCACACGCGTTCCAATTTGCAGCTGTCTCTCCCGGATGAAGAATTTGTGGATTCCCTCAACTCCCAGGTCGCCCATCTGATGATGGGAACCGTTGCGAAGGAAACCCGTCCCGGAGACCCGATGAGTTATCCGGTGGCCTGGCAGCGTGAGGCGGCCTATACGGTGATCGCCTTGGCCAAAGCCGGCCAGCTGGATGCCGCCCGGCAGTTATCCGTCTTCTTGGCGGAACATGATTTCTTCGGGGGGATGGGAGGGGAAACCGACGGCCCGGGCCTCACGGTCTGGGCATTGATGGAAGTTTCCGACCGTTTGAACGATCCGGAATTCGATCGGTCCATCTGGCCGCACATTCGACGCAAGGCCGAGTTCATCGGCCGGACCCTTTCCACAAAGGATCCTATTTATGAATCATCGGAAGGCAGGCCGCTGCCTAAGATCAAGGACCAGCCGGTTGATTGGGTCTCCCTGGTCGCCAGTCCTCCCAAGGACGGGTTGATCGTCGGAAAGGTAAGTCTCCAGTACGCGCCTTTTTATATCAATGCGATGAGTTACCTGGGCCTGGAGGAAGCCGCCTCGTTGGCCGACCGGATGTCGGAGGCGGATGAGGCCGTTGTGTGGCGTCAACAAGCGTCCGGGATCAAGCAGGCCTGGGAAAAAGCTTATGCCTTATCCAATGAGGAGATCACAAATCCCTACACCTACAACAGCGGCCTTTGGCCCAGCGCGATCGCGAACGACGCCGCCCGGCCCGTGTACTTGAAGAATCTGGAGAATCGCTGGAACAAGACCCGGGATCAACAGGACAACTTTCGCTATGGTCTGCAGAAGCCGTATTTTGCGGTCGGCGAAGCGCACCAGTGGCTTTTCCTGGGCGATCTGGACCATACGTGGCGGGCGTTGCGCTGGTTCTGGAAAAACCAGACGTCCCCCGGGCTTTATACGTGGGCGGAGATCGTTGGCGAGGACGGCACTTATAACGAATGGGAAAAAATTCGCGGGTGGGTCAATCCCTCGCAGGTGACCCCGCATTATGGAACGGCGGCGGAGATGCTCCTGCTGCAGCTGGATATGCTGGGTTACCTGGACCAACAGTCCGCTGAACCGTCCGTGGTCATCGGGGCGGGGATCCCCAAGGAATGGTTAAGTTCTTCCTTGGAGGTCAAAGGGCTCTCTTTGCCGCATCGAACGGTCGACTGGAGCTGGGACGGAAAACAATTGCAGGTGACGATCCACGGGGCGGCCGCTCAAATAAGATTGGGTCCGGCTTTTGCGCCCGGGACGCCGGTTAACGTCAACATTGTGAATCCGTGAAAAGTTATGGAACCGTTCTTTCTTAAAATGATTCAATTCAGCCAACGGCATTGGCGGGATATCTTGATGGCAACGATTCTCGGCGCGGCTTTCAGTTTCTTTTCCTATCAGCGCTTCGGGCTTGTGCCGCCGATCGTTTTTGAAGGAAAATATTTGGATATATGGTTCGAATCGGATTGTCCCAGGGTCTACAAGATGATGACCGACACAAAGGCCGATCATACCCGGGCAAAGGTGCATCCGCTATTCGCGTTATTGGCCTTCCCGCCGGTTTATGCTCTTGAGAAAATGCTCACGCATGACGCGGCTGCGGCGGTCAGGTTGTTCAATGCCGGGGTGGCCTTTGTCTGGGTATTCGCCTTCTTTATTTTATTGCGGCTCATGGGGTGCCGTTCGCTGGACGCCCTTTTGTTAAGTTTGCTTGCGGCCGTGAGCGCTGCCGGCATGTTCTTCTTCGCGATCCCGGAGACCTATCCTTTGGGTTCGTTGAGCCTGCTGGCGGCGTTCCTGGTCCTGGCGGCGTCGCAGTTGCGTACCCTTTCGCCGTTCGGGTACATTCTGATGAACCTGGGCACG
>JAHFFX010000168.1 GCA_023247755.1 Candidatus Omnitrophota bacterium | reverse complement strand
GCCGCCATCGCCGCCGCGACCAGCAAGGTGATACCCAAAAACAGGACTCCTGAACCTCCCAAGGCATTAATAAACTCTTGCTGAGTTGTTTTGATCGGTTGCCGCAAAGGTATCTGATCAGCCGCCTTCATCGCCTCGATCCAATCGCTAAAGACGGTAACTTGGCGCGCCGGTTTAAACAGATCACTGATCACGCGATAAAAGGTTATTTGTTCTTCTGGATCGGTCTTATAAAAATCATCCCGCTCTAAACCGGAGCCATTAAGAACCCAGAAGGCGGCGTCCTCTACGCTGTTAGATCCATCCCAGTCCCTAGTGAGCGCGCGTTGTATGAACAACCGCTCCATATATCGCTCATGCCGGACTCGGGGTTGGGAACGTGTTGAATGGTAGTAGTGATCTTCACGTGTTCGGATGTCCTGAATATCAGCAATCAACACCGGTGTGTTCAACCCAACCGCAGCGAACCGCTCTTGATATTGCTGGCGTTCTTCTTCACTGAATCTTTCCGGTAGAAAGATGCGAGAGGGGGGCACTCTGTCGAAATCAATACTGAGGGCCGTCTCACTCAAATAGATTGGTAATAGAGGCAGTCGTTCCACAAATTGGCCGAGAAGCAAATCCTTGACGCTTGATGGGAACTCGATAACGACGACACTGTCTTGTTGGTCAAAATCCTCCATATTTGCGTGCACATATACCTTGCCCAACTCTGCAAACACCAAGGAACTCACAGCACGGTTTACCCGAACATTGTCATCGCCCATCATCATTTCCATGGCCTCAGAAGGATGAATTTGCTGTACCAGCACAGGGAAGATGGTCCTGGCCAACTGCACTTTACGCTTTTCAACGATCGGGACCACAACGCTGTTGATTTTTTCTATATCAATTCCCGCGATCTTCCAACGCAAAGAATCATCCTTCTTTCCATCCCCATTTCTTTCAGAATCAGACTCTCCCATTCTTAAAACCGCCATGGCCATTAGTCCGCCGAGACCATAGAGGAAGATACCCACCAGCTAGAATCCCAAGGCCATCTGGGTTTGTGTAAACTTCACGGAATTATTCCCGAGATCCGGACCCGTTCGCGGATTGTCGACGTCATTCTTGACCGCGTCAGCGATCAGCACCTTATACAACAGCCGGCTTGGACCATAGTTGAGGAAATACTGATGCTCGAGATCCACCCGCTGTTGACTTACGTCCACCTTCGCGCTGCCATAGTCGCGCAAGCTCTCGTAGCGGTAGGCTAACCAGGAAGCGGCGGACAAGACGGCATTTGCGATCGGTTGTCCCTGTTTTTTGAGAAGATCGTCGTAGTAGGACCGGGTGGCTGGATTTTCCGACCACAGGACGATCGTTTGAACTTGCTCGGCTCGAAGGCCGATGTCTTTGATCAGCCGCTCCTTGAGCATGAAGGTGTAATCTTTCTGCTCCAGCGGATCGAAGGCGATCTCGTCAATGAGCGTAACACCCTGCTGTTGGTTGCTTCCCGAGGTGATGCCGATGCGTCCAGCCAAATACCAACCATGCCATTGCAGCTTGAACTCATCGTCAAATCCTTTGGGCGACCAGTCCACGAGATAAAGATCACCCTTTCGATCCGCATAGGCCGGATAAAAATTCGCCATAGCTTGCGCGGCATCATAGAGAAGATCCGCAGCGCGGCCGATGAAAACCAGCTTCTGGTCTTTGAACTCATTGAACAGATACCGTGCAAACGCGAGGAACACCGGTAGATGTTTCGTCATGTCCTGGGCCAAGCGCTCCCGGCCCGACTGGAACTGCGCATCATTAAGCTGTTCCCATTGCCGAGAAGCAGCCAATTCTTCATCGCCCGCCGGATCGGCCATCCGCACCAAATAGTCGTAGCGCCCATCCATCTGCCGGCGCCGCAGCGGCGAGTCTTCTCTAAGGAAGGCCAGGCGATCTTCCAATGTCTGCGCCGCCATCGCCACCAGCAATATGAACACTCCCAATAGATCGATGCCGTTTACGACCAGGGACAATTCCATATTTCGCGGCAGATTCCCCAGCCGCATCCAATTGTATTCTTTGGTCGGCCGGCCCGCGAAATCCCACGCCCGCTCGATCGCCTGCAGGAATCTGTTCCCCCGGCTTTCTCCAAGGTTCTGCCTGACCATCGTTCTAAACTCACCGAAAGTAATATCTATAATGGCGCGCGCGCCCACGACATAATACATGGAGGTGATGAGGCTCTCGATTGTTCGGCGCATTTCCCGCAAATTCTGCAGCCGGCCGTTGACCCGGCCCGCATCGATGAAGACGACATGATCGTCCGGAACGGCCAGCATAATATCGTCGGTATCCAAATCAAAGATAAGGCCGCGAAGCGGATGATACGATTGAACCAACACGGACACGACCTCCCGCAAGAAGCGCTGGGCCTCACGTTCCACAACCTCTGACGATTCGGTTTGACGAAGGCGCTTGAGCCGATCCTGCAGCGTTTCCCCTTCCACCCAGCGGGTGATATAGAACAACACCGCTGAAGAGATCTCGTCGGTCCGAATAGATTGAGATCGAAGCTCCGCGGCGATTCTGTCCCTGAAAAGCTGAGCGATCCGATACCTTTCATAAAAGACGATACCGGCATAATGCTTCCTGAATAAAGGAACGTCCTTATAACGTTGACTCATCCCATAATCGGCTCGCACACCTTGCTGTGAATAGAATGTGTATCCATCTTCCGGCGGGGTCATCTTGAGGGCGTAGACGGCTTGACGACGCAGCTTCCCGCTGCGAGCCCGGACGGTCAGTTTGTTGACGACCGCGCTTGAGCCCTCGGCAGCACCGACCACCAGGAACTCCAGGTCCCATGATCTTCCGGGGTCAAGGTTCATCTCCTTCGCCAGCATCCGATGGAATGCCGGTGAGCGGGTCAATCCATGCTCAAAGTAATACCGGTAGGCCTCCTGGTAGATGTCCAAATTGTGCCCCAATGCGTTTGCCGCGATCCGGAAGCTGATATTGGCAATGGGCGAGCGTCTATCACTTTTGCGATTTTGGGCGACCATCGCCAGGGCCAGCATTACCGCACCCAACAGATCAAACCCGGAAGGAACGGCCAACAAGGTCTCCGAGCTCCGAGACGCAAAGCTGGCGTTCTCACGTTTCCGCGGGTTTCTCGAACGACTTTCGAAAATGGTCAATGTAAATTCTGAATCACCCAGATATCTAAAGACCGTTTCCCCGGTCAAGCTCGGCTGGGAACCTAACAACTCGTTATAAAATCCATCTTCTTCTCCGATCGAGGCTATCCGAACATATTTTTCCCCGGCCAGTTGGCCCAGCAACCTCGCCACCAGTTCCCAGGTGTCCCGATCAAAAGGCTGATAAAGATGGAAAACCGTACCGGGGCGCAGGTCTTCCAGCGTCAAATGCTTGGCATTTTTCTCCATGGCCTCCACATGATCCAGTCCGAAATGGACGGCAAGGTCCCTGATCTGCTGGACATGTTCAGGAAGCACATCGATACCGATCAGCCGGCCGGCCTTTGATGACAATGCCAACGGTATAACGACATTACCCGGTCCGGACCCGAGGTCAATAACGGTATCCGACGGCCGGAGCCTAAGCTGGCGCTTTTCCTCGCGGAGCATATCAAGTCCGACGGGAGAGAACGCAACCTGGACCTGACTCCAGGCGGGACTGCCGGTTAGTTTCCATTCGTTGATCTTCAAAATATCTTCCAGGACAAAATCATCGAACCAGAGCAGATCGCCCTTACGGGCAAAGATTTCCTTGAGGATCTGTCGGGCGGTGGCGGGTGATTGCCACAATGCCTGCTGCTGAGCCTCCGGTAACTCAGGGACACGCCTTTGAATGCCATCAGCATGGGCCGCCGCCAATCGTCTTAGGTGCTTTCGCAGGTCTTTCAGCAAGACCGGATCGACACCCTGTGTCACCGCCATCGCCAGGACGATCAGCAACACCGAAATATCGAGCGTAACGCTGCGCAGCTCTTCCTTCTTCGAAGGTGCGGGCGGATTCTGCAAGGCCTTGTGTTCGAACGGCAATCTCAACTGGATGCCGAAGTTCACGAGCGGCGAGGCCCGGGTGGTCACGCCGGGCACGAAGCCTTCGCTCTTGCCGCCGGCGCGCACGAAGAGGCCATAATCGGAATTGATCTTGAAGGTGGTCTCGACCTCGCCCATGACGCCGGGCCGCGGGCGATCGCCGGCCTTAAAGAGTTCCGGCTGGACCCAGCCTTCCACCCTGCCGCCGACGGTGACCCGGCCGCCCTTGAGCGTCAGAAGATCGTCCTTGCCCACGCTCACCCGCATCGACCGCGGCGCGGCAAAAGGATCGACGCCGACTTCCCAGCTCGTCGTGCCTTTGCGGAAGCCCGCGAGCAGTTCCACTCCCCACGGGGTCTTCACAACATCCGTGCTGCTGAATCCCAATCGATCGGTCGCGACATAGGACTTAAAGAATTTCCCGCCCTTGAGATATTCCCGGAGATTCTTCCGGCCGGCCGGATCGGCAACGAGGACCCACAGGCCGGATACCGCCCGGGCGCCGGTGCCCAGCTGTTTGGCGCCCGGATATTCCTCATTCCAGACCCTCAGGGCATTGAAGAAATCGGGCTGGCCGTTCTTCTCGGAACTCCAGAAGCTGTCCAGCATCCCGCCGATGCGGCTGCCAAAATAATTGGCGTAATCGGCATGATGGATGGTCCCGTTCTTCAACCAGGCCTCGCGCAACTGACGCCCCATGACCTCTTCCGCTTCCCGGCCGGCATTGATGACCAGCAACGCCTTGTCAGCCGATTCTTCTTGTGACAATTCCCGGTCGTTGAGCCTGACGAGACCGCGCCGGAAGAACAACACCTGGATGGATTCAATGGAGAACCCTTCATCCAGAGCGCGCCAGGCGTGGCCGTAGACCTCGTGGGCGGCGAGGCGCACATTGCCATCCCAATTCAAGTGGCTGGTAGACAAGAAGAGATTGGCGGTGCGTTCGATGAGCTTGGCGTCATCGCCCTTGATGCGATCGGTGACGTAAGGATCGTAGAATTTGTAGTAGAACAGCCAGTGGGAAGCGTTGCGGAGATCCTGGGTGGCCGTGCGCATGTCCATCGCGAGGATGGCGCCATGTCGCTGGTCGAACTTGCCGTGATTGGCC
>JAHFFX010000167.1 GCA_023247755.1 Candidatus Omnitrophota bacterium | reverse complement strand
GGGGCATTAAGAAATGACGCGTACAGGCAAATAAAGGCAAACGTCACCATAAAGACCGCCAGGATCCTGACCATCAGATGCGGCCAGCTGGACACCGTCTGTTCGGGCCCTTTCCCGACGGCAGGGGTCTTCCCTTTGACCAGGCACATCAAGCCGTATGTCTTTTCCGGGGCATGAGTGAATACTTTATCGGACAGAGGATCTTTGGGCGTCCCTTCGAGGTCTTTTTCCGTAATGTGCTCCGGCCTGGCCAGCCCCCCGTCCTTGCGGATCCGCCAAAAATGGACGGCCATAATAATAATAATTGTCAAAGGAAGAATAATGCAGTGCAGCCAGTAGAACCGTAACAAGGCCTCCTGGCCGATATGCTCGGAGCCCAGCAAAAAGACCTTCACGAACCCACCGGGATCGAAGGAAGAGGTGACGTTTAACGCGTCCGTCAATTCCCGGGTGGACGCCGCGATGTTGGTGGCGATAGTGATGGCCCAGTAGGCGAGCTGGTCCCAAGGCAAGAGATACCCGGTAAATCCCAGCAAAAGGGTCAGGATCAAAAGGAGGATGCCCAGCACCCAATTGAACGACCGGCCCTTTTTATACGCGGCCGTGTAGAACACGCGGGCCATGTGCAGAAAGACCGTCACGATCATGACGTTCGTCGCCCAGCGGTGCACATTGCGGATAAAGCGCCCTCCGGGCACGACGTAATGGATGTCTTTGATGGAATTGTACGCCAGGTCCACCGACGGCTTATAATAGATCATCAACAGGACGCCGGTCACCAGCAGGATAATAAAGGAGGAGGCCGCCATGATCCCCAACCCGAAGGTGTAGGTCTTCTTGAGGGAATAGCGGTGAATCCGCGTGCTCATGATATGGAGGAAGATGTTGCCGAAGACGATCTGGCTGCGCACGCGGTCGGAGGTCGGCTTGTCATGCCGCACCACCGATTGCTTGAACGTCTGCGGCAGTTCCGAAAGGTTCTTAAAGAACTCTTTAATCGCTTTTATCGACATGGTTCAACGCCCGGCCTTTTCAAAAAGTTAAACACAAATCAAACCGAAAATTTCGTCCCTTCAGGGACCCGCGCCCCAGCATCCACGGCCATTTTCCCGTCGGGGAGCTGGGACACCTCGAACCAGTCCAGCGCCCGCGGCGCCGGCCCCCGGGTCACGTTCCCCGTCTGGTCATACCGGGACCCGTGGCACGGGCAGGCGAAGCCCTGGTCCGTTTTCGTAACGATGCAGCCTAAGTGCGTACAGACCAGGGAAATGGCGAATATCCCCCCTTCGTCCCGGGAGACGATGATATGCTTGTCCTGAAAGACCCGGACCGTCCCCAGCGGGAAATCTTCGGGCAGCCCGATCTTGAATTTGTTGGAAATATCCGGGAGCAGCGCCGGCTTCGGGAATTTCAACAAACCGATCATCGTCAAGACCCAGGCCGCGGCGCAGGCCCAGGCCGCGGACAACCCCAGGAAATCCCTGCGGCTGATCTTGTCGTTGACGTCAAAGCTCAGTTGGCCCGCCTGCCCTTTCTTTTCACCGGTACTCATGTCAGCGTTTCCTTGAAATTGAAGCGTTCCATCGTGATCGCGTCCACCGGGCACCGGATGGCGCAGAGGGCGCAGCGGATGCATTTCTCTTCATCTTTGATAATGGCCGTCAGTTCATCGCATTGTTTTCGTTCCTTCATCACATCGACCAGGTCGGAAAATGTCTTATCGCCGTCGAGTTCGGAGACCGGGACCAGCTTCAGGCACAGCTCGGGGCAGACGTCCACGCAGCCGCCGCATAAAATACATTTACTCCCGTCGAAGATCGTGTTGACCCCGCAGTCCAGGCAGCGGGACCCCTCCACCTTGGCCTGCCCGCAGGTAAACCCTTTCTCCACGATCGCCTTGTGGTCATAGATCCGGTCCTGCACGTCCGCGGCCGCCATCACCTGCCGGCGGATCTTTTCATAGCCCATCTCCCGCGAATAATGTTCAAGGGGGTAATGAAGTTCCGTCACTTCATACTGCAAACGCGCCCGGGCCAGCTTTTCATAAATCGAACGGGCCACCTTCTTCCCGTTGGCAATGGCGTCGATCATCAGGCGCGGCCCGTAGGCGATATCGCCGGCCAGGAAAACGCCGGCGGCGGTTGTTTCGTTGGTTTGCGGGTCGCATCGAATCGCACCCCGCTCGTTGACCTCGATGCTGTCTCGCTTGGGGTCGATAAAAGAGATATCGGACCTTTGCCCGACGGCAAACATCACCGTATCCGCCTCGAGTGTAATGGTATCTTCGGGATCATATTGCGGGTTGAAACGCTTCTGCGCGTCGAAGATAGAGACCACTTTATGGAAGAGAACCCCCTTGACCTGATTGTTTTCGGTCAGGATCTCTTTGGGGCCGTACCCGTTCCGGAGGGCGATCCCCTCTTCTTCCCCTTCCAATATCTCGATCTCATCCGCCAGCATCTCTTCCCTCTTCTCGAGGCAGCAGAGCGTCACCTGGATCTCTTCCCGTTCACGGAACGCGGTGACCGCGACGTCCATCTGCTGGCGGCGCAGCGCCGTGCGGGAGACATCATAGGCCACGTTCCCGCCGCCGATCACGACGATCTTCTTGCCGACTCGGTGCGGCGCGTCCAGCGCGACGTCCCTTAAAAATTCCACCCCGCCCAGGACCCCTTCGGCGTCGGCCCCGGGCAACGGCAGCGTCCGGGAACGCTTGCAGCCCACCGCGATGATCACGGCATCGTGGCGTTTGCGCAGCTCCTTAAAAGCGATATCCTTGCCGACCGTGCAGTTGGTTTTGATCTCTACGCCCAAACTTTTGATCACGCCGACTTCCGCCTCAATGATGCCCCGGGGCAGGCGGTAGGTGGGCACGCCCAGATACAACATCCCCGCCGGGACAGGTTCCATTTCATAAATAATGACGGAAAAGCCCATCAGCGCCAGGTCGTGCGCCGCCGCCAGGCCAGCCGGGCCGGAACCGATGATCCCGACACTTTTCCCCTGGGCCTTCTTCACCTTGCCTTCCGCAAACCCCGCGATCAAGCCGCCTAAGTCATCCTTGTCCATGCACTCCCGGCCCTTGAAATGGCTTTTGATCTTTTCGATGACCTCCAGTATCCTTAAGTAATCCGCGCCGCTTTCCTCGGTCGCCGAGCGCTTCAAGCCGCGGATGGCAATGCTTTCGTCGATGCTGCCCCGGCGGCAGGCCGCCTCGCAGGGGGCACCGCAGATCCTCCCGCAGATGGAGGCCAGCGGGTTGGGCGCGCGGGCGATCAAATACGCCTTTTCAAAATTCCCTTCCGCGATCGCCCGGACATAGCCGCGCGCGTCCGTATGCACAGGGCAGGCATACTGGCACTTGATCTGTTTTTTCCAGTAATTGACGTCCGGGATTTCGACTTTCAGTTCGATCATGAGATGCGTTGCGCTTTATGCGGTATTCTCTATCCAGCGGCTGTTTTTATCTCTTTTAGCATAAACTCATCGTTTCTACAACCGAAACGTTAAAATATTCCGGGGAAATATCCCGCGAGAAATAAAAGGGCGAGGCCACACGCGCTCGCGAGGACCAATCCATAAGGTTTCCGGCCCCACACGCTGACGGCCGATCCCGACAGGACGGCCATTAGCCCGGCGGCAAGAAACAACTCGTGATAATCTTTAAAGGGCGAACGGGCCGTGACCACCGCATAGGAGATCGCGGCCCCCGCGTTAAAGATAAAACCTGACCCCACCCAAAACAGGGACGCGTATTTCAAGAATGTTTTCTTCCACAACAGGAATCCCACGCTTAAAAAAAGGGCCGCGCCGTAAAATACTTTGGCCCACCCTTCAGGATTGAGTTGATTGTTCAGGACTTCCAGTTCGAAGTTGAGCCCGCGCAAATCCCTGGCCTCCTCCGGGTCGACGCGGCTTAAGACCGAGTCCTCAAACGACCGGGCGGCCAGGTCAAAGGCAAGCTGCTCGCCGTTCCAGTAGGCGACGACGAGGTTGCGCAACTGGTCCATTTCCTTACGGACCTCTTCGTTCTTGAAATCCGTGTTGATGACATCCCACGGACTCACCAGGGAGCGGTCCTTAAGGTCGAAGACCGGGACGATCCTGAAGGCGCTGTTCTCATAATACATCGACCACTGGTAAAGGTTGCCGAGCAGGCGCAGCAATTCCTTCTCCTGCGGCGTCCTGTCCCCCATGGGCTTTTGGTCCAGCCCCTGCGTCTGCGCCATGATCGTTTCGGCCTTCAAGGCAATATCCAGAAAGTTGTAGACGTTCTTGCCGTTGGGTAACCCAAGCAAGCGCACCACCTCCCCGTCGTTGACCTGGAAATCCGGATGGGGGACCGCAAAGGCGAAACTGTTCGCCAGGTCCGTGTATAAGACGATATTCCCGTAAAGCGATAAAAGGCTGTTGCCGGCGGCGTTGCGGTGGGCTTCCTCAATGGCGCTGGCAGCCTTGGCCAGTTCCGTCAGTTTGGGGAGGTGGGGTTCGATGCTGGAAAAGCTGTAGCGCGCGCCTCCCTCGGGCGAAAGGCTCAACATGCGCAGGACGTCGGGGTTTTGGACGAAGAAGACCTTGTCGGTGCGCGTCGTGTCGGGCGCGAAGAGGAGCCTGGCCAGCCACGCGGCCGCGGGTTTCCCGTCGAAGGAAGTCTTCCCGGAAAAACGCTCCAGCGTGTTGCGCGCGAACGAGTCAACCGGCACGATCCGGTCCTCCCCGGCCACGGCCAAACGTTGAAACGATCCCAGCGAAGCGAGCCCCTTGGGCTTGATGCTGCCGGGCAAAGGGCAAATAGTCTGCGCGAGGGAAGGCGAACTGACGCTAATCGCGAAAAAAATAAGTATGCCTGCGGCTGATATTTTATGCTTGTGCATGAATTGAAAAAATGAACGAGAACAAGTTCCTATTGCGGATTTTTTCCTAACTTAATGGGCGCTGTCCCCGATTATTCTGTTGGGTTGGTTGAGTTTTCGGCGCTTGATCTCGTGGATCCGGTTGTACACCTTCACCTGCGCGTGCTCCCGTACCGCGCAGGTGTTCAGCAACACCACATCCGCTTCCGTCGCCACCAGCGCATACTCGGCCTTCTGCAGAATGGGCCTGACCAGCTCTGAGTCATAGGAATTCATCTGGCATCCATATGTTTCTATGGTGAAAGTTTTTTC
>JAHFFX010000166.1 GCA_023247755.1 Candidatus Omnitrophota bacterium | reverse complement strand
GATGCACGGCATGATGCTCCGAGAAGACCCGGTGGAATTCCTCGGCGACCTGCGCATCCTCATGCCGCAAGAGCCGGCTGCGGACCAGGAAATGGACCTCTGTGCCCAGCGCGCCGTAGGCATGGCCCAGTTCGACCGCAATGTATCCGCCGCCGAGAACGATCATTCTCTTTGAAAGTCGGGTGTTGCGCAACGCTTCCGTGCTGGTCATGAAAGGCGTCTGCGCAAGACCAGGAACGTCAGGGATCATAGGGCGGGCCCCCACGGCAATAAAAATCTTATCCGCGGTCAACTCCTGGCCGTTCACCAACAGCACGCGGTCGGAAATGAACCTGGCCTCGTGAGGATAGAAATCAATGTTGGGGTTCTTGCCGTAACCAATGCCGATCTGTGCCGAATCCTGGTCAACGGTATTAGAAATACGTTTGATAAGATTTGCGAAATTGACGGAAAATCGCGGCTCAACGTTGATATCGAACTTCCGGGCCTGCCGGATCTCAACGGCCAGATCCGCCGGATGGATGAGCATCTTGGAAGGGATGCAACCGCGATTGAGGCACGTGCCGCCCAGGGCGGAGCGCTCGATGGCGGCCACTTTGAGGCCCCGGCGGGCGCAGGGAGAGATGAGCTTACCCCCGCCGCCGGTGCCGATGACGATGACGTCGTATTTCTTCATAAGAGTTGAGCGATCGATGCTCGACAGGATTTCATTCTAACAATTCCTGCGGGAAAAGCAAATGGGGAGGGAGAAGTTTTGCAAAGCCGGTTCGATCAGGATTGATTGGCAAAGGCGGCAGGTTCATGAAGGAAGCGGGAATGCTCGTCCAGGAATCGGTTCAAGGCGGCAACCACATCCGAGAAGGCGTTCAACTGCATCAATTCGGAGCGCAATTTGGCGATGTTGGGAAGCCCGCGAAGATACCCGGCATAGAACTTGCGGAAGGTCAAGACCCCGTCGCGTTCTCCTTTATGGGCAACGGACAATTTGAGATGTTCGACGCACAGATCGAGCTTTTCTTTGAGAGTGGGTTCGGCAAGGAGATTCCCGGTTCGCAGAAAATGCCTCGTCTGTCGGAAGATCCAGGGATTGCCGATCGCGCCCCGGCCGATCATGGCCCCGTCACAGCCGGTCTCGAGGATCCGCTTGACGTCTTCCGGAGTATTGAGATCGCCGTTGCCGATGATCGGAATGGAGACGGCCTTCTTGATCTTTTCGAGCCAGGACCAGTCCGCAAAACCGCGGTGCCCCTGGGAACGGGTGCGACAATGGATCGTGAGGGCCTGGGCGCCGCACTGTTCGACCATCCGGGCCACATCCAAAATGACAATGCTATCGGCATCCCAACCGAGCCGGGTCTTTACCGTGACCGGAAGGTTGGTCGCCTTGACCGTGGAACGGACGATGGCCGCAAAACGGGGAAGGTCCCGCAAAAGTCCAGCGCCTTCGCCGCGCGCGGCGTGGTTCTTTACCCAGCATCCGCAATTGATATCGATGAAATCCGGATGCAGCTCTTCGGCCAATTTCGCCGCGTCTTCCATGGACGTTTCGACCCCGCCGAACAATTGAATAGCGACCGGGCGTTCCTCCTCGCAAACGGCGATCTTGCGCAGCGCCTTTGGGATGTTACGGATGAGGGCCTCGGAACTGGTGAATTCCGTGTAGACCAGGTCCGCGCCCAGCCGCTTGCAAACCAGCCGGAAGGGCATCTCGGTGACGTCCTCCATAGGGGCGAGGGCGATGGGGCGGTCGATCTCAATAGGTCCGATCTTCATCATTCACCTTGTGATTAGGGAGAATACTCTATCGCCGGGAAAAATTAAGTCAAGGGTTTTTAATAGCGAAAATGAAAGGATTGGGCCCAGGCATCCA
The DNA here is from genome assembly GCA_023247755.1 of Candidatus Omnitrophota bacterium. Classification (GTDB taxonomy): domain Bacteria; phylum Omnitrophota; class Gorgyraeia; order Zapsychrales; family JAHFFX01; genus JAHFFX01. The sequence goes on along the minus strand of JAHFFX010000166.1, from coordinate 3,298 downwards.
AGTTCTGACGCAATTCCACGCTGTAAGGTGAATTATAATAATAGTAAAGTCCGACCGTGATGATCGCCACGAACAACTTAAAGGTGAACGATTTGCTGTCATCAATCAGGCACCAGGCAAAGAATACCACGATGAAAAAGACCAGCAGCATCTCAACCGCCTCCTTTCAACGGGATGGCCGCGCCCACCGGCGACCGTTTAAATTATAGAACATACCGCCTTTCTCTGCAAAGAGGTTGATGCTTTGCTGGCGACGCCGGCTTTTTTATGAAAAGCCGGCGCCGCCAGCCGCCTTAATCCCAAACATTATACCCGATTTAGGTTAGACAATCGAAGGGTTGATTTTTAAGTACAAATAAGTATACTTATAGCTAATTCACCAATATTGCCATGGCAACGACCACATTGTACCCAAAAGAATCAGCTATCCGAGAAGGCATCAAGGCCGTAGGCATCGGAAAAAAGGGCAGCCGGGCCCTCTCCCGAGAATTGGCGGAAACCATTTGGGAAGAGCTCAATGCCTCCCGGGTGCCTCCACTTGAACGCGGCGCCTTCTTTGCCGCTCTGTTCCTCAAGGGGATCACCCCGGAGGAAAAACTCCTGGCGGGCTGCTTCCCTTCGGGAGTGTTCGATGATGCGGCAGCGCTGGCTTCCGACCTTGCCGCTGACGCTCCCGCTGAGATCAGAAACATCTGCACGCTTCTGCTGCAAGGAAAGGAGCTGGATAAGATCCACGCTTATCGACTGGGACAATTCCTCCTTTCACAACTGCCCGGGGACGGCGCACGCGGCCTTGCGGCCAGCGTGCTGCGCGTCCGCTACGAAACCGCGGACGAATACGCTGGATTGCTTCAGGCAATGCAGGAAACGATCCAACCGGCGTTCCGCCAGGCCGTCCCGCCGGGAGATCCGATCGTTCAATTGGCCGAACCCTTTGACGGAGTCGACCAATCCATGTTGATCACCCCGCTGATCGCCTCCCACCTGATCAAACGCGGATACCGGCTCGTTCACCTCATCGGACGCAGCAGCGGTCCGAAGCGGGTCTTAAATCTTTTGGACCTCGCCCGCGGCTTGCAATGCCGGCCGGTCCAAAGCGCCCTTGAGATCACCGACGCGCAACCGCGCTTCGGTCATTTTGCGAACCAAGAGGACCTTTCCAAACCCATAGACCGTTGGGTCGACTTGCGCCGCCGGATCGTTAAAAGACCTTTTATGGCGACCCTGGAGCGCTTCCTTGATCCTTTCGGCGCCGACATTCTAATCGCTTCCGCATTTCATCCGCCATATACGGAGAAAATGATCACCATCGCGGAACGCTTAGCGGTCAAGGCCGCGATGATCGTACGCAACGGGATCGAAGGGACGCTGGCGTTCCCGCTGTTGCGCAGCGCGAAGATCATGTGTTCGGCCCGGCAGGCCGATGGGTCGTATCTCCGCCAGGAATTTGATTTCGATCCGCAGGCCGCTCTTTCGCATGGGCTAACCATCGAAGAGAAAATCGAACATCCGGACGTTCGGGAAAACACCCGGCTGGTCGAGCAATTCAGCAGGAATGGGACGACCGACAACGAACATTTCAATGTTCGAATCCAGGCGACCCGAAGAGGCTTCGATCTGGCCTTCGACTGGATCGAATCGCACGCTGTTTTTTTCAATAAAAGGTCAAAACAATGAGCACTGTCTGGATCAAATGGGGAAGCGCGCTCATGTTCCTGGCCGTCGCCTTGGGCGCCTTCGGCGCACATGCGCTCAAAGCAAAGCTATCCCCCGAAGCCATGGAGATCTATAAGACCGCGGTGCTCTATCACCTGATCCATGCCCTGGGATTGCTGGCGCTCGCGGGCGTAAGCGGGACCGCTTCGGATGGCCGGCTATTCTGGGCGGGGACGCTCCTGGTGAGCGGAATCGTATTGTTCAGCGGAAGTCTTTACCTTTTGGCGGTCACCGGACAAAAATGGCTGGGGGCGGTCACCCCCTTGGGCGGACTGGCATTCCTGTCGGCCTGGGGCACCGTTTTTATCGTTTATCTCAATAAAGGCGGTTGACACTTGAGTGGGATCGTCAGAAGCGGCGGTTTCGGCACAATCATCTGCGGGGTGATCCTTTTGATCTCCGGCGTGAGCTATATCGATGACATCATCGGGGCCGTTACGCCTGTGCCCTGGGAGGAGCTCCAGCAGAAAGAGATCCTCAACTACGAGCTCAACAGCCAAAAGGTCGTCAGCACCATCAACGATGACCTTTTCTCCGGACGGATCTCCAACCCGGAATGGAAATACCGCCGGGACGTGCTGCTCAACAACGTCGAGATCGGCCGGCAAAAGATCGTCTCCTGCATCGAACAGCTGAAAGATCTGGAGACGCAGTTCTTCCTGATGACCCATCCCGCCAAACTCTTCATGCACCTCATCGTTGCCATGTGGCTGAGCGTCGCCGGCGTCGGTTTCTTGCTCGCCTTTCCCTGGTCCAGGTGGTTCGTGTTCGTGAGCATCTTCATGTCCTATTTCTGGGAGACCTACGTATATATTTACCAAAAGTCCGTAGATCAGATCTTCCGGCTGACCCAGGTATACACCGATAATCTCCTGGGTTTGCCGCCGACCATCAAGACGTCCCATTTCATCGATTTCAATACGCAGATGGAGATCCTGCACACCTTCATTTTCCTGGGTATGCTGTATTATTTCTGTTCGGAGTCGGGCCGGCCGCTCTTCCGGGAGAAAGAGGAAAATCAATTCCAGCAATTGCTCAATAAAGCCGACGACCCCAAAGCCGGCACCTAAGCACCGATGCGCATGAAAATGGACAAGACCACCGTTTCCTTCCACACCTTCGGCTGCCGGCTTAATCAGGCGGAGACCGCAGGGATCGAGCGCACCTTCGAAAATGCGCAATTCCGGGTCGTGGACATCGCGCAACCGGCGGACGTCGTCGTCATCAACACCTGCACGGTGACCGAAGGAGGCGACACGGACACCCGGCGGCTGGTCAACAAGATCAACCGCCTGAATCCGCACAGCCGCATCGCGCTCATCGGCTGTCAGGCCCAGGTCCAGAGAGATAAACTCCTTGACCTGCCGAACGTCTTTTGGGTGGTCGGCAACGCCAAGAAAATGGACCTGGCGGAGATCGTCAGCTCGACCGGGGACGAATCCGCTCCCCAAGCCATCGTTCCCGCAATTCCGCGGGGGGACTTCACCATGCCGGTGGCCGCTATCGACCACCGCCACCGGCGGGCCAATCTGAAGATCCAGGACGGCTGCGATTTCTTTTGTTCGTTCTGCGAGATCCCTTA
>JAHFFX010000165.1 GCA_023247755.1 Candidatus Omnitrophota bacterium | reverse complement strand
TCCTCGCCCCCGGCGACACAAGGCGCCCGGGGACTTTTGGTCGCGGTCCTCTCGGCCCTCATCGGCGGTCTCATCCTCAATCTCATGCCCTGCGTATTGCCGGTGCTGGTGTTGAAGGTCCTGTCGCTCATCGAAAAAAGCGGTTCTTCCCGGCGGGAATCCCTCCGCCACGGATTTTATTTTTCCGCCGGGGTCATCGTGTGCTTCTGGGCCTTGGCGGGCATCCTGCTGTTGCTGCAGCTGGGAGGGCGGCAGGTGGGGTGGGGGTTCCAATTCCAGTCGCCGGCGTTCGTGGCCGCGCTCTCAGTCCTGTTCTTCTTCCTTGCCTTGAGCATGTGGGGGATCGTGAACATCGATGTCCCCTGGTTCGTCCGCAACTGGATCGGCGGCGGCAGCGGTGGAGCAAATCCGTTCGCCAACGGGATTATCGCAACCCTGGCGGCCACTCCCTGCACCGCGCCCTTCATGGGATCGGCCCTGGGATACGCTCTGACCCAATCCTTCCCGGCGACCTTGCTGGTCTTCACCGCCCTGGGGTTGGGAATGGCGCTGCCCTATTTGGTCCTATGCGCGTTCCCGGAATTCTTGAAATTCGTTCCCAAACCGGGCCGCTGGATGATTACTTTCAAAAGATTTCTGGCGGTCCCGTTCTTTTTGACCGTCCTCTGGCTGGGCTGGGTCCTTTGGACATCGCGGGGGGTGGCGAGCGTCGCTTTTCTGTCGGCGGGACTCGTTATCGCGGGTGCCGCGTTCGTCATCGAACGCGGTAAATTCGCTTTTCCCATCGGTCTTGCCGGGGTCTTGATCGCCGTCGGGGGAGCGAACTTCGCCCCGGCCATGAGCCTCGAGCAGCGAACATCTTCAGAGCAGATCGCCTGGCAACCCTATTCGGCGCAGGCGCTGCAGGACGCGTTGTCTCAGGGAAAGAGCGTCTTCATCGACTTCACGGCCAGCTGGTGCCTTTCCTGCCAGGTCAATGAACGTGTCGCCCTGGAAAATCCGCAAGTGGTCGAAGCGTTGCGAGAACATGGTGTCGTAACGCTCAAAGCGGATTGGACTTCTTACGATGAGCGCATCACGCAGGCCCTGGCCGGATACGGCAAGAACAGCATCCCGGTCTATGTTCTCTATATCCCAGGGCAGGCCCAACCCGTTTTCTTCCCGGAGCTGATCACTCCCGCCATCGTTCTGGAAGGACTAAAAAGGATCCCGTAAGAATTTTCTTGCTAAAAGAACCGGTGCGGTTATACAATGTCCCAACATTTGAGAAAGGAGTTCGTGATGAAAAGGTATTTCAGCATTTTGGCGGTTTTGGCGGGGTTGATCTTCCTGACCCACCTGAAGGCCCAGAGCGAGGTGACGGTGGGGCAGGCGGCTCCCGACTTTACGCTCACTGACACCAACGGCAAGGCGGTTAAGCTTTCCGATTTCAAGGGAAAATATGTCGTCTTGGAATGGTTTAGTTACGACTGTCCGTTCGTTGAAAAGCATTATGGAAGCGGCAACCTGCAGAACCTGCAGAAAGCTTACACGCAAAAAGGCGTGGTGTGGTTGTCGATCAATTCTTCGGCCGAAGGGAAAGAAGGTTTTTATTCCGCGTCGGAAACGAACAGCAAGATGCAGGAAAAAGGGGGATCGCCTTCCGCCATCCTGCTTGACTCCGACGGAAAGGTCGGCAAACTCTACGGCGCCAAGACGACGCCCCATATGTTCATTGTGAATCCCGACGGCAATTTGATCTATCAGGGCGCCATCGACGATAAGTCGAGCTTTGATCCGGCGGACATCGCGGTGGCCAAGAATTACGTGCAGGCGGCCCTCGAGGAAGCGATGGCCGGGAAACCCGTGACCACCGCCTCCACCAAGTCCTACGGCTGTTCCGTGAAATATAAGGAGTAGTTTTTTCGGTTCCGGGTTTTTGGGCAAGAGCCATTGACCGAAATACGCGTTAATGGCTCTTGTCTCTTTTGGGGAAAGTCACTGCAATGATCACCGCGCAAAACATCAGCCTGCGATTCGGCAAAAGGGTCCTGTTCGACGAGGTCAACGTCAAGTTCACCCCCGGCAACTGCTACGGTTTGATCGGGGCCAACGGCTCCGGCAAGTCCACGTTCCTCAAGATCCTTTCCGGCGAGGTCGAATCCTCGACCGGCCGGGTGGAGGTCCTTCCCGGCAAAAGGGTCGCGGTCCTCAAGCAGAACCATTATGAGTTCGACGAACACGAGGTCCTGGCGACCGTCGTCATGGGGCATAAACAGCTCTACGAGATCATGCGGGAGAAGGATGCGATCTATGCCAAAGCTGATTTCAGCGAAGCGGACGGTCACCGCGCCGCGGAGCTCGAGGCCGCCTTCGAGGCCCTGCACGGGTGGGACGCCGAGACCGAGGCGGCGCAGCTGTTGAGCGGCCTGGGGGTTCAGGAAGAGTTCCACCACCGCCTCATGAAAGAGTTGGAAGGCAGCGTCAAGGTCCGGGTGCTGCTGGCCCAGGCGCTTTTCGGCAATCCCGACATCCTGTTGCTCGATGAACCCACCAATCACCTCGATATCGAATCCATCATGTGGCTGGAAGAGTTCTTATGCAATTTCCAGAACACGGTCATCGTCGTTTCGCACGACCGGCATTTTCTCGACCAGGTGTGCACCCATATCGCGGACATCGATTTCGGCAAGATCCAGTTATATACGGGCAATTACAGTTTCTGGTCCGAGGCGAGCCAGCTGGCCCTGCGCCAGAAGCGGGACCAGAACCGCAAGACGGAGGAGAAGATCAAGGAGCTGCAGGATTTCATCGCGCGTTTTTCGGCCAACGCCTCCAAGTCCAAACAGGCGACCTCCCGCAAGAACCTTCTTTCGAAGCTCACGCTCGATGAGATCAAACCTTCTTCCCGCAAATATCCGCGCGTCCATTTCCAGTTCGAGAAAGAGATCGGCAACGACGTTCTGAGCGTGGAGCATCTTTCCAAGAACACCGAAGGGCGGGCGCTGTTCACCAATATTTCCTTCTCCGTCCATAAGGGCGATAAGATCGCCTTTGTGGGGAAGGACACGCACGCCATTACGGCCCTGTTCAGCATTTTGATTGGGGAGGACCAGGCGGATGCGGGAACCTTCAAATGGGGAACGACCACCATCCGGGCCTATTTCCCGAAAGACAACACGAAGTTCTTCAACTGCGATCTCAACCTCATCGACTGGCTGCGGCAGTTCTCGGTCGAGCGGGACGAGCAGTTCATCCGCGGCTTTTTGGGGAAAATGCTCTTCGGGGGGGAAGAGACCCTCAAGCAGGCCAACGTGCTCTCCGGCGGGGAAAAGGTCCGCTGCATGTTCTCGCGCATGATGCTGGCCAACGCCAATTGCCTGCTCCTTGATGAACCCACCAATCACCTGGACCTCGAGTCGATCACCGCCCTCAATAATTCCCTGAAGGATTTTCCGGGCATTGTCCTCTTCTCCTCGCATGACCACCAGTTCGTGCAGACGATCGCCAACCGCATCATCGAGATCGGCCCCCGGGGGATCATCGACAAGCTGCTGACCTACGATGAATACCTGGCGGACGAAGAGCTGAAGGCCCGCCGGGAATCCCTCTATCAATAGCGCCTCCGGGGCAGGCCCCCGCCCAAAAATTTCTAAGAATCTCAAAGCGGAAAAAGACTTTGTGCTACAATACCTCTGTCTTTCGGATTTCCGGAAAAGATCCTTATCGGCCGGCGTCGGCCATTGTTTTCTATCCAACCTAATCCTTACAAAGGAGGGAATCGTGCTGTTAAGACTACTTCTGGCGGTGGCGCTGGTCGCAGGGCTTGCGGGATGTTCAACGATGAAGAAAACGTCCCGGACCGATGAGATGAACACCCGTATCGGCGACCTCGAAGGTCAACTGGACGCCAAGGACACCGAGATCGCACAGCTCAAGGGCGAGGTTCAGGAACTTTCGGAACAGATCAAAATGAAGCAGGCCCTGAGTTCGGGCGCGGCATCTTCCGAGGGTTCGGAAATGGCTTCTTCCGCCTCCAGCGATGGTGCAATCCGGGTCAAGGCCTCGCCACGCCAGGTCCAGCTGGCGCTGCAGGGCGCGGGGTTTTATTCCGGGCCGGTCGATGGAAAGATCGGCGCCAAGACGAGGAAGGCGATCAGCGAATTTCAGCGGGCCCACAACCTCAAGGCGGATGGCGTCATCGGCAAGCAGACCTGGACGGAATTGAAGACCTATCTTGATTGATCCCCGGTTGATCTAACGTTCGTTCAGCATCATGGCCCAAAAAATCGTCAGCATCATGGGATGCGGTTGGCTGGGGCTTCCCCTGGCCCAGCACTTGGTGCGTCAGCGCTTTAAGGTCAAAGGGTCCACCACGACCCAGGATAAACTCCCCCTGCTAAAAAAGCTCGGCATCGAGCCGTATCTTATCAGCTGCGACCCGCAGATCACTGCCGATAATATTGAAGATTTTCTGGACGCTGATATCCTTTTCCTGAATATCCCTTTCCGGCGAAATCTTCCCAATCCCGAGATCTACGGTGAACAGATAGAGGCGGTCCTGCTGAACCTGCAGATCTCTCCGGTCAGGTCCCTTATTTTCGCCAGTTCCACCTCGGTTTATGCCGACACGAACGGCAGCGTGAAGGAGGAGGACGAACTGACCCCCTATGATGCCCGTTCCAAAGTTTTGCTGGACATTGAAGAGCGTCTTGCCTGGAGCCTGCAGTTCGAGGCCACCATCGTCCGTTTCGGCGGACTCTACGGAGAGGACCGTTTCCCGGGGGGCTCCGCCGGCGCGGTCGTTGCCCAGCACGGCGAGAGCCGGGTCAATCTCATCCATCGCGATGATGCCATCTGGGTCCTCTCGGAGATCATCAATGCGGATTCCCGCGGGGAGGTCTTTAACGCCTGCGCCGATGGGCATCCGACGCTGCGGGAACTTTACACCGCTTGGGCGCAGCTTCGGGGGGTGCCGCCGCCCACCTTTACCGACAGCGGGCCCCCGCGCTACAAGATCGTGAACAACGAAAAGTTCAAAAGGCGCTTCAACTACAAATATCTACATCCCAACCCGCAGGAATCCTGAACGTCCTTTCGTTTCATCTGTCGATTGTCCGTGTTACGAAGGACAGGTTAAAATATCTCCCATGAAAAAGCGGATATTGACGGTCACTCTCAACCCGGCC
>JAHFFX010000164.1 GCA_023247755.1 Candidatus Omnitrophota bacterium | reverse complement strand
TGGCAGTCGGCCTTTGAATTGTCGAAATTGCTGGCCAACCCGGACCTTATTCCCAAAGAAGAACGTTTCGTCGCCGAGATGCTGAAGGTCTTTGAGCATTCCCGCTATGACGATGATCGCGTCCGCCAATACCTGGCGCTGGCGATGGGAAGAACAGGCAACCGGCAGTTCGTGCCACCGCTTGTTGCCGCCTTAAAGGACGAAAAGGAAGACAACCTGTACGCGCTTATTTACAGTCTGGGTTTGTTCCGCGATCCGGATTCCGCTTCCGCTCTTTACCCGTTCCTGGATCATTCTAATCCCCGGGTACGGCTGGCGGCGGCCATGGCCCTGGGGAATTCAGGTGAACCCCAGGCGGCCGGAAAACTTCAGGCGGCCCTCAATGATCCCGAGGCCAATGTTCAATGGGACGCGGCCATCGCTCTGGCCAAGCTGGGCAGTGCTTCAGGAAAAGGCGTTCTTTTGGAGTTATTGGACCGCAGTTATCTCAATAAGTTCCCGGAAGTCGACCCGGAAGAACAGAACCACGTTCTGCTCGTGGCCTTGCAGGCCGCGGCTTCCTTGAAAGACCCGGACATCGATCGACGCATCAAAGAACTGGCTCAGCAGGACCAAAATTTAAAAATCCGCCGTGCGGCGATGGACCTTCTGCCGCGTCATTGATAGACAACATGAGCAGCGAATCCCCTAATCCCGTTCCTCTTCCCGAGCCAAATCCGACCCCACCCAAAGTCGAAGTAAAACCCGCTGCCGCTGCGGTCGCTGCCCCAGCTGCCACCGTTGCTGCGATCCCAACACCTGTTCTGGAAAAATCGATGGACCGCCGCACCTTCATCAAATGGACGGCGGTGGGGTGGAGCTGTTTTGCGGCCATCATCGGCGGTTATGCCACCATGATCCTGCGGTTCATGTTCCCCAACGTTCTCTTCGAGCCGGTCCAGTCCTTCCGGGCCGGGTTCCCGGATGAGTACGCGGTGGATGCGGTTTCCGAAAGATGGAAAGAGAAATACGGCGTCTGGATCGTCCGGGATAAGGAAAAAATTTATGTTTTGTCCACGGTCTGCACGCATCTGGGCTGCCAGCCGAATTGGCTGCCCAACGAACAGAAATTCAAATGTCCTTGCCACGGCAGCGGTTTCTACTCGACGGGCATCAATTTCGAGGGACCGGCCCCGAGGCCGCTCGAGCGTTTCAAGATCTATCTGGCCGATAACGGTGAGATCACCGTGGACAAGACCAAAAAATATCAGCAGGAAAAAGGGGAATGGAAGGACCCGGAGTCTTTCATAGCGGTGTAATTCTTTAAAGTGACCCGTGACCGGTGAGCAGGTCACCAGCAAGCTTTTTGGGGGTCACTTGTGACGTGGTCCCTGGTCACCTTTAGTGAGGAGCAAGACATGGCCGAAGCGCCCCAACAGCCCAAGAAAAGCCTCTGGGAAAACGTTCAGGAAACCCAATTGTGGCAATCCATTTTCCGCACCGGTGTTCCGGTCACCAGGCGCCAGCGGATGATGGTGGTCCTCAACAATGTTTTCCTGCACCTTCACCCGGTGCGTTTGCCTAAACACGCCGTCAAGATCAAGTACACCTGGTGCATGGGCGGATTGTCCTTCTTTGTGTTCCTGGTCCTGACGATCACCGGAATTCTGCTCATGTTCTATTACCGCCCAACGGTCGAATACGCTTACGGCGATATCGTGGACCTGGGGGAGCAGGTTCCCCTGGGCATCATGCGCGAGATCCATCGCTGGGGCGCGCATCTCATGGTCATCACGGTGTGGCTGCACATGTTCCGGGTGTTCATGACCGGTTCCTACAAGCCGCCGCGCGAGTTCAACTGGGTCATCGGTGTTGTTCTGCTTGTCTTGACGATGCTTTTGAGCTTTACCGGTTACCTTTTACCCTGGGACCAATTGGCCATCTGGGCCATCACCGTCGGGTCCAACATGGCCGGGGCGGTGCCTTTCGTGGGGGCCTCGGGGCCCGGTTCGGCGCTCTTGAGCATCGGGGACGTGAATTTCATCCATTCCGCCAGCGACGCGCGCTTCGCGCTTTTGGGCGGGCGTTTCGTGGGGGAGGGGGCGCTGCTGCGATTTTATGTTTTGCACTGCATCGGATTGCCCTTCGTTATCATGATCTTCATGATCGTGCACTTCTGGCGGGTGCGCAAGGACGGCGGGATCTCGGGACCAACATGAGCTATGAGTAATGGAGAGTTTTTATTGCTCATGGCTCTTAGCTGATAGCTCATCTTAATAAAATTATGGACGCCATCAAACATCTTATCAATGTTCTTTGCACCCCCAAGATCATGTTCACGGTCCTGCTGGGAACGTTCTTTTTTGTTTTTCCTCCCACCGATAAGCTTTATGCGATCAATCGTAAGCTCAAGATCAATCTGCTGTGGACCAAACGCGGCGGCGTTGCTCTTTTCACCTCGCTGCTGGTGTTCTTCGGATTTGGTCTTACCGACCCGAACTTCCGGCTGATCGTCACCAAGGCCGACAATGTCCCGATCGTGGGGCTCATGTTCCTGACGGCATTCTTTCTCTGGTTCTCCATGTACCAGGCGAGCGCGAACGACCAGAACCTCGCCGAAGGCAAGAAGCCGAACGAGCATGCCGATGCGCAGGAAAAGGTCCTTGTTTGGCCGGACCTGGTTTATGTTGAATTCATTTGCCTGTTGCTGGCTTCGGCCTTGCTGATCGTTTGGTCGATCATGCTCAAGGCTCCGCTCGAAGAGCCGGCCAACCCCACCGTTTCCCCCAACCCCTCCAAGGCCCCTTGGTATTTTCTGGGGTTGCAGGAAATGCTGGTCTATTTCGACCCCTGGATCGCGGGGGTGCTGTTCCCGACGGTCATCATCCTCGGCATCATGGCGATCCCTTACGTTGACAACAACAAGGCCGGCCAGGGGTATTACAGTTTTGCCGGCCGAAAGATGGCGGTGTCCATTTTCCTGTTCTTCTGGCTGGTCCTGTGGGTCTTTCTGATCGTCGTGGGAACGTTCCTGCGGGGGCCGAATTGGAATTTCTTCGGGCCGTTCGAATTCTGGGACATCCATAAGCTCGAGGCCCTCACCAATATCAATCTGTCCGAGCTGGTCTACATGCTCGTTCTCAAACAGCGCTTGCCGGAGAACATCCTTTTAAGGGAGATCTTCGGATTCATCACCGTTTTTTCCTATTTTGTGATCGCCCCAGCGATCCTGGCGAAGACCTGGTTCAAGAAGATCTATGCTGAACTGGGCCCGCTGCGTTACAGCATTTTTACCGTCTTGTTGCTGATGTCGATCAGTCTTCCCATAAAAATGTACCTGCGCTGGTTTTTCAACATTAAATACATCATCGCCATTCCTGAGTTCTTCTTCAATATCTGAGGTCTTCCATCCGTGCCTGACAATCAAGAACGACATTACGACATCCGCAAGCTCAACCGGCTGTTTGCCCTGGCCGCCGTGGTGCTTTTAGCGACCATGGTCGCGATGTTCGCGGACGATTATTCCCGGGAATGGAAACAGTTCCAGAAGGATTTCCGGGACCTGGAGGTGAAGAAGACCCGCGCCAAAGCGGCCGAGGAAGATAAGAAGCTCAAGGCGGAAAAGGATTACACGGGAGCTGTTGGCGAGCTCGCGGACGCGCAGCTTGCGCTGGGGACGCGCCAGAAGGACATTGAAGGCATTCAAACGGAGATCGAAAAGATCCGGGCCAAGTACGACCTTGCCGACCAACGCGGCCGTTTCGCCAAAGCGGAATACGACGCGGTCAAATACGAATACGAGGAGGCGGTTCATAAGTCCGCTGCCGATACCCCGGCCATCAAGGCCCGCTTGGACCATCTGGGAGAAGAGATCGCGCGTTTGCATGGCGAAGTGGAGGAACTTAAAAAAGAATGGGACACCAAGAACCAGGCGCTGGATGGGTTCGAGCAAGAGATCAGGAATTACGACAAGCAGATCAAGGCGCTGGCAAAACAGGCCGATCTTGTGGATAGAAAACTCGGGAAGATCGACCCTGAGAAGATGTCATCGGCCAGCCGGTTCGCCGATAAGGTCCGGGACCTGCCGATCATCGATTTTGCCAATCCGAATTACAAGATCAAGCAGATCGTTCTGCGGGACATCACCGACAATGTCAATTTCATGCGGGTGCCCAAGGTCGACCGCTGCATCACCTGCCACCTGGGGATCGACAACCCCGATTTTGCGGACGCCCCGCAGCCCTTCCGCACCCACCCGAACCTGGAACTGTTCGTGGGGCCGAAATCCGCGCACCCCATGGAAGAATTCGGTTGCACCACCTGTCACGGCGGCCGCGGTCGAGGGACCGATTTCATTTCTTCGATCCACACGCCTTCCTCGCCTCAGCAAAGGGAAGAATGGGTCCAGAAGTATCACTGGAAGGAATTCACGCTCTGGGAAGACCCCATGCGTCCGAAACAGTACGTGCAGGCGGGTTGTTTCAAATGCCATTCCAACGAGACCCCCATCAAGGGCGCCGAAAAACTGAATCTGGGGTTGCAGCTGATCGAACGGGCCGGATGTTACAACTGTCATGTGATCGACCGCTACAAGGATTGGCCCAAACCGGGACCGGACCTGACCAAGCTTTCGGCCAAATCAAAGAAGGAGTGGGTGTACCGCTGGATCCAGGACCCGAGGTCCTTCCGGCATAATACCTGGATGCCGAGTTTCTTCAACCAATCGAACAGCCGTGACCCGGAATCCCTCAAACGGAGCCAGCAGGAGATCCACGCGATCGTCGCTTATTTGTTCAAGAATTCCCAGGAATTCGAGATGGTGCCGCTGCCCGCGGGAGGAGAGGCGAAAAGGGGAGAGGAATTGGTCTCTTCTTTGGGATGCTTCGCCTGCCATGATATTCAAAAAGAACCCGGCGAGGAAAAGCTCACCGCGCAGCGCCTGCGACGCGAACAGGGGCCCAATCTTATCGGATTGGGTACGAAAACCAACGCGCAATGGGTCTACAACTGGCTCAAGGACCCCAACCGCTATCATCCTGAGACCAAAATGCCCAACCTGCGGCTTTCGGATTCCGAAGCCGCCGATATCGCCGTTTACCTGACCGGCAATCAGGAGCCGGGGTTCCTTAAGGGGACACTGCCGCCCATCGACGAAGTCCTAGTCAGCCAGATCACGGAAGATTTCCTTAAAAAAAGC
>JAHFFX010000053.1 GCA_023247755.1 Candidatus Omnitrophota bacterium | reverse complement strand
GTTAGCTTTCAGAGGTAGCAAAGTCACCAGTCACACGTCACAGCTAGTTGCATGGTGACCTGTGACTGGTGTCTGGTGACCCCGAGAGGAAATACCCAATGGCTTTTCTTGAATTCAGAAATGTCACCAAAAGCTACGGCACCGGCAAGGACCGCCGGGAGGTGCTCAGCGGCATCAACCTGCGGATCGAAGAAGGCGAGTTCATCGCGATCGTCGGGTTCTCCGGCAGCGGCAAGACGACGTTGATCTCGCTGGTGAGCGGGTTGCTTGCTCCCGATGAAGGCGCGGTCCTTTTGCGCGGTGCGCCTATTGCCGGCCCGGGGCCGGACCGCGGAGTGGTGTTTCAAAATTACTCATTGCTTCCGTGGCTTACGGTCTATGGGAATATTGAGCTTGCGGTTCGGCAGGTGTTCCCTTCCTGGCCTCAAGGACGGCGCCGCGAACATGTTGAGAGATATATTGCGATGGTCAACCTCACGCCCGCCAAACTGAAGCGGCCGGTGGAGCTTTCCGGCGGAATGCGCCAGCGGGTCGCGGTCGCCCGGGCCCTGGCCATGAATCCGCAGATCCTGCTTCTGGATGAACCCTTGAGCGCTCTCGATGCGCTGACCCGCGGCACACTGCAGCAGGAGCTCGAGAAGATCTGGAGCCAGGACCGCAAGACTGTGATTCTGATCACCAACGATGTTGATGAGGGGATCCTGCTCGCGGACCGGATCATCCCGCTCAATCCGGGGCTCGGCGATTCCGACGTCGGCGCGACCCTGGGGCCGGAATTCAAAATCCCTTTGCCCCGTCCGCGGGATAAAAAAGGCCTTAACGACCATCCCGAGTACAAAAGGATCCGCAACGAGATCATCAAATATCTGATCCGGATCAGCGATCGAAAAAAACAGTCCGTGGACCTAAACCCGGTGGGTTTGCCTGATTTATCGCCCGTCGCTGTCTGACACCACAGGCTTCAAGGAGTCGAATCGATGCAAACACCTATGCTGCAGTTTGAGAAAGTTTGCAAAACTTATCCGTCCCCGCAAGGTCCCTATAGGGTGCTTGATGGTTTTGATCTGGGTGTCCACAAAGGGGAATTCGTCTCCATCATCGGCCATTCCGGTTGCGGGAAATCGACCGCGCTGATGATGGCCGCGGGGCTCCTGGATATTTCCGGAGGATACATTTTTCTTGCGGCCCAGGAAATTACGGGTCCCGGTCCGGACCGTGGGGTCGTTTTCCAGTCCCCGAGTCTCTTGCCATGGTTGACGGCCCTGGAGAACGTTCTGCTGGGGGTCGACCAGGTCTATCCCCACGGGACGAGACAACAGCGCAGGGACATCGCCGCTTATTATTTGACGCGGGTGGGGCTGGGGGACAGTCTGCACAAAAAAGCTTCTGACTTGTCCACCGGCATGAAACAGCGGGTGGGGATCGCCCGGGCCTTCGCGCTCAAACCCAAAGTGCTTTTGCTGGATGAACCCTTCGGCATGCTCGACTCGCTGACCCGGGTCGAACTGCAGGAGGTTCTTCTGGAGGTCTGGTATACGGAAAAGATCACCGCCGTGATGGTGACGCATGACGTGGATGAAGCGATCTTCTTGTCCGACCGGGTGGTCATGATGACCAGCGGTCCCAAGGCCAGAGTGGGCGACATTCTGAAGATCGGCTTTAGCCGGCCACGTTCACGCAAGGATGTGATGGAGCATCCGGATTATTACAGGTATCGGGGGCGATTGATCGATTTTCTGGAAGGAGCCGAAAAAAAGCCCGTGGAAGAACCGAAGGCGGACCTCCCGTCTTCTTCAAAAAATAAAAATAACGCCAGTCAGCCGATCGAATTGGGAGAGTCGTTGGTATGAAGGCCTTTTGGTATGACAGCCAAGGAAGCGAGGTCTCTCATGGTGGGTCTATGTGGAAGGATTTTTGCGTCCGTCTTATGCGTTCTTTTTGCCTGTTGTGCGGCTCACGCGGGTGCGTATCTCAACAAGTATACTCCTTCGCAGTTGAAGGTCGATCTGGAATTCCGTTACCGCATGGAGTACCGCGATAATTTCGATTTTAACGAGTCACGGGACGATGAAGAGGTGCTGCACCTGCGCCGCACCCGGGTCAATCTCAAATACAATCCGCTGAAGGAACTGATGTTCTTTATTCAGGGTCAGGATGCTCGGATCGACGAGGATAGCAATCTTAATAACGCGCTCTTTGAGAATTTTTTCGATGTCCGCCAGCTATACGCGGATTACACGGACAATGTCACCTTCGAGCCATTGCAGTTGAACAAGGTGTCGCTGCGGGCCGGCCGCCAGGAGCTGTCCTACGGCGCCCAACGGCTCATCGGCGGGTTCAACTGGTCCAATGTCGCTCAGACGTTCGACGCCGGCAAGGTGGGATTGCATTTTGTTCCGGCGCATGTCCAGATCGATTTCTTCGGTGGCGATAAAACCCCGCTCAAGGCGCCGCGCGAATTCGATGACCTTTATGACGGCTCTTCGCGGGAGCGGTTCATGGGATATTACGCCACCGCCAAGGCCTTCGGCGAAACTCTGCTGGAGCAGTATTTCCTGGTCCGCGAGACCGATCGTAACATTTCCTTCGGCCCCGCCGGTTCCGGACAGGTCGAGGATTACACCGCCGGGGGCCGCGTCAAAAAGACCTTCAAGAACGGTGTGGATTACGAGATCGAGGCGGCCCGGCAATTTGGTGAGTTCCGCGGCAAGGACGTGGAGGCGGGTATGGCGGTCGGGATCATCGGCTACACGTTCGTCCATGCGCCCTGGCAGCCCAGGACCGCGTTCGAGTTCACGTACGGCTCCGGCGACGATGATCCGACGGATGACGAACTCAACACGTTCGACAATCTGTATCCGACGAACCATTTGTTCTACGGCTACATCGATTTCGTGAGTTTGCAGAATACGACCCAGTTCCATTACCAGGTCATGGCCAAGCCCCATAAGAAATTGAAGCTCCAGGCCGACTGGCATGCGTTCTATCTGGATACCGTCAAGGATTCCTATTATAACGCCGCTCGCGCGGTCGTGCGCACCGCCGCCACCAGTGTGGACGATCACTTGGGGAATGAGATCGATGCGACGGCGGATTACAAGCTCAACGACTACACCGCCATCCAGGTCGGCTATTCGCACTTCTTTGCGGGAGACTACCTGCGCGAGACCGGCGCGGACGACGATGCGGATTTTGTTTATGTTCAAACGACCTTTAGCCTTTAGCGGTTAAAGGCGTTAAACGTTTCCGGGAGATGGAACGCGATGGCGCAGGATCTGATCGAGGATTATTTACAACAACAGCAGGAACTGAGCGCGGTCGAGGAATTCGCCCTGCGGCATGATTTCAGGCAGATCCCGGCGCAGGAGAGAACCTACGAAGAGTTGATCCCCAAGACCACGCCGGGCCTCGGCCAGCAGTACGCGTTCACCGTCGATCTCGACCGCTGCACCGGCTGCAAGGCCTGCGTGACCGGCTGTCACAACGCCAACGGGCTCACCGAAGATGAGACCTGGCGGACGGTGGGGCTTTTGTACGGCGGAAAGAATGGCGACGCGACCATGCAGCATGTCACCAGCGCCTGCCATCATTGCCTGGACCCGGCCTGTCTCAACGGCTGTCCGGTCGAGGCCTATGAAAAGGACGCCGACACCGGGATCGTGAAGCATTTGGACGATCAGTGCATCGGCTGCCAGTATTGCACGTTCACCTGCGCCTACGACGTTCCGAAATACAACAAGAAGAAAGGCATCGTGCACAAATGCGACATGTGCATCAGCCGCCTGAAGGTCGGGGAAGCGCCGGCATGCGTTGCGGCCTGTCCCACGGGGGCGATCCGTATCACGCTCGTTGAGACCGCGGCGGTGAGGAACGATCCGGCGGCGTTCGTGAACATTCCCGACGCTCCCGATTCGCACTACACGCTGCCCACGACCCGTTACCTCACCAACCGGATCTTTCCCGCCGATACCGTGGCCGTGGACTCGTACACGATCCAGCCGGAACATGCGCACTGGCCGCTGGTGGCGATGCTGGTATTGACCCAGTTGTCGGTGGGGGCCTTCCTGGGAGGGATGTTCCTGGGGGGGGCCAGCGTTTGGGTGGCGCTCGCCGCCGGGCTGCTGGCAATGGGAGTGAGCGTCCTTCATTTGGGCCGGCCCTTATATGCTTTTCGCGCCGTGCTGGGCTTGAAGCATTCCTGGCTCAGCCGGGAGATCGTGGCCTTTGGCCTGTTCGCCCTGTTGGCGGCCGGGTGCGCGGTGTTTCCGCATAACAGGATTCTGTTTGTGGCCGCCGCCGCGATGGGGTTGGCGGGCGTATTCTGTTCGGTAATGGTTTATAAGGTAACACAACGGCCTTTTTGGGACCATCCGCAGACGGGCCTCAAGTTTTTTCTTACCTCGATCATTCTGGGCGCGGCGACGATCCTGTTGACCTTAGTGGTTTTTGCGGACGGAGGGGGTTGGAGAAATAAATTGTGCTGGCTGGTGTTGTCGGGTTCGGTGGGCAAGCTGGCGATGGAGGGAAGTTTCCTGCGACATTTATGGGACAGCGAATGGACCTCGCTGCGCAAGACCGCGTTCCTCATGAGTCGTCCTTTACGCAAAACGACGAACGCGCGTTTTATTTTGGGTATTCTGGGCGGGGTTCTCTTGCCATCGGTGTGGGTGACGTGGAGCGCTTCTTGGACGACCGGGACCGCATTGACGATTGCTGTTTTGATCTTCGCTCTGTCGCTGACCGGAGAATTCCTGGAGCGGTTCCTGTTTTTCCGGGCGGTGGTTCCCTTGAAAATGCCCGGTGGGAAGGTTTATTAAAAGGAAGAACGAATGCTTCATCAAGTCAACGGCCCCTTAAGCCGTGAACTGGAACTGGAAACCTCCTCGTTGGGCCTGGGGAAATTGCCCAAGCGGCTCATGCCGCAGGCGACGCAAAAACTTGTTTGCGGTTTTTGCTCGACGGGCTGCAGTCTTACCGTGCATTTGCGCGACAACGAAGCGGTCAATCTCACCGCGACCAGGGATTACCCGGTGAATCTTGGCGAAGCCTGTCCCAAGGGGTGGGAATCTTTAACGCCCCTGAAGGCCCCGGACCGGGCCACTACGCCGTATCTGAAGGACCGTTCCGGAAAATTGGTGCCGGTGGATTGGGATGCGGCCCTTTCGGTGTTCGTCGAAAAGTTCAAAGCGATTCAAAAGAAATATGGTCCCGAGAGCGTCGCTTTCTTAAGTACCGGTCAGTTCTGCACGGAGGAGATGGCCCTGCTGGGGGCGCTGGCGAAATTCGGCATGGGAATGGTGCACGGGGACGCCAACACGCGCCAGTGCATGGCCACCGCCGCGGTCGCCTACAAGCAGTCGTTCGGGTTCGATGCGCCGCCCTTCACTTATAAGGACTTCGAGGAGTCCGATGTCATCGTGTTCGTGGGGGCGAATCCCTGCATCGCGCACCCGATCATGTGGCAGCGGGTCCTTATGAACCGGAATGACCCCAAGATCATCGTCATTGATCCGCGCAAGACCGAAACCGCGCTGGCGGCGACGAGGCATTATGCCATTACGCCCAAGTCGGACCTGGCCCTGTTGTACGGATTGGCGCACATCCTGATCCGCAATGGCTGGATCAACGAAATTTTTATCGAACGCCACACGCAGGGATTTACGCAATTTGCGGAGCATGTCCGGGATTTTACGCCGGAGCTCGTCAGCGCCGCCACCGGTTTGTCGATGGAGGAGCTTCAGGAACTGGTTTCGATCATCCATCGGGGCGAACGCGTTTCGTTCTGGTGGACGATGGGCATCAACCAGAGCCATGAAGGCGTGCGCGCCGCCCAGGCGATCATCAATCTGGCTTTGATGACGGGCAACATCGGCCGCCCCGGTACGGGAGCGAATTCGATCACCGGGCAATGCAATGCCATGGGGTCCCGGCTGTTCAGCAACACCACGAATCTTCTGGGCGGACATGATTTCCTCAATCCCGAACACCGCCGGAAGATCGCGGACCTTTTAAAGATCGATCCGGGCCGCATTCCCGATAAGAACAGTCTGGCTTACGATCAGATTCTCGAGCAGATCCCGGTCAACAAGATCAAGGGATTATGGGTGATCGCGACCAACCCGGCGCATTCCTGGATCAATCAGCACGATTTCCGGGAAATGATCAGCCGGCTGGATTTTCTGGTGGTGCAGGACATGTATCACACGACGGAGATGGCGCAGCTGGCGGACCTGGTCTTGCCGGCGGCGGGTTGGGGCGAGAAGGAAGGGACGGTCATAAATTCCGAGCGGCGGGTGGGGCTTTTTCGGAAGGTTGCGGCGGCCCCGGGACAGGCGCTGGCGGATTTTTATATCTTTAAGCTCATTGCGAAATATTGGGGCTGCGAAGCGATGTTCCGGGAGTGGTCGTCACCGGAAGCGGTCTTTCAGATTATGAAGAAAATTTCCGAAGGGACACCGGCGGATATCAGCGGCATTCGGGATTATCGCATGATTGAGGAATGCGGCGGGATCCAGTGGCCGTGGACGGAGGGGCAGGACCCCGGGGCCCCGCCGAAGGCGGGGCCCCTCAAGGAACGCCGCCTTTTCGAGGACGGCCGGTTCTATCATCCCGACGGCCGCGCGCGCTTCCTGTTCGATGACGTCCGACCCATTCCCGAACCGACGGACAGCTTTTATCCGTTCACTTTACTGACCGGGCGGGGGACTTCCGCCCAGTGGCACACCCAGACACGCACCGGCAAATCCGGGGTCCTGCGCAAGCTCTACCCCAAAGACGCTTATGTGGAGATTAATCCGGAGGACGCCCGGCGGCTTCAGGTCGAACCGAACGAGTGGGTGTTCGTTTCGAGCCTGCGGGGGATGGTAAGGGCGCGGGCGGTGCTGACCTCGACGGTGAAACCCGGCCAGATCTTCATGGCGATGCATTATCCGGAGACCAATCGGCTGACCTTCGCGGCGTTCGATCCGTATTCGCGCCAGCCGTCGTACAAGATCTGTGCGGCCAACATTACGAGATTACGCAATGGTTGATTTCAATAAACCCTATTTGCAGGCGATTTGTATCTCTGCGGGCGGGATCCCCAAGCGGTCGGTGGAAGCGGTGTACGTAAGCTGCCGGGGCTTGGCCGGGGACGGACATGATCATGAAAAGCATAACCGGCCCGAGCAGGCGATCTGCCTGCAGGACTGGGAATTGTTGCAGGAACTGGCGCAGGAGGGGTTTCCTCTGGCGTGCGGCACTATTGGTGAGAATCTGACCGTACGGTCGCTGAACGTGCAAAGGTTGACGCCGGGCACGATCCTAAGGTTTTCCGGGGGCGTTGCTCTGGAATTGACCAAGGAAAGAAAACCCTGTTACGTTTTGGATTCGATCGACCCCCGATTAAAGGAAGCGATCGTGGGGCGCTGCGGATTTTATGCCCGGGTCCTTTCGGAAGGGATCATAAGATCGACCGAGACCATTGAGATCCTGGAGCGGCCCTTTTCTCCCTCCTTGCCAAACTTCGTATCCTGAATTTGGATAAGGATGGGCCGCTCCTTTAAATTTGTTTGTGGCATAGGGCATATGGCTTAGGGTGAATTTACGATAAGCCATATGCTATTAGATATACGCCTTTCTAACCCCTTTTGGAGGTAAGCGCGGCAGGGCCTTGCTTTGCTCGGCTGAAGGTTGAACCGATGTGTGTCATGCGGCTACCCATGGCCAGAGTTAAATCTCTTGAACCCCCTGCGGGGGTAAACGTGGCTTCTAACTTGCGGGGCCTCGCTAACCCTCTTCGCTTCGCTCGAGGGTAAAGGAGGCTTAATTTACGTCATGCGACTGTCCCGCATGACGTAAATTAAGCCTCCCTAAAATTTTCTTGACAACGCCGGGGCCCAAATGTATACTTTCAGCAACTCGAAGGCATTGATGTCTTTGGGATTACATTCCAGATAAAGAAGCTCATCGGAAAGATTTCGATCTGGATTTTTGGTAGGGGCAAAGAAGTCCTCTAATCGCCGTAGGTTTCGGCTGTTAGGGGATTTTTTATTTTTGGGCAATGGTGTCCAAAGGCACTACCGGCGGTGGGAGAAACACCGGTCGTAACGGATCACCAAGTCGCAGCAAAAAGTCTCAACCAATCATTCAGGGAATTTTAGAGAGGAGAACTAAAAATGGATGCAATCAATTCGGGAGATACAGCGTGGGTGCTCGTTTCCACGGCGCTCGTCATGCTCATGACGCCGGGGTTAGCGTTTTTTTACGGAGGATTGGTCCGCCGCAAGAACATCCTCGGGGTCTTGATGCAATGCTTCATGGCGTTGTGTGTCGTCACTTTGCAGTGGGTGCTGGCGGGCTACAGTCTCGCTTTCGGCAAAGGCAGTCCGTTCATCGGAGGCCTGGATTGGTTCTTCCTTCACGGGGTTGGCGCTGAACCCAACGCGGACTACGCCGCCACCATTCCGCACCAGGCGTTCATGATCTTCCAGATGATGTTCGCGGTCATCACGCCGGCTTTGATCATCGGGGCCTTCGCCGAGCGCATGAAATTTTCCGCCTACCTGGTTTTTCTTATCGCCTGGTCGTTCTTGGTTTACGATCCGATCTGCCATATGGTCTGGGCGGTGGGAGGCATGGTGAGAACCTGGGGGGCGCTTGATTTCGCCGGGGGAACGGTCGTTCACATCAATGCCGGTGTCGCCGCTTTGGTCAGCGCTCTGGTATTGGGAAAACGCTATGGAATTTCCGGTTTGTCGACCCATAATTTGCCGTTCAGCGTGCTGGGTGCGGCTTTGCTGTGGTTCGGATGGTTCGGTTTCAACGCCGGCAGCGCTCTGGCGGCCGGGGGTGGATTGGCCACCAGCGCTTTTGTGGCGACCCATGTGGCCACCGCAGCGGCCGGTTTGAGCTGGGCCATCATTGAGTGGATCAAAAGCGGCAAGCCGACCACGCTCGGTGTGATCACCGGTGCGGTCGCGGGTCTGGTCGCCATCACGCCGGCGGCCGGTTTTGTGGACGTCGTCGGAGCCACCGCGATCGGTCTTTTGGTCAGCGTGTTTTGCTTCTTCGCCGTTAGCGTTATTAAAGCCAAGTTCGGTTATGATGACACGTTGGATGCCTTCGGCGTGCACGGCATCGGCGGGATCTGGGGCGCCCTGGGAACGGGTCTTTTCGCCACCAAGGCGGTCAACTCCGCCGGAGCGGACGGCTTGTTCTATGGCAATCCGGCCCAGCTCTTTATTCAACTGAAGGCCGTCCTGGTGACGTTCGTTTATTCCTTCATTGTCACGTTCATCATCATGAAGGTTATTGATGTGGTCATGGGGCTGCGGGTCACCCAGGAAGATGAGACCATGGGGTTGGACTTGACCCAGCACCACGAACGGGCCTATACGATTCTTGACTAATCAATTTAACTAACGGATCATTTTAGTTCGGGAGACCAACTATGAAATTGATAACGGCGATTATCCAACCGCACCGGTTGGACGAAGTGAAAAAAGCGCTTTATGAAGCGGAAGTGAATCTCATCACGGTCAGCGAATGTCTGGGCCATGGCCGCCAGAAGGGTGTCGATGAGTTCTATCGCGGCAGCAAGGAGACCGGCAATCTTCTGCGGAAGATCCGTCTTGATATCGCGGTCAATGATAACTTTGTGGAGCCGACCATCAAGGCGATCATCAAGGGGGCGCGTACCGGCAAGATCGGCGATGGGAAGATCTTCGTCACCGACCTGCCGCGTTGCATCCGGATCCGGACCGGGGACGAAGGGTCCCAGGCGATCGGGTAAGGGTTCTTTTTCATCATTGAAGATGCGGTTCTTGGGGGCTTGGTCCCGGCGCTTCTGCCGGGGCCAAGCCCCCGGCAACCTTCCGGGGGGCGTGGCTCGACCGGTTTATTTGATTGACGCCTCCGGCAAACATTGATAAAATGGGGCCCTATTTGTTCGAAAAAATTTCTTCACGGACCAAACTTCAGCGTCAGCTTAGGGTTAGTTCAATTCAACAACACCGTCAGTTAAGGAGAATCGTATGAGTGAAATGGGTAAAAAAAGACGGCAGCTGGTGCAGGAATTCGACCAGACCGTCCTTAATCTCAAGGAGAGAATTATGGATGAGATCGGCAATGGCCATCCGACGACCACGGTGGCCGATACCTACGGCGAGAACGTTTTCAGTCTCAAGGTGATGCGGGAATGTCTTTCCGAAAAGGCCTTTCAATCCATCAGCGCCACCATTAAATCCGGCGGCAAGCTCGACCCGTCGATCGCGGACGAAGTGGCCGAAGCCATGAAGAAATGGGCGGTCGCCAAGGGCGCCACGCACTATACCCACTGGTTCCAGCCATTGACCGGCACCACCGCCGAGAAGCACGATTCCTTCGTCGCTCCGGATTATGAAGGCAGCGCGGTTCTTAGGTTTTCCGGGAAAGAACTGATCCAGGGCGAACCTGATGCCTCCAGTTTCCCTTCCGGCGGCTTGCGGGCCACCTTCGAAGCCCGGGGTTATACCGCCTGGGACCCGACCAGCCCGGCCTTTATTAAGGAAGGACCGGAAGGCGCCACCCTCTGCATCCCAACGATCTTCTGCGGTTATCACGGCGAAGCGCTCGACAAGAAGACCCCGCTTTTGCGTTCCATGGCGGCGCTTTCCAAGCAGGTCTGCCGCATGGCCAAACTCTTCGGCATCGATGCGAAGGGCAAAAGGGCCTATGCGACCCTCGGACCGGAGCAGGAGTATTTCCTGATCGACAAGTCATATTACAACGCGCGTCTCGATCTCGTGCAGACCGGCAGAACCCTGTTCGGTCGCAAGCCGGCCAAGCACCAGCAGCAGGAAGACCATTATTTCGGGGCGATCAAGCCGCGGGTCCTCGCCTTTATGGAAGATCTCAACCGCACGCTTTGGAAACTCGGTATGCCGGCCAAGACCCAGCATAATGAAGTTTCTCCGGCGCAGTATGAGATCGCGCCGGTGTTCGAAGACCTGAACCTCGGTGTCGATCACAATATGATCGCCATGGAGGTCATGCGTCAGGCCGCCGACAAGCTCGGCCTCGTCTGCCTCCTGCACGAGAAGCCGTTCGCCGGCGTCAATGGTTCCGGCAAGCACAACAACTGGTCGATCGTGGGCCCCGACGGCAAGAACTGGCTTTCTCCGGGCGATAATCCGCACGAGAACGCCAAGTTCCTCACCACCCTGTGCGCGGTCATCAAGGCCGTCGATGATTATCAGGGACTGCTGCGCGTCTCGGTCGCCAATGCCGGCAACGACCACCGCCTCGGTGCGAATGAAGCTCCCCCGGCCATCATCTCGATCTTCCTCGGGGATCAGCTGACCGATATCATCGAACAGATCGAAAAAGGTTCCGCCAAAAGTTCGAAGACCGGCGGGGTCATCGAGATCGGTGTGGATTCATTGCCGGTGCTGCCGCGCGACGCCACCGACCGCAACCGAACCTCTCCGTTCGCCTTCACCGGCGCCAAATTCGAATTCCGCGCGCTGGGTTCCAACATGAATCCTTCCGGCCCGAACGTGGTCCTGAACACCATCGTGGCCGAGTCCATCAGCCAGATCTGCGATCAGCTGGAAGCTGCCCTCAAGGCCAAGAAGGATTTCAACCAGTCGCTGCAGAAGGTCCTGCAGGAGATCATCAAGAAGCACAAACGGATCATCTACAACGGCGACAACTACACCGCAGAGTGGCATGCCGAAGCGAAGAAACGCGGCCTTTTGAATCTCAAGGACACGCCGGAATCGTTGCAGCAGTTCAAGGAGAAGAAGAACATCGACGTTCTTTCCAAGCACGGTGTTCTGTCCCCCAAGGAAGTCGCTTCCCGTTATGAGATCTATAAGCACGGGTATGAGACGATCATCATCCTCGAGGGCAACTGTGCCGCGACCATGGCCCGCACGCAGATCATCCCGGCCGCGATCGCGTTCGAGCGGGAACTCGCCGAGACGATCAAGATCGTGGGTTCTTCCGGAAAGACGACGTCCCAGAAGAAGCTTCTCAAGGAAGTGGCTGGCCTGACCGAAGAAGCGATCTCCCGGGCCGAAACGCTCGAAGCGGCGATCGAGAAGCATGCTGCGGCCAAGATCAACGCCGCGATGCTGTCGTTGCGTGAAAGCGTTGACGCGCTCGAAGCGTTCGTTCCTTCGGACAAGTGGCCGCTCCCCAGCTACGCCGAAATGCTCCTGATGAACTAATCAGGTTGTGATAAAGTCGCGGCAAAAGCCCAGGAGCGTTCAAAGCTCCTGGGCTTTTTGCTAAGCGCAAACGGATATGATTTTATACCTCAAACACATCGACATTGAAGGCCCCGGCACCATCGAGACCTTTTTTCAGGAGAACGGTTTCAAGTCCCGGACCGTGGCGCTGCATAAGGGCGAACGCCTGCCACAGAAGCTCGCGGGCCTGGAAGCGATCATTCCCCTCGGCGGGCCGATGAACGTTTATGAGGAAGACAAGTTCCCGTTCCTTAAGGACGAGGACGAATTTCTCAAGAAGGCCCTTAAGGAAGAGATTCCGGTCCTGGGGATCTGTCTTGGCTCGCAGCTGCTTTCTAAGGCCAGCGGCGCGCGCGTCACAAAGTCGCCGGTCAAGGAGGTCGGCTGGTTCAAAGTTCAGTTCGCACCCGAAGGCCGGAAGGATCAGCTGTTCGCCGGGCTGGGGGATGAGATCGATGTCTATCACTGGCACGAGGACATGTGGGAAGTTCCCGCCAACGGCCGTTTGCTCGCGACCGCGCCGGGCTGCCCGCATCAGGCCCTTAAGGTCGGCAAGAACGCCTACGGTCTGCAATTCCACGTGGAGGTCACCGACCGCATCATCAAGGACTGGTGCGCGGCGTACATCGCGGGCGATGACCCCGAAAAACAAAAGAGGGCGAAGGACATGATCGCGACCTACGAACGCAAGAAGGGATTGTTCAACGCGACCGCCTGTAAGATCTACGATAATTTCGTCAAGATCATTGAATCACGCCTGGTTGGGGCGTAAAATTTTTTGAACAGCCATGCACAATTTTTAGGCAACGCCCCTGGGCAGCGGTGCGGGAGATATGGACAAAACCAGGTTGCGGGAAGAATTCTTTCTGGAATTGGGCCGATGCCTTGAACGTTTTGGCTTCCAGCCGGTCAAATCCCGCCAGGCGTTCATTCTTAAGGAACCCGATCGGAGCAGCGTTTTCCATATTTCCGTGATCAACCACTCTGCGGATTTCGATGTCACGGCCGATGTCGCTGTGCGTTTCCACGCGGTCGAAGGAGTGGTGGTCGGAGCGGAACTGGGCAATCTCCAGGGGAGCGGTCAAAAGCGGTGGACGATCCGGCAGCCCGGCGACATTCCGGAGGCGGTGGCCGAGATTCAAGAATGGTTTGCAGCGGTCGCGCAACCGTTCTTTGGGCGTTTTGCGGACCTCAATGCGATCCGATCCATGCTCGAAGAGAACGGTCCGCAGGCCCGGCTGGTCTGCCCTTTGGAAGGGGCCAGGAAAAAGATGCTGGAAGATATCCGAAGATCAATGAACGGATAACCGGGGGATACCGATTATGCAGATCAAGCAAAGCGTGCTTATTAAGGCCCCGGCGGAAAGGATATGGGGCTTCGTTGCCGACCCGGAGCGCGTGAAGCTCTGGAATCCGAAGCTCAAGTCCTGTAAGACCTTCTCGACTTGGCACCTTCGGCGTGGCTCGCAT
>JAHFFX010000163.1 GCA_023247755.1 Candidatus Omnitrophota bacterium | reverse complement strand
CCAAAATTTGCGGACCGGGGAAAGCAGGGCGCAATGAGAATCCCCGCTGATGGTTTTGGCTGGAGGGACCGTTTTTTGTTATGGTCCGTGGTCTGGGGAGTCTTGGTGACATTGGTTACCGAAACGCTCAGTATTTTTGATCTCCTCACGGTCCGTTGGGTAACGGGATTCTGGATCGCCGTCCTGTTGATCGGGGGGCTGATCTTCCGGGCCGTCCCCTCCCAACCGCGGTCTTCTGCCCCGGCCGCCGTTGCCCCGCCGCTTGCCGTTCCGGAAAGGCTCCTGCTCGCGGGCTGCGGTGTTATTGTCCTGACGGTGGGTCTGATCGCCGCGGTTTCCCCTCCCAACAATTACGACTCCATGTTCTACCATCTGCCGCGGGTGATGCATTGGATCCAGAACCGGAGCGTCAGGAATTTTCCGACGCACACGCTCGCGAACCTTAACATCAATCCCTGGGCGGAGTACGCTATCCTCCAATTTCAAATTCTAAGCGGTGGCGACCGCTTCGCGAACCTGGTCCAATGGTTCAGCATGGTGGGCAGCGTGGTGGGCGTCTCCGCGCTCGCCGCTCGCCTGGGGCTGGACCGGCGCGGCCAGATCCTCTCCGCGGTGATCGCGGCCACCATCCCGATCGGGATCCTGGAAGCATCCAGCACGCAAACCGACTACGCCGTGACCTTCTGGCTTGTGTGCTTCGTTTATTTCCTGCTCCGTTGCGGAATGAACCTCGATCGGTTCCATTCGCTTGCGGCGGGTGCGGCCCTGGGGTTGTGCCTGTTGACCAAAGGGACGGGGTACATCTACGCATTTCCTTTTTTTGTCCCGCTTTTGATAAGAACCTGGCGGGGGGGATCCAGGGCTTGCTGGAAATTTCTCGGAATGCTTTGTGGCCTCGCGGTGATCCTGAACCTGGGCTATTACGCCCGCAACATGGACCTGTATCAAAACGTTCTCTCCCCGTTGCCCAAATTTTCCGCCAACCGCAACAATATTCTCGGTCTGGACGTGTTTCTTTCCAACGTCCTCCGTAATGTCTCTACGCATCTGGCCCTGCCTTTTGCGAACGTCCTGGCCGCCGTGGCCAAAGCCCTGATAACGCTCCACCGGTATATCGGGATCGCTCCCGATGATCCGCGCACCACCTATCCTCCGGGTTTTCGGTTCCATCTGGAGTCGCATCCCCTGCACGAAGATTACGCCGGGAACTTCCTGCATTTCATCTTGATCGGCATGACCGGGGCGGCGTTTCTTCTCTCCCGCCGCTTGCGCCACGATCCGGCCCGGCGGAACTATTTTTTCGCCCTGGTGGGCGTGATCATCCTGCTCAACGTCTTGGTCAAATGGACCCCCTGGATCAGCCGTTACCACCTGCCCATCTTTGTCCTTTTTGCGCCGCTGATCGTTGCCGCGCTGCCCGGGACGTCGCGGGGGATTTTTGCGCCGGCGCTGGGGCTTCTCTTGCTGATCGGTTCATTCCCATGGGTCTTTTATAATCAAAGCCGCGGGCTGCTGCGGACCCCGAACATTTTCTCGGTCGACCGGATCGACCAGTATTTCACCGTCACTCCGGAATACAGAAAATCCTATTTCGCCGCCGCCCGGGTCCTGCAAGGCAATGACTGCCGTGACGTGGGGCTTATCCTCAAGGACGAATCGTGGGAGTATCCCCTGTGGGTACTGCTTAAGAAGAATGGGCGGCCGCCGCGGATCGAACACGTCAACGTCGAAAATCTGTCCGGCCGGTATCCGCTCAAAGACTTTGTCCCCTGCGCGGTCGTGGATAATCTCAACAAAGAGGCCTGGCAGATCACCGTCGGCGGCCGGACGTTCAAAAGGACCAATGTGTTCCGCTTCCTGAACGTCTTTGTGCGGGAGGAGGTCGCCGCCTCCCCAAAGCTGCCGATCGAAGAAAAGGGGCTCTAATAAAAACTCAAGGGATGATGAAAATGTATTATAATGCGCATATCGTTCTCTACGACCGGCAAGGGCGGATCCTGCTGCAGCAGCGCGCCGACACCGCGACCAACTATCCCGGCATCTGGAGCTTCTTCGGCGGGGGATCAAAGGCGGGCGAGACCCCGCTGGCGACCGTCAATAGAGAGACCCTCGAAGAGCTTAACCTGCGGCTCGCCCGCCCCAAACTCCTCGCGGTCGATGCGATTGTCAAAAAACTTAACGGCCGCACGGTGCGCGTGGCGCGCCATGTGTTCTTTTCGCCGTGCCCCAACAAGCGGGCCCTGCGGCTCAACGAAGGCCAGGGGATGGGGTGGTTTAGGCTGTCCGAGATCCCATCCTTGGCCATGCTCGATCAGGACCGGGCACTCGTTGCAAAAATTGGAAAACTCATTAGCAAGCCCGGCAAGAAATAAATGCCCGAACGCAACCTTACGCTCGTTGTCTTTCTCTCGATCATGACCGGCGTCACGCTCCTCAATGCCTGCTTGCGGGCGCAGTTGAAGCCGGTTTTCGATGAAACCTATATGGTCCAGGATCTCGCTGAAAGCGCCCGGCATTTTCACATCAGTTCGGCGATAGAATACGTTCAGCAATACTGGATCAATATCTGGTACGAACCTCCGCAGGGGCTGCCGCAGCGGCCTTTGCATGTCCTTTACCGGCCGTTGCACGTTCTCAATCTCATTTGGACCATACTGACGTTCCGGGTGTTCAACGATCTGCCGATCGTCCTGGTCTGGCTGCACAGTTCTTTGTTGGGGATAGGTGCTGCGCTCATATATCTCGTCGGCTTTCGGCTGCTTCGGGACCATGGAATCGCGGCCGGGGGGGCGCTCCTTATGGCCTTTTCCCTTCCGGCGATCACGGGCACCTGGAGCGGGGCGACCGGTTTTCAGGGGTTGGTGGTGATTCTCGTCTGCCTTGTCCTTTGGAGTTATCTGAATTTCAAGGAAACCCGGTCTTGGCGGTGGGTGATCCCGATTCTTCTGGCCGCCGTCGCCGGGCCGCTGATAAAGGAATACATTAGTGTAGGTCTTTACATTATCATTCTGGCCGAGCTTGTCAGCGCCAGAAGGGACTGGCTGTTCCTATGCATTTTGGTCCCGTTCGTTCTTCATTCGTTCTTTCCGGCATTCTTCATTAATCTTGTTTTTTTCCGGAATGTCGTTCTGTCTTCGCTCTTTTATAAAAGCGCATATTCCCACACCTTTTCCTTTGCGCAATTCCATTTCGAAGCCATCCCGCATTTTATTTTCACCGTGCCCCCGATGCTTTCCTTACTGGGCGTCTTGGGCCTGGCCATTGGGGCCCTTGAAGGGCAAGGGAAGAGGAGCGTGATGCGTTTACCGGCCGTTTTTTTTCTGCTTATCGGGTATGCCGCTCTTTTTGTTTCTCCGCGGAGCACTTTGGCGCCGCTGGCGCAGGGGCTTTCCCTAATCATGCTGGTCTGGATATCGCTTTCCATCTGGCCGGAAAATCGGATCCTTGCCGTCTGGACCCTGCTGTCGTGGCTGCCTTTTCTCATCTTTTTCGGGGGATCGGAGGTATACTTTATGTACGCGATCGGTCCCTTGGCCATGATCTTTCTATGGCATATCAAGCGATTGATGGTCTGGTGGTCGAGCCGCGGGCCCATGCTGCCGGTAAGATATCCGGCGGCGCTGCTTGTGTTGATAATGCTGGTGGTTTTTGTCGACCAGGCCCTGAATCCGGTAGCCGCATTCCGCATGTACCGGGATATGAACCGTTCGGCCGAAACCCTGGCCCGCCGGATAGTCGAGGACTCGGGCGGCGGCGCGGGCAACGTCCTGATATCGGCGGGGCTGGTAGGTAAGGACATTGACTATTATCTTGCCAGCGTGCAACGGCGGCCCCTCGCCATGGCAAAATACACATTCTTCGGGGCCGTCACCGCGCCGGAACAATGCACGAAGCTCGAACAGTTCGCCGAGCTGGTCGAGGGGCAAAGACCAGCGCGCCGTATCTATCTGCTGGATGTGGATCTGTATCGGACGTTCCTGGCGGAGTTCGTTGAGAAATTGGACTATCGAATCAAAAGGATCGCGACCTATTCCGTGGATGTTCGCTACCCTTATGTCGATATCCTGAAATACTTGGTCCCGGTGGAGTACGCTTCCTTCCCCGGCTCTCCG
Organism: Candidatus Omnitrophota bacterium; assembly: GCA_023247755.1. Taxonomy (GTDB): domain Bacteria; phylum Omnitrophota; class Gorgyraeia; order Zapsychrales; family JAHFFX01; genus JAHFFX01. Next base: position 1,116 of record JAHFFX010000163.1, on the reverse strand, counting down.
GACTGGTGGTCTCACTTTGAGAAGGGGCAGGGCCTTTTTTGGCGAAGGAATTATGTCGGCTACATGCTGTACCGTATCGAATAGACGGCCTTGGTATGCTCGCATCGGGCCGGGGACTTCTAATGAAGGCGAGAAATCTCTTTTGTTGAATTCAATTTCGCAATTTAAAGGAGGATGGAATGACGCAACAAACCACCATCGTGCTTGAAACCAATCGCGGCAACATCGAGGTCAAACTCTACGACGAACAGACGCCCAAGACGGTGGAGAATTTCAAGGGTCTGGTCGAAAAGGGATATTACAACGGCGTGATCTTCCACCGCTGCATCAAGAAGTTCATGATCCAGGGCGGCGACCCGACCGGAACGGGGCGGGGCGGCGCGAGCCTCTGGGGCGGTAAGTTCCAGGACGAATTCCGCAAGGAGCTCAAGTTCGACAAGCCTGGGATCCTCGCCATGGCCAACGCCGGGCCCAACACCAACGGCTCGCAATTCTTCATCACCACCGCGCCCACGGACTGGCTCAACATGGCGCACACCATTTTCGGGGAAGTGGTCGCCGGCTACGACATCGTGCAATTGATCGAGCAGTGCCCCGCCGGCCCCAATGACCGGCCGAAGGAAGACCAGAAGATCGTTAAGGCCTATGTTAAATGAGCGCATAACTTACGGAGCGTAGCGACGTAAGTGAGCGCGCGAATTTACCCCCAAGCTGCGACGAATAGGAGCAGCGGGGGGAAAGAAGTCGAAGTGAAATGGTTCTTGGCGCATTGCTCATGGCTCATCGCCATGACCTGTGAGCTAAGACCAAAGACCGATTAAGTTTTTCATATTCGTTCAACCGCGGGAGGTATGTGATGAGTGTCGAACAAGAGATCGAAGATCGGATCCACCGATCCGGGAAGGGGTATCCCGCCTGGTATGTCGGTATTTCCGCCACCCCGCGCGAACAGTTGTTCGTCGGCCATAACGTCAGCGAGAAAGAGGGCGCCTGGGTCTACCTCGATGCCGGTTCGGAAGTGGTCGCCAAAGAGGTCGAGGCCGTTTTCCTTAAGAAGGGCTGCAAGGGCGGGCCGAACGGCGGGGAATCCTCGCGCTACGTCTACGCTTACCGCAT
>JAHFFX010000162.1 GCA_023247755.1 Candidatus Omnitrophota bacterium | reverse complement strand
GCCATTTGCTCAGGCTCCTTTTCAGCGAAAAATAGATCGCCATGAGGATGATGGTATATTCGTTGTAAAAGGCCGCCACTTCGTTGGGGCCGAGGAACTCGAAGGTCCCGTGGATCTTGTTGCGGGAGACCAGTGAGGAATAGTCGTTGATCTGACTGGTCAAGTAATAGTTCATGATGACCATGGTAAAGCAGATGGTCAGAAAGATCCGCCGGACCCAGACCTTGTCCTGGATATTATTAACCGTGATGAAGAAGAGCAGCGGGAAGAGGCAGAAATTCTTCCAGTCCTGAACGCGGGATTCGCCAAGGTCTATGCTCAGCATGGATCCATGCAGGAAGTTGTTGCCCAGGAGCATGGAGAAAGACATATATATGATCATGAAAGATATGCTGATATTCAAGTAGGTCGGGGCGAACATCGACTTTCGGTTGAGCACCGTGGTGACCACCCACCCCACGATCATCGACATGAGCAGAAGGTCGATCAGTTGGTTCCCCGCGGGGAAGTCCTGCAGCTTCTCCACCACATTACGCAGGGGCAGCAAGAGCACGACCTGGACCAGCGCCCAGCGGACCTTTCCCAGCATCGCGCACATCATGAGGACGATGGCCAAACCATAAAGCGTCAGCGGCGCCAGCATTTTAATGAAAGCAATAATACCCATATTACCGATCCCTCATGATTTTAGCCGGCACTCCTATGACCGTAACGCCATCCGGCACGTCTTCAATGACGACGGAATTGGCCATGACGATGACATTGTTCCCAATGTGGATATCCCCCAGCACCTTCGCATCCGCTCCGAGATAAACCTTATCGCCGATCGTGGGAGCGCCCAGGTATCCCACCCCGCGGGTGCCGACAATGACCCCGGGTTCGATGTAACAGTTCTCCCCCACCTTGACCATGTGGTGCAGATTAATCCCATGCTGGCCCAGGTAAAGCCCTTTTCCTATCTGAACCCCTGCCGGTATGGTATTCCCGGTCACGATCTCCATGAATTTGTACAAAAGAAAAGCGAGGGGTTTCAACAACAGCACACCCATGATGGGAGATCTGAACCGCTTGCCCCATTGTCTCAAGCGGTAAACCGCCACCACCCAAAGCCCCTGTTCCAGGAAAAGTTCCAGGGGGTTGGACACGACGGACCTGAAAATCTTGATGTCCTCTTCGAAGTCACTGGGCATAGGATCTGCTTATTAAGACCGCTTTCCCGAAGGGGCAACGCGGGAATTCAACGGCGATCCCCTTCATAAACCTTCCGGATTTCCCTCGCCGAGGCGTTCCAGTCGAAGTGCCGGGCGCGTTCGAACCCCTTCCCGATGAGATTCCTTCGTAAGGATTCATTCTGGCACATTTGGTCGATGGCTTCACTGATTTCTTCAATTTTGTTGGGATCCACCAATACGGCCGCCTCCCCCGCGACTTCCGGGCAGGAGGAATCGTTGGCGGTGATCACGGGTGTTCCGCACTGCATCGCTTCCAAGATCGGCAATCCGAACCCCTCATACAGGGAAGGAAAAAGAAAGCAATGGCAGGCGCTGAACAGGGCCACCAGATCGGCATCGCTCACATACTTGATGAATTTCACCTTCCCGGCGATCCCCAGCGCTTCCGCCAGGGCCCGGTATTTCTCCAGATCGCGGTTGCAGCAGGCGGCCAGAGTGAATCCACCCCGGCGCCGCGCCGCGGCAAAGGCCTTCAAGATCCCCTCGATGTTCTTTCGGGGGACGGAACCCACGGAAAGAAAGAACGGTTCCGATAAACCGAATTTCTGCCTGATCCGGCCCACCTCTTGCTCGGAGGCCGGTTGAAATCGGCTTTCGGCGGCCAGCGGGATGACCCGGATCTTCTCCTCGGACAGCTCCAGATACTTGACAATGTCCCTTTTGGTGCATTCCGAGACCGTCACGCAGACATCCGCCTCGCGGACGGCCGCCCGGTAACCGGACAGGTCCTGTGAGAAGAAATTATCGTTGATGGTGAGGGAACGAAGATCATGGATCGTCAGGATCTTCTTGACCCCACGTACGGCGGGCAGCGTATAACCGCCAGCGCGATGAAAGACATCGACCTTATTAAATTTCAGGAACGCCGGAAGGGCCAGATGGTCGATCAGCGGCTGTTTCCCCCGGAAACTGCGGTCCGGGACAGGCAGAACGCACTTTGTAAAATTGGACCCCAGCGGCCCCGGCATCTCGCCGGCCTTCTTGAACACCGAGTAGAAGACAAGCGAGTAGCGGTTATCCCGGTCCGTCCGGCTCAAGCCCTCCACCACCCCTTCGGTGTATGTGAGAAGGCCGCTGCGGATAGGATGGTTCAGGAAATGCGCTTCGATGGAAATTCTCATGTTAGTCCTCAGCTAAGATCCGATTGTATAGATCCATCGTCTCATCGGCCATTTTTTTCCAACTGTATTTCCCACTCAGCTTGATCCCCGCGGCGATCAATTCGGCCCGCAGGCCGGGATCGTCAGCGACCCGCTCGATGGCCCGGGCCAGTTCGTCTTCCGCCAAAGGGTTCACCAATAAGGCGGTGGAAGCAAAAAGTTCTTTCAAGGAGGAACTATTCGACGTTATCACCGGAACGCCGCAGGCCATCGCCTCGAGGACCGGAAGGCCGAAACCCTCGTATAGCGAGGGGAAGGTGAACGCCAGCGCCGACTTATACAAGCCCTTCAGCTCCTCATCCGGACAATAGCCGTAAAAATTGATCCGGTCGTTGAGGCCGTTCGCTTTCACGCATTGGAGGATCTCGGTGTGCTGATTACCCGGTTTTCCCACCACCAGAAGATGGATATCCGTGCGTTTAAGTTTGGCGATCGCCCTCACCAGGGTCAGCAAATTCTTGCGCCGGTTGGTCGCCCCCACGAACAGAATGAATTTCTCGGGCAATCGATGCTTCCGGGCAAATTCCGCCCGGTTGAAATACGGCGTGTCGGTCTGCCCCCACCACTCATCCACTCCCTCATAGATCACCTCGATCTTCTTTTCATCGACCTTGAAGAACTCGAGAATATCCGCTTTCGTCGCGCGGGAGACGGCGATGATCCGGTCCGCCGAATGGCAGGAGAATTCGGTGATGGCCCTCATGCGGTCCCGGATATAAGGGATCTCGGCATCCTGGCCCCGAAGAAAGAACAGGTCATGGATGGTGACGACCTTCTTGACATTCTTCGGCAGGCGCGGCAGGAAAAAACTGGTCCCGTGAAAAACGGCCTTGCCCCCGAGCGATTTCATGCGTCCGTAGATCAGCAGATCATAGATCCTTCGCGAGAACCGCCCGATTTCAGCGCCCGTGAAGATCCGATAAGCTATCCGGTCGTGCGCCCGGTGCAGGATGGAAGGAAGAACCCCCTCATAGTTGGCAAAATACCCTTCAAGGTTCTTGTTATAAAAAGGCACGATGTTCTGCGGGATATCCTGCCGCTGGCACAGATATTTCACCAGGTTCAGCGTATAGACCCCGATGCCGGTCACTTCATCCTTGAGGATGGGATTGACATCGATGATGATCTTCGCCGATGTCGTGTCCTGGCCGCCGGGGGCTTTTTGGAGCCAGCGGTGATCATCCGCGATCGTTCTGCGGCCAGCCGCTTTTTGTGGTCGGCCGGAGTCGATTTTGCCCAGAGACCGAAGGAAACACACCAGCCAGAAAGCGTAGGGCTTGCCAATGGCGATGCCTTTCTTGAGCGAGGACGGCGTTTGCGGGACCAGCAACAGACCGATGTAAGGATAGGAACGGATCGTGCGGGAGAGATGGACCAGCGCCTGGTCCGGCATCCCCTGGTTGTAGTACGCCCGGCTGAGCATATACTCGCTGAAGGCGATGCGTTCCCGCATGACGTCCACCCGCACGTCGGCGGCGAATTCCCGGAGGACCTTCTCGTACACTGACAAAAGGCCGCGGTATGTCTTGATCCGGTCCATCGTCGTCTGACGCTCATGCCGGGAATAATAGGCCAAAACCGTCTTTTCGATCTCATAGATGTCATAAAAACGGGAGATGCGGATCCACATGTCGATGTCTTCCATGGTGGGTAAATCGGTATCGAACACTCCCGCCCGGTGAAAGCATTCCATTCTGGTCATGACCGTGGAGGTCGGCAGGTCCCCCCACACCTCCAGAAGTTCCTTGAAATTGCGTCCCGAAACGCCGGCGGGTTTCCAGCCGATGATCTGGGCGCGGTCGTTGAGAATGGGCATGCGGGCGTAGACGATCCCCACGCGCGGATGGTTGTCCAGGATCTCCACTTGCTCGGCGAGCTTTTCGGGAACCCAGAAATCGTCGGAATCGAGGAACGCGACGTAGGTCCCCCGCGCCTCACTGATCCCCCGGTTGCGTGCCGCGGAAACGCCGCCGTTCTTCTGGTAAATGTATTTGATCTTTCCGTCGTAAGCTGCTTCCAGGACCTCCCGGGTGCCGTCCGTTGAGCCGTCGTCCACGACGATGACCTCGTAATCCGTGAACGTCTGCCCCAGGACGCTGTCCAGGGCCCGGCCGATGAACTTGGCGCGGTTGTAGGTCGGAATGATGACGCTGACTTTGGGGATATTCTCAGTCATAAATGGTAAGTTTTAAGCTATTCATTTATTGATGAAACCTTGCATATTTTTTCCGACTGCCGCGGCAAGTGCAGTAAGACTTCGCTGAGCCTCTTTCTTGATTCATTGATCATTCCCTTTGTTCCCTAACGCCCGGTACTCCCGGATCATGCCAACGGTCCGAAAGAACCCGCGGACCCAATCATACCGGGAAAAACTGCTCCACAAGGATACCGGCAGCAACACCAGACCCTTCAGGAGTCTCTTGAACAGATAACGGGGCACGCCGAGAAAATTAACCATGTTCCCGCGTTTTTCTTCGAACTCCATCCGGGCGTCGAAATGTCCCAGCGCCGTCGCCCAACGGGCGGCGTGCCGCAGGGTGATCCGGCTCAGGTCGACCGGATGCCGGACGACGGCCCCTCCGCAATAATAAAGGTTCATGTTTTTCCGTATGAGCCGGTGGATGAATTCCGAATCCTCTCCGAGGGCGATCCGCGGACCAAAGACAAGGTCCGTCCGGAACCCGCCGCATTGTCCGAACACTTCCCGGCGAAAGGCAAAGTTTGCTCCAATAAAGGGATACCGTTGGGGATCGTGCCGGGACGCCGTTTCCCCATAATCATAGATCACCACCCCGCCCGAAACCTTAACGGGATTTTCCCGAACCCAGGAAGGCGTGTTCTGCGGAAAGATCGGCAGCACCCGCCCCCCCACCCCGTC
>JAHFFX010000161.1 GCA_023247755.1 Candidatus Omnitrophota bacterium | reverse complement strand
CCGCGATGCGCGCCGGGGCCGGCCTCGTCACGGTCGGCGTTCCCCAAAGCCTCAACACCGCTCTGCAGAAGAAGATCTCTCCGGTCGTCATGACGCTGTCCTTGCCGGAAACCCGAGGGCAATCGCTTTCGAGCCGGGCACTTCCCCTTATAGAGAAAGAACGGCAAAGGTTTGACGCCGTGGCGATCGGCCCGGGACTGTCCCGAAACAAAGATACGCTTTCCTTAGTGAAGAAAATCGTCGTTTCTATCGAGCGTCCCCTGGTCATCGATGCGGACGCCCTATTCGCCGTCGCGCCGGCGCCGCAGATCCTTCTTAGAACAAACACGCCGAAGGTCCTCACGCCCCATCTGGGAGAAATGGCGCGGTTGACCGGCCTCAACACATCGGCCATCGAGCGCGATCGGCAGGGGATAGCGAAACGGTTCGCGATAAAGTATCGCTGCACGCTTCTGCTCAAGGGGCAACGGAGCATCGTGGCTTCACCCGCCGGAAAGATATATGTCAACACCACCGGCAATGTCGGCATGGCGACCGCGGGCAGCGGGGATGTCCTCACGGGGATCATCGCGGCCTTTCTGGGGCAGGGGATCGGGGCGTTCGAAGCCACCCGTCATGCCGTCTATGTTCATGGAAAAGCCGGGGACCTCGCCGCAAAGAAAATCGGAAAGGTCTCCTTGATCGCGAGCGACCTTCTGGAGCTTCTGCCAGCCGCCTTCCAGAAAAGTTTGCCGCGCCGCTGAGCAATCGATAGGACAAAGTGCTTGACAGTTCCTCCGATCTTTTTTATAGTAAGCCTACTTTACCAAGGAGCGAAAAACATGTTGCCAATCATACTTATGATCATCGGGATTTTGTCGCGGTTCATCATTCATGTGCCGAATTTCACGCCCGTCGTTTCTCTGGCTCTATTTAGCGGCGCCACCTTTCCGCGGAAATATGCGGTGATCTTTCCGCTGGCGCTCATGATCGCCTCCGATATGGTGATCGGATTCCATTCCACCATCCTGTTCACTTGGGGGAGCATCGCGGTCATTTCCCTGTTCGGTTCGACCCTACGCAAGAATTTCACCTGGGCCGGGGTTCTCGGGGTCAATCTGTGGTCGGCCATCTTCTTTTTCATGGTGACCAATTTCGGAACGTGGTTGTGGGAACCCAACCTTTATCCGCATACGATCGAGGGCCTGAGACAATGCTTCATCATGGCCATTCCTTTCTTTAGAAGCACTTTGATCAGCACCTTGCTGTACAGCGCCGTTTTGTTCGGAGCTTATGAGTTTGTTTCGTCCCGGGTAAGAGCCAACCGCTGGGGACGCGTTCTTTTAATGGAGTGATTTTATCTCGGCTGGTAAGGGAATTCCGTATAAATCGGAAACGGTCCCGCCGCTGTGATCCTGCCTCTGTTTTTATCAGAGACTGTCTTTCTGGCAAAGAACGCCACTGTTCCGCTCTAAAGGGATGGGAAGGCCGCCGGAAAGCAAGGAGAGTCAGAAGACCTGCCAGCGAGTTAAAGTGATTTGCCGCGAGAGACGGCAATAAACGCATAAACTGGGTTTTAAAACAGGGAGGCCCAGCCCCGACGCAAGTCGGGGCTGGGCCTTTTTTTATCAAGAAAGGATCTGCTATGTTACGAAGCAATTTGTTCACCATCACCGGTATCGCTCTTTTATTGCTCTGCCGGCCGGCTATGGCCGCCGAGGAATACCTTCTGGCCGCCCCGGAAACTCCCATTGAGCTCGATAAGATCATCGTCACCTACAGCCGCATGGCCCAGCACGATTACAAGATCGCCGGGAACGTCTCGGTCATCGATCGGGCCAAGATCGAAGCCTCCAACGCCCGGACCCTGCCCGACATCCTCAAACAGGAACTGGGGGTGAGCATTTATGACAACGGGACCGTCAAGACCTCCATTGTCGATATTCGCGGTTTTGGGGACACGGCGACGCGCAACGTCCTGGTCCTCGTCAATGACCGGAAGGTCAACACCGTGGATATTTCCGGACCTGACCTGACCCAGATCCCGCTCGATTCCGTGGAACGCATCGAGATCCTGCGGGGAGCGGGTTCCGTGCTTTACGGCGACAACGCCGTGGGCGGCGTCATCAACATCATCACGAAAAAGGGGCGGGGAGACCTGCATGGAAAGATCGGCAGCTCCTACGGGGACTACGAGACCCTCAAAAGCGACCTTGAGCTATCCGGAAGAAAACACAACGTTGGCTACAATTTTTATGGCCAGTACTACAACACCAATGGTTATCGGGACAACAGCGAGTTCACCGCAGCGGACTACAACACCCGGATGGATTACAAGGTTTCGGAACATCTGGGGCTCGATCTGGATGTCGGCTGGCATACGGATGATTATCAGCTTCCCGGAGGGCTCAACTATACGGAACTTGCGACCCTGGGCCGCCGGGGGACGGCCAACCCCAACGACTTCGCCTCCTCCAAGGACCGCTATTTCAAGATGACCTTCGACGTGAGCCCCTGGCCGGAGAACCTGGATTGGGGACACCTGATGACCGATGTGTCCTACCGTAACCGCGATACCTATGCCTGGTTCGACTTCGGCTCCTCCGGGGCGACCGCTACCCGGCGCAACATCGATACCCTGGGGATCACCTCGAAATACGTGTTTAACCATACCGTCTTCAACCGGGAGGTTAATTTCGTTTCGGGCTTCGATTATTACGACAGCACCAACGATATCCTGGGTTCCGGGGCGGGATTAAGTGCGAGTTCCGATAACCTCACCATTTCCAAGGAAGAGCTAGCGGGCTTCACCTACGCGGAATTCGAACTGCTGGAACACCTGTTCCTCAACGGCGGCGCGCGCTACCATCAAGCGTATTATACGTTCGACCGTCGGGATACGCTGTTCTATGACACGCAGGACCCGAAAGTGAATGTGTATATGGTGGGTTCAAAATACGAATACGCCAAGGGCTCCAATGTGCATGTGAGCGCCCAGCAGACGTTCCGGTTCCTGGCGACCGATGAATGGTATGACACCTTTGCGGGACTCAACACCAACCTTGAGCAGCAGACCGGCGTGCAGTACGAGTTCGGCCTTAAGCACAATTTCAACGACAAGGCCCAGTTGACCATCACACCCTACATGATCGACAACAAGAACGAGATCTTCTTCGATCCGGTCACCGTGTTCTTCGGGTCGAACCGCAATTACGACCGGACCCGCAGGATCGGGGAGGAGATAGGCCTTAGGACCGATATCGACAAGTTCGTCGATGTCCCGTTCGTTGAGAAGATGGAGATCTTCACGAACTATAACCATCAGGACCCGCGATTCCAGGACGGGATATTCAATAAGAAGGACATCCCCATGGCGCCCCGGCATCAGGCCAGCGCGGGCTTCGACACGGAATTCCTGAAGCATTACAAATTCTCGCTGATCGGCAACTACGTCGGCGAACGCTTCGCCATCAACGACACGCTCAATGCGACGCCGCCGGTGAAACAATATTATACGCTCGATGCGAAGCTGGGATACCACGTGGGCCCCTGGGAGGTCTTCTGGGGGGTCAACAACTTCACCGATGTGATGTACAACACCTACGTGGTCAAGAGCTCGACCTCGACCAACAAGGACCATTTCCCGGCGCCGGGGAGGAACTTCGTGGCCGGGATGAACCTGAAGTTCTGATCCCGAAATGCGCGTGGGGCCGGCCCCGCCGATGGCGGGGCCGGCCCCACGTCTTTATTTTCCCTCCGCAAAACCTACAAATGCCGCTCGAAGGCTCCTTCCACTTTCTGGAATTTCATCTTTATGGGAACCGGATTCCTGCCGAAACACACGCCTAAATTCTCATAGAAGGCGATCAGGTCCGGGTCCACATAGCGCTGCTTGATCGCATCCGCTGTGGCCATGTATTGCACGGTACTACCTTTGACATTGGCCACGGTAACACCGAAGATGTCATTAAGCAGCAGCTGCACCGCCGCCGCCCCGATCTCCATGCCGAAATTCACATCGTAAGGGGAGGAGTGCCCGCAGCGCACCAGGTGCCCCGGGTTGACCGCCCGGATCTCCGGGATGTCGTTGATATCCTTGATGTACATTTTGGTCTTCTTCATGAGCTCCGTCGTTTCCGGGTCCGCCTGGAAGCGCTTGGTGAGCTCCTGCACGACGTACTTGCTTGCGCCGGCCAGCCGCTTGTGCCCGAAAGCGTCCGATGGAGCGGATTCATCCACGATCTCCTTGCTGGAAGCGCCCTTGAGGCCTTCGGCCACGACCACCATGTAGGCCCCGCCGCGGACATCACTCGTCAAAAGCCTGTTCCAGTAACGGCTTTTGCAATGCGAATAAAGGACATCGAAGTCCACCGGGACCTCCGGGATAAGGATGGCATCGGCTTCGGAAGCGATTCCGCCGCGGAATGCCGTGTGCCCCGCGTAACGTCCGAAAACCTCCATGACCATGACGCGCCGATGGGTGATCGCCGTCGTTTTCAGGTCTTCCACGAACTGCGCGATCCGGCCGATGGTGGAATCGCCGCCCACCGAGTAGGTCTGCAGGTCCAGGTCCATGGTTTTGGGGGCGTGCACGCATTTGAAGCCCTGCTTGGTCAGGTCGACCATGACGCTGCCGGAATCGTCCCCGCCGCTGATGACCAGCGCATCGATCTTGAACTTCTTGAGGCCCTCCTTGATGCGTTCGTACTTCTTCTCGTCCTTGATCGCCTTGATCTTCACGCGGGAATGCCCGGCTTCCGATCCGGCGAGATTGGCGTCGATGTCATCGATCCGCTCTTCGGTCAGCTCGACGATCGCATCGCAATCCACAAGATTGTACAAACCGGCATAGCCGTGGGGGATCATGAAAGGGGAGATGCCGTTCTTACGGGCCATCCGGGCCGCGCCCTTGATGACGGCGTTCAAACCCCCGCAGTCACCGCCGCTCGTGATGATGCCGATGCGCTTCATGGGAACTCCTTTTGTTGAATTTTAAAATAGAAAGCGGAAAGAAATCCGGTCAATGATCGAATTAACGGATCGGATCGCGACGAAGAACTGGAGCGGGAGAAGGGAATCGAACCCTCGCTACCAGCTTGGAAGGCTGGAGTTCTACCACTGAACTACTCCCGCGGCATCATTAACGTCAAGTTGAAAGTGTTAAGTGTTAAGGGGGTCACCCTTAACCCTTAACCCTTAACCCTTAACCCTTAACACTTAACACTCAACACCCAATGGGCAGAGAAGGATTCGAACCTCCGAAGCGTGTGCAGCAGATTTACAGTCTGCCCCCGTTG
>JAHFFX010000160.1:4921-5296 GCA_023247755.1 Candidatus Omnitrophota bacterium | reverse complement strand
CAAAAGGTTCTCCTTGGTGTCCCGCCCTTTCTGGTGGCCCATGATGAGCACATCCCGGCCGCCGATCTTGGCCAGCCCGGCCACCAGCGCCAGATCATCGGCGAACAGGCGGTCGCCGTGCAATTCCAGGAAATCGGTGGCAATCAGCTTGATGTAATCGAATGTGTAGGGGCGCCTTGGGTGGCGCGCGAGCTGCACCCGCTGCCAGGGAGAAAGGTTCGTGTAGACCTCCTCCTTCATCTTCTCGAGCTTCTGCTCGAGCTTCTTGACCTCGGGGCCGATATTGACCTTCTTGGTCGATCCGAAGTTCCGCAGCTCGTTGATCTTGGCCTCGAGCTCCAGAATGGGTTTTTCAAAATCCAAGATCATGGTTTT
>JAHFFX010000160.1:0-4911 GCA_023247755.1 Candidatus Omnitrophota bacterium | reverse complement strand
TTACCTCAGCTTACAATTTAAAATCCTAATTTCAAAACCCTAAATCCTAAACAAATCCAAAGGCTCAAAATCGCAATGTTCCAAACAGCAACGTCGGGGAATTTGGATTTTGTATTTGCTTAGAGTTTGGAATTTCGAACTTAGGATCTTCTAATAGGCCTTAATCCACGATGGTCACTTTGGTGCCGACCGGAAGGATATCAAAAAGTTCTTCCACTTCCCGGTTGATCATCCGCACGCAGCCGGCGGTGACCTGCTGGCCGATCGTTTCGGGCTGATTCGTGCCGTGGATCCCGTACCCGGAGAGGTCGAACCCGAGCCAGCGGGTGCCGAGCTCGTTCTGCGGACTTTCGGCGGGGATGATGGCTCCGCTCTTGAACCACACCGGGTCGACGAGCTTGGTGGTGACCTTGAAGTCCCCGATCGGGGTGCTGTTGTTGGTGCCCGTCGAAACGTGGTAGACCTTGATGATCTGCTGGCCGTCCTTGAGGATGAGGATGTTCTGGGACTTGTCCACGAAAACGCTGAAATCCCCGGCGTAGATCGACAGCTGCTGGCCGGCGCGGATCACGTCCCCGGAGATATTGTTCCTTTTCTTGATGAGGTCCACCGTCGTGTTGTATTTCTTGGCGATCTTGACCAGCGAATCCCCGGGTTCCACCTTATGGGTGACCGCTTTGGGCGATTTGACCCCGGAGGTGATGATCTTGAGGCTCACCTCCTCCAGGTCCTTCTGGGCGTTCTCCACACCTTCGTAATCGGGATAATTGGAGAGGATCTCCTGATAAAGCTCCCTGGCCTTATCGATCCGATTGCTTTGTTTCATCGACAAGGCCTGCGTGTACAACTCCTGGGCGGACGTGCGGGCGGCAATGGCGACCGAATCGGTCTTGCGGCCGCGCAGCGCCACCGTGAGGATCAGGACCGCAACAAAAGTCACCCCGGCAATCAAAATAATTCGGTTACGCATCGCTAATCTCCTTGAATATCCGTCCGCGCCTCATTTAAGCCAATACTTATAGAAAAAGACCGCCATCCCGGTTCCCAGCAAAGCCCCGATCAGGACCTGGAAGGGCGTGTGCCCGATAAGTTCCTTGAGCCGGTCATCCTCGATCTTACCCTGCCAATAGATATCATCCAGGATCTTATTGAGGATCGTCGCCTGCTGGCCGGTCGAGCGGCGCACGCCCTGCGCGTCGAACATCGTGACGAGCGCGAAGACCGTGGCGAGGGCAAAGATCGCCGAATCGAACCCCAGCTGGAACCCGCAGGTCACGGCGAGCGCGGTGGCACCCGCGGCGTGGCTCGAGGGCATGCCGCCGGTACCGATGAACCAACGGAAATTGAATCTTCTTTCGGTGATGACCCCGGTCAGAACCTTGAGGCACTGGGCGATCGCCCAGACCGTCAGGGTGATGATCAAAATTCTGTTCGATATAATATCGTGAAAAATGTCTTTCACAAGGATACTGGGATTCTTTCTGGGACCGAACTCGTTATAAGGGAAAGAGAAAGCATTTTGATCAGGCCAATGGACCCGGCCGCCCAACAAGGAAAATTTGACGTCCATCGGAAATTATGTTAGCTTACATTATAATTACCGGCCTTAAAAAAGCAAGGCCTTTTCCCCCCCCGCCGCCTCTGAATTTCGAATAGGCGGCGCGGTCCCGCCAGATCCGAAGGATCTGGCGGAGCGCCTACCCACAGTAAGAGTTCCGACTCCCGCTCCCTTAGAATCCTGCCCAGAAAGTTCTCGGTAACGATCTTCATGTTCGCCCAGGTGCACAGCTTTGGCCTCTGGGGGCTCGAGGCCTATCCCATTTCCATCGAAGTGGATGTGGCCGGAGGCCTGCCGGCGATCGCCATCGTGGGACTGCCGGACAACGCGGTCAAGGAAAGCAAGGAACGGATCCGTTCGGCGGTCAAGAACAGCGGTTTCCAGTTCCCCCTCGAACGCATCACCGTCAATTTGAGCCCCGGCGACACGAAAAAGGAAGGTCCGGCCTTCGATCTCGGCATCGCGCTGGGGCTCTTGGCCGCCACCGGGCAGGTGGACGCCGAAGCGCTCAAGAAGTTCGTCATCTGCGGCGAACTTTCGCTCGATGGGAAGATCCAGCCCGTGGACGGCACGCTCATCGTCGCTTCTTCCATTCCTCAAAACCGGTTCGCCGGATTGATCGTCCCGGCGGCCAACGCCGCACAAGCCGCTTGCGCCCGGAATATCAGCGTCTATCCGGCGCGCACGCTCCTGGAAGTGGTCCATTTCCTTAACGGCACGCAGACCATTCACAGCTTTAAGGCCGATGCATCCGCTTTGCTTGCGCCCAACGTCCCTGCGGAGGCCGACTTCTCCGACGTCAAAGGCCAGTTCCATGTCAAACGCGGGCTCGAGATCGCGGCGGCGGGCGGGCACAACATCCTGCTCATCGGCCCGCCCGGCTCCGGCAAGACCATGCTCGCCCAGCGCATCACCTCCATCCTGCCGGAGATGACGCTGGCGGAAGCGCTCTCGACCACGAAGATCCATTCGCTCAGCGGATCGGTGGACAATTCCCACGGATTGATGCGACAGCGGCCGTTCCGCTCGCCGCACCACACCGCCTCCGATGTGGCGATGGTGGGCGGCGGTTCCGTCCCGCGCCCGGGAGAGGTCACCCTCGCCCACAACGGGGTCCTCTTCCTTGATGAACTGCCGGAGTTCGACCGCAATGTCCTGGAAGCGCTGCGCCAGCCGCTCGAAGACCGATACGTGACCGTTTCCCGCGCCGCGCGGACCATCCGTTTTCCGTCGAGCTTTATGTTGGTCGGGGCGATGAACCCCTGCCCCTGCGGCTGGTACACCGACCGGCGCAAGCCCTGCCGCTGCAGTTCCTATCAAATTGAACGTTATCTGGCGCGCATTTCTGGGCCGCTCCTCGACCGCATCGACATTCACCTCGTGGTCGCGTCCCTCCCGCCGGAAGAAATCCTTTCCCAGACCCCGTCGGAAAGTTCGGCCCAGATCAAAGAACGAACCTGCGCCGCCCGGGAACGGCAATTGGGCCGGCTGGCCGCGGAGAACCTCCACGCCAACGCACAGATGAACCACCGGCAGTTGAAGAAGCATTGCCCGCTGTCCGAGGAAAACAAGGCGCTTTTAAAAAGCGCGATCGAGGAGTTGGGACTGTCGGCGCGCGCTTACGACAAAGTGATCAAGGTCGCCCGCACAATTGCCGATTTGGAAGAAAACGAAACTATCCAGCCTCCGCATTTAGCAGAAGCAATCCAGTACCGATATCTTGATCGTCATTGGTGGGGTTAAAATATAGACATTGGCAATTGTGCGAGGCTCGCCCTTAGCTAAAATCTGGGGGGCGGCCCGGACGATCGCGGATCTGGAAGGGGGTGAGCGGATCGAACCGGCGCAGCTGGCGGAAGCGATCCAGTATCGTTACTTGGACAGGCATTGGTGGGGGTGAGAGGCGGAGGATATTGAAGTTCGTAGGCAACGACAAAATAAGCCAAGATCGGAATCCAGATCAAGCCGACCTGCATCGCCGGTTTCAAGAGCTCAATAATAGGATTGCCTGCATCTGTACGATAAGGCGGCTTATTGGGGATACCATGCACCCAAGGCGAGGTCGTGTAAGCCCTATTAACAACCCGAAGGCGTTGGTATTCGGCATCAAGAAGAATGCGTCCATAGATTCCGCAAATCAGACCAAAGAGCGGGAATACCAACGCGGCAACCCCCAGGCCGGTGAGGATGTTGGACTTGAACAGCGGAACGGTGCTGATGAACGCTGTCGTCAAAAAAACGATATAGAAGGCCTTCCAAAAGAACTCGTGCCGGTACTTCCATTGTTCCCAGATGAGCTCCTCCTTCCCCTTTGGAATCGGCAAGGGCGGAGGTTCCTTGGTGGGAGATGTCGCGGGAGGGGTGGGTTCGTCGTGAGCCATGGTCCCTTATCCAAAATACGATAGTTCAAGCAATTCATCCAGGATATTCAATAAGCGGTCCTATCCCGAAATTAATTATTCTAAGGAATTTAGTATACATATATTTTCTTCCGGCTTCGAGCATTTTTCTTGACCAGCGGTAATTTCAGGGGGGAGGGATAATTTTAAAGATCGCCTGGACGATTTCGGACCTGGCGGGGATAAGGTCAGGATATCGGATAGCAGAACGTTGGGGGATCAGGAACTCATTTTCTGACAAAATCCTGTTTGGCCTTTGGTGAACCGAACTTCTTAAAACGGCGGGCCCAAAAGCCGCCGAGCCTTCTGGGATCGGCGGCATAAAAACCGATCCGGGAATAGAAATAATGGACCTTGTGGTTCTTGAAAATGAGCCGGATCAGCCGCACCTTCACCCGCTTTAGGAAGGAAAGTCGTTTAATGTAGGAATCAAGCAGCCGCAAGATGCGGTCATGGTTTCCTCCGCTTTTCTTATCTTCATAGGTCTTTGTTCCTTTGATGAACCGAAAATTTCCCCAAAATTCATCCACATATCGAACATGGGCGACGGACACGGCCTTGAGAATAAATTCGACATCCAGGGAATAGTGATCGTCCTCATTGTAAAAACCGATCCGCTCGTGCAGGGCCTTGCTGTATAGGTAGGCGGAAGGGTTCACCGGAATGGGATTGATCGACCAGCCCACCAGAAGGTCCTCCTGGCGCAGGCGTTGCGGCCGGTTGTGGTCGACCACCGCGTCGTTCTCACCGCGCACATAACAGTTGCCGACCAGCAAAGCCGGCTGCGGCAAGCCCGCAAACAGCGCCAGCATGCGGTTCAACGCACCGGGCTCATAAAAATCATCGACATTGAGGATCCCGATGACTTTCCCGCGGGCAAGCTGCAAGCCCTTGTTCATCGCGTGGGACTGCCCCCGGTCCGCATGGGACTCAAGACGGATATGCGGGAACTTG